>NZ_JBHUMP010000014.1:0-103832 GCF_042685005.1 Sulfitobacter aestuarii | reverse complement strand
CTGGCGGCCGAGCTCGTTGGTGACGGCGGCGGCGATATCCGGGTCGGTGGCGGCCAAGGTGGCGGTGAAGAAGTCGGACATGGAACATTCCTTGTTGAGGTCGTTTGGCCGGTTTCCTATCGGAAACGGCACGATGCGGAAAGGCTGGAATCCGACGCTGCGCATTAAAACTGCGGCAATACTGGTGGCGCGGGACATAATGTGATTGTTTCGAGGTCAAATGAGGTTCATCGGAAACCTCGACCACATTCAGGAATCCGAAATGAAGATCGCCTTTGCCGCCAGCCGCGCCACCGTGGCCCAAACTGCCCGCGCCGCTCTCGTGGGGCGCTATGGCGACGTGGCCCAAGAGGAGGCCGAGGTGATCGTCGCGCTCGGCGGTGACGGATTCATGCTCCAGACCCTGCATGAGACGCAAAGGCTGAATGCGCCAGTCTACGGGATGAACCGCGGCACCATCGGCTTCCTGATGAATGAATATTCCGAAAGCGATCTGCGTGACCGTCTGGCGGCAGCGGAGGAAGAGGTGATCAACCCGCTGGCGATGCGTGCCTCTCATTCCGACGGCAGCGTCTCGCGATTGCTGGCGATCAACGAAGTCTCGCTGCTGCGTGCCGGGCCGCAGGCGGCGAAGCTGCGTATCACGGTCGATGGCCGGTTGCGCATGGAGGAGCTGGTCTGCGATGGCGCGCTTGTGGCGACGCCTGCGGGCTCGACCGCCTATAATTATTCCGCCCATGGTCCTATTCTGCCGATCGGTGCCGATGTGCTGGCCCTGACCGCGATGTCCGCCTTCCGCCCGCGGCGCTGGCGCGGGGCACTGTTGCCGAAACGTGCCGAGGTGCAGATCGACGTGCTCGAACCGCAGAAACGTCCGGTCATGGCCGATGCCGACGGCAAGTCCAGCCGTGATGTGATCCGCGTGCTGATCCGGTCGGAGCCGGAGATCTCCCATCGCATCCTCTTCGATCCCGGGCACGGGCTTGAGGAACGGCTGATCCGCGAACAATTCAACTGAGGCGGGTTTCTGCCGAGCCGGACGTGGTTAAGCCGAAGGCAAGCTGGCGGGCGGAACATCTCGCTCATCCTGCACGTTGGGACACTGAGAGGCAGGGCGCGATACGCTGCCCGGCCTCACCACCTGCGATAGGAGGATAGACGATGAATTGGGATCGTATCGAAGGAAACTGGAAGCAATTCACCGGCAAGGTGAAAGAGCAATGGGGCGATCTGACCGATGACGAAGTCGCTCAGCTAAACGGCAACCGCGAACAGTTGGCCGGTAAGATTCAGGAACGTTACGGCTGCGAGAAAGACGAAGCCGAACGCCAGATTGACGAGTTTGCCGCACGCCAGTGAGCGTTGCGAAGGTTATGAGTGATGGGGCGGTCCTGCGGGGCCGCCCCGTTCATTTGGGCATCACCCCCGCGCAAAGCCGATCTTTTGCAATGCTGCCTTGATCTCGTCGAGGATCGCCGGGTCGTCGATGGTGGCGGGCGGTTTGAAGCTCTCGCTGTCGGCGATCTTCACCATGGTGGCGCGCAGGATCTTGCCGGAACGGGTCTTCGGCAGACGGTCCACCACCAGCGCCTGTTTGAAGGCCGCGACCGGCCCGATCTGCGCCCGCATCCGCGCCACGCATTCGTCGATGATCTCCTGATGCGGGCGATCGACCCCCTTGCTGAGACAGATGAACCCGACTGGGGCCTGACCCTTCAGCGCATCGCTGACCCCGACAACCGCACATTCGGCGACATCCGGATGGCCTGCCAGCACTTCTTCCATTGCGCCGGTGGAGAGCCGATGCCCGGCCACGTTGATCACGTCATCGGTGCGCGCCATGATATAGAGGTAACCGTCCTCGTCCATCATCCCGGCATCACCGGTCTCGTAGTACCCCGGGAAGGTTGTGAGGTAGGATTTGCGGAACCTGTCGGTCGCGTTCCAGAGGTCGGGCAGGGTGCCGGGCGGCAGCGGCAGCTTGATCGCGATGGCGCCGAGCTCGCCCGGTTTCTGCGGTTGGCCCGTCTCGTCGAGGATCTGCACGTCATAGCCCGGCATGGCCACGGTAGGAGAGCCGATCTTGACCGGCAACGGCTCGAGTCCTGCCGGGTTGCCCACGATCGTATAGCCGGTTTCGGTCTGCCACCAATGGTCATAGACCGGCTTGCCGAGCAGTTCCTGCGCCCATTCGATCGTGTCGGGGTCGGCGCGTTCACCGGCCAGGTAGAGCGCACGCAGGCAGGACAGGTCGTATTTCCGGCGATATTCGCCAGTCGGGTCCTCGCGTTTCACCGCGCGGATCGCCGTCGGGGCGGTGAAGAAGCTGCGCACGTTGTGCTCTTCGATCACCCGCCAGAACGTGCCCGCATCCGGCGCGCCGACCGGCTTGCCCTCGAAGACCACGGTCGTGTTGCCATGTACCAGCGGGCCGTAGCAGATGTAGGAATGGCCGACGACCCAGCCGACATCGGACGCCGCCCAGAACACATCGCCGGGATCGACGTCATAGATGTTCTTCATCGTCCAGTGCAGCGCCACCAGATGTCCCGCCGTGTGACGGATCACCCCTTTCGGAGCGCCTGTGGTGCCGGAGGTATAGAGGATATAAGCCGGGTGATTGCCCTCGACCGGAACACATTCCGCTGGCGTCACATCGGTCTTGGCTTCCTGCCAGTCGACATCACGGCCCGCGGTCAGCTCGCAGGGCTGCTGTTCGCGTTGCAGGATGATGCAAGTCTCGGGCTTGTGCGTCGCCTGTTCGATGGCCGCATCGAGCAGGGGCTTGTAGGGGACGACCCGGCCCGGCTCCAATCCGCAGGAAGCGGCGAGGATCGCCTTCGGTGTGCAATCATCGATCCGCACCGCGAGCTCATTGGCGGCAAACCCGCCGAAGACCACCGAGTGTACCGCGCCGATCCGCGCGCAGGCCAGCATCGCCTCCAGCGCCTCGGGAACCATCGGCATGTAGATCACCACCCGGTCGCCCTTGGCCACGCCACGCGCCTGCAGCGCTCCGGCGAGAGCGGCCACGCGGGTCTGCAGCTCAGCATAGGTAATCTTCTGCTGGCTGCCGGTGATCGGGCTGTCATGGATGATCGCCAGCTGCGCGCCCCGACCATTCTCCACATGACGGTCTACCGCGTTGTAGCACCCGTTGAGCCGCGCGTCGGCAAACCATTCATATAGATCGTCGCCGCGGTCGAAGAGCGCCTGTCGGGGCGGCTCGATCCAGTCGATCGCCTGGGCTGCGTCAAGCCAGAATGCTTCCGGATCGTCTTGCCATTGCTGATAGGTCTCGCGGTATCCCATGGTATTCCTCCCTCTTGCCCGACGTTGTTAAGACCGCCGGAGAGCAAGGGCAAGGTTGCTGCCACCGGGGCGGTCGGCCTCATGCGGGGCGGAAATCGGCAAGCTTTGGCGCGTGACGCGCAAACGCGACATTCATGGCGGAAACCGACCTTGGCGTATCGCGATTCCCGGCGCATTGTCAGTGTCAGGTGACGCATCCCGCGGCACCGTTTTGCATATGCGAGCATCGACATGGCTACTTCGCCGAAACCTCAGACCAAGAAGTCTCCGTCCAAACCCGGCGGCAAGCCGCCGCAGAAGTAACCCGTTCAGTAGCCCGCAAGGGGCCGCCCCGGATCGCCCGGGGCGGCATTGCCCGTCAGAAACCGTCGGCCGGTGTCAGCCGTATTCGGCCACCGGCGTGCCCGCGATGGCCGCCATGTTGAGCAGCCCGCGCGCCGTGATGGCCGGGGTCACCACATGGGCCCGGTTGCCCATGCCCATCAGGATCGGTCCGACCTCGAGCCCGCCGCCCTTCATCTTGAGGATGTTGCGCACACCGGAAGCGGCATCCGCATGGGCGAAGACCAGCACGTTGGCTGGACCCTCCATGCGGTTGCCGGGCAGCAGCCGGGCGCGCAGCTCGGGGTCGAGCGCCGTGTCGATGTTCATCTCGCCCTCATAGCTGAAATCCGGTTTCATTTCATCGAGAAGCGCGATGGCCGCACGCAGCCGGTTGCCGGAGCCTTCGCCCTGGTTGCCGAACTGGCTCTGCGAGCAGAGCGCCACCCTTGGCTCGATCCCGAAACGCCGCACATGCCGCGCCGCGCCGATGGCGATTTCGGCGATCTGCTGCGGATCGGGCCGCAGATGCACCTGGGTATCGGCGATGAACAGGGGGCCGTCCTCGAGGATCATCATCGAAAGGGCGCCATGCGCGCGGAAGCCGTCGCGTCCCAGCACCTGCTCGATGTAATTGAGATGCCAGCGGGTCTCGCCGAATGTCCCGCAGATCAGGCAATCCGCCTCGCCGCGATGCACCATCACCGCGCCGATCGCGGTGGTATTGGTGCGCATCACCGCGCGGGCGATGTCGGGCGACACGCCGCGCCGACACATGAGCTGGTGATAGCTCTCCCAGTAATCGCGGTAGCGCGGATCGTTTTCCGGGTTCACCAGATCGACATCCTGGCCGAGCCTGATGGTCAGCCCGGCGCGCTCGATGCGCCGCTCGATCACCTCGGGGCGGCCGATCACGATAGGCCGCTCGGTGGTCTCCTCCAGCATCGCCTGGGTGGCGCGCAGCACGCGCTCATCCTCGCCTTCGGCAAAGACGATGCGCCGCGACGCGGAACGGGCGGCCTCGAACACCGGTCGCATCAGCAGCGCGGATTTGAACACCGAACTGTCGAGCTTGCGTTTATAGGCGTCGAGATCCCCGATCGGCCGCGTCGCGACGCCGGTTTCCATCGCCGCCTTGGCCACTGCGGTCGAGACCACCCCGACGAGCCGCGGGTCGAACGGTTTGGGGATGAGATATTCCGCACCGAAAGTGAGCTGCTCGCCCTGATAGGCCGCCGCAGCCTCGGCCGAGGTCGTGGCGCGGGCCAGTGCCGCGATCCCGTTAATACAGGCGAGCTGCATCTCGTCGTTGATCTGCGTCGCACCGACATCGAGTGCGCCGCGGAAAATGAAGGGGAAGCAGAGCACGTTGTTGACCTGGTTCGGAAAATCCGACCGGCCCGTGGCGATGATCGCATCGGGGGCGACCGCGCGGGCGAGATCGGGCAGGATCTCCGGCGTCGGATTGGCGAGGGCGAAGATGATGGGACGGGGCGCCATCTGCTTGACCATGTCGGGACTCAAGACATCGGGGCCGGACAGGCCAAGGAACAGATCCGCCCCGGCGATCACCTCGCGGAGGTCGCGCAACTCGCTTTCCTGCGCGAATTCCGCCTTGCTCGGGTTCATGTCGATCTCGCGGCCCTCGTAGACCAGCCCGTGAATGTCGCAGAGCCAGATGTTCTCGCGCCGCACCCCGAGTTTCAGTAGCATGTTGAGACAGGCGATCCCGGCTGCGCCGCCGCCGGTGGATACGATCTTGATATCCTCGAACCGCTTGCCTGCCACATGCAACGCATTGGTCGCGGCCGCGCCGACCACGATCGCGGTGCCGTGCTGATCGTCGTGAAACACCGGGATGTTCATGCGCTCGCGACAGATCCGCTCGACGATGAAACAATCGGGCGCCTTGATGTCCTCGAGGTTGATGGCGCCGAAGGAGGGTTCGAGCGCACAGACGATCTCGGCGAGCTTTTCCGGATCGGACTGATCGACTTCGATGTCGAAGCAATCGATCCCGGCGAAATTCTTGAACAGGACGGCCTTGCCCTCCATCACCGGCTTGGAAGCCAGCGCGCCGATATTCCCGAGCCCCAGAACCGCTGTCCCATTGCTGATCACCGCCACCAGATTGCCCCGTGCCGTATAGCGTGCGGCGCTGGCAGGGTCGTCCCTGATCTCGATACAGGCCTCGGCAACGCCGGGTGAATAGGCCCGGCTCAGATCGCGGCCATTGGCCAGCGGTTTCGTGGCGCGGATCTCGAGTTTTCCGGGTTTCGGAAACTCGTGGTAATCAAGGGCAGCCTGCCGCGCATTGGGCGTGTCGGTCATCGTCAAGAACTCCTTCGCAGAGAATGGTTTAGTGTTAAACTATTCGCATCGCCGCGCCAACACGGCATTTCGCTGCCGCCCGCTCCTTCGCCGGACCGTGCAGCCGGAATGGACTGCCGCGACGCTACCGGGCGCGGATTACCGGTGCATTTCGGCAGTCGGCTTCGTATAGAGGAGAAAACGGGAGGCTTGATCATGGAAGAATTGCGTGCGGCGGCGGCGAAGGTGCGCGAGAACGCCTATGCGCCCTATTCGAAGTTCAAGGTCGGCGCGGCGCTGCGCGCGGGCTCTGGCGCGGTCTATGTCGGCTGCAATGTCGAGAATGTCGCCTATCCCGAGGGCACCTGTGCCGAGGCCGGTGCCATCGCCGCGATGGTGGCAGCGGGCGAGACGCGGCTGACCGGTGCCTATGTCATCGCCGGATCGCCCATGCCCGTGACCCCCTGCGGCGGTTGCCGCCAGAAGCTCGCGGAATTCGGACAGGCGGACATGCCGGTGGTGATGGCCACGACCGGCGGGGTCGAGGAGCAATGCACGCTTGCCGAGCTGCTGCCCGGTGCCTTTGGCGCCGCCCATATGGAGGGCTGAACGATGCAGGCGCGCACCATTCTCGGCAGGCTGCGCCATGGCGAGGCGCTCGATCCGGCGGAATTGGCCTTTGTCGCGCAGGGCCTGGCCGATGACACGTTCAGCGATGCGCAGGCCGGGGCCTTCGCCATGGGGATTTGCCGCAACGGGCTCGATGAGGCGGGTCGTGTGGCGCTGACCCTGGCGATGCGGGATTCCGGCCGGGTGCTCGACTGGGGGCTCGACGGGCCGGTGCTCGACAAACATTCGACCGGCGGCGTCGGTGATTGCGTCTCGCTGCTGCTGGCCCCGGCGCTGGCCGCCTGCGGTGCCTATGTGCCGATGATTTCGGGGCGCGGCCTCGGTCATACCGGGGGCACGCTCGACAAGCTCGAGGCGATCCCCGGGCTTTCGACGCAACTGAACGAGACGGCATTTCGCGATCTGGTCGCCGATACCGGCTGCGCCATCGTCAGCGCCAGCGCCGAGATCGCCCCCGCGGATCGGCGGCTCTATGCCCTGCGTGACGTCACCGCCACGGTCGACTCGATCGACCTGATCACCGCGTCGATCCTTTCCAAGAAGCTGGCGGCGGGGCTCGATGCGCTGGTGCTCGACGTCAAGGTCGGCAGCGGTGCTTTCATGAAGGACATTGCGGCGGGCCGGGCATTGGCGCAGGCGCTCTGCGTGACCGCCAACCAGGCGGGCTGCCGCTGCACCGCGTTGATCAGCGACATGAACGCCCCGTTGGTTCCGGCGCTCGGCAATGCGCTGGAAGTGCATGAGGTGATGCAGGTGCTCTGCGGCGGAACGGGCGGGGCGCTGGCCGAGATCACCGCCGAACTGGGGGGTGTCCTGCTGGCCCATGGCGGGCTGGCCGCCGATGCGGGCCAGGGCGCGGCAGCGATCCGCGGGGCAATCCGCAGCGGCGCCGCCGCCGAGCGGTTTGCCCGGATGATCGCGGCAATGGGCGGCCCTGACGATTTCCTCGAAAGCTGGTCCGAGCTGTTGCCGCAGGCCCCGGTGCGTCGCGAGGTGCGGGCCGGAGCGGCGGGCCATGTCGGCGCCATTGATGGCGAGGCGCTGGGACTTGCGGTCGTGGCGCTCGGCGGCGGGCGCGCGCAAAAGAGCGATGTCATCGATCCGGCGGTCGGGCTTTCGCAGGTCATTGGCCTCGGTGCCCGGGTCGAGAGAGACGCGGTTCTCGCGCAGGTCCATGCGCGCAATGACGCAGAGGCCGCACAGGCCGTCGCGGCGGTGCAGGCCGCCTTCACCCTCTCGGAGACGCCCCCGGCGGGGCAGGAATTGATACTCGAAAGGATAGGCTGATGGGCCGTGCGTTTCTGGCCGTGATGGATTCCGCCGGGATCGGCGGCGCGCCGGATGCGGCGCAATATTTCAACGGCGATCTGCGCGATACCGGCGCCAACACGCTCGGCCATATCATCGAGGCCTGCGCCGCCGGTGAGGCGGACGAGGGGCGCAGCGGCCCTTTGCGGATCCCCTGTCTTTCCGCCCTCGGGCTCGAGAGGGCGATCGCGCTGGCCAGCGGCCTCGAGCTGCCGATGCCGACAGAGGAGCCGAGGGGCCGGTGGGGCGCGGCCACCGAGATATCGCGCGGCAAGGATACGCCCTCGGGCCATTGGGAACTGGCCGGGCTGCCGGTGCCCTGGGACTGGCATTTTTTCCCGGAAAATGACGCGTCCTTTCCGCCCGAACTGGTCACACGGGTCGCCGAAGCTGCGGGGACCGAGGGGATCCTCGGCAATTGCCACGCCCCCGGCACCGCGATCATCGAACGGCTCGGCGCCGAGCATATGCAAAGCGGCTGGCCGATCTGCTACACTTCCGCGGATTCCGTGTTCCAGATTGCGGCCCATGAAGAAACCTTCGGGCTCGACAGGCTGCTCACGCTCTGCGAGGAAATCGCACCGAGCCTGCACGCGATGAAGGTCGGCCGGGTGATCGCGCGGCCCTTCACCGGAACGCCGGAACAGGGTTTCGAGCGGACCGGAAACCGGCGCGATTATGCGATCGCGCCGCCCCGACCGGTGTTGAGCAACTGGGTGCAGAATGCCGGGGGGAGCTGTTTCGCGCTCGGCAAGATCGGCGATATCTTCTCGATGCAAGGGTTCGACGAACTGCGCAAGGGCAAGGATGCGGAGCTGATGCGTCACCTTGGCAACCTGGTGGCGGAGGCGCCGGAAGGGTCGCTGACCTTCGCCAATTTCGTCGAGTTCGATGCGATCCACGGCCATCGGCGCGATGTTTCGGGCTATGCCCGCGCGCTTGAATGGTTCGACCGTGAGATTGCCGGGCTGATTGACAACCTGCGCGATGAGGACATGCTCGTGCTGACTGCCGATCACGGCAATGACCCGACATGGCCCGGCACCGACCACACGCGCGAACGCGTGCCGGTGCTGATCGCCGGAACCGGAGCCGGAACGCTCGGGCAGATCGGATTCTGCGATGTTGCGGGGATCGTGGCCACCCATCTCGGCGTCCCGGTACCGGGCTGAACCCGCGACCTGATCGCCGGGAACGGTTGCGGCTGGACCGGTTTCGCGGCAAAAGCAGAAGATATCAAGGAGGCTGCCCCATGTCCGAGATCATCCAACATCTTACTGTCGTCGAACATCCGCTGATCCAGCACAAGCTCACCATCATGCGCGACAAGGCGACACCGACGGCGGTGTTCCGGCAGTTGCTGCGCGAGATCAGCCAGCTGTTGGCCTATGAGGTGACCCGTGGCCTGCCAATGACCACCAAGCGTATTGAGACGCCGATGCAGGAAATGGACGCCCCGACGCTGGCCGGCAAGAAACTGGCGCTGATCTCGATCCTCCGGGCGGGCAATGGCCTGCTCGATGGCGTTCTCGAGCTGATCCCTTCGGCGCGGGTCGGCTTTGTCGGGCTTTACCGCGATGAGGAGACGCTGCAGCCGGTGCAATATTATTTCAAGGTGCCCGAGGCGATGGAAGATCGACTGGTCATCGCCGTTGACCCGATGCTCGCCACCGGCAATTCCTCCGCCGCGGCAGTGGACCTGCTGAAACAGGCCGGGGCGACCAATATCCGTTTCCTCTGCCTGCTCGCCTCGCCGGAAGGCGTCGCGCGGATGAAGGAAGCGCATCCCGACGTGCCGATCGTTACTGCCGCACTCGACGAGGCGATCGATGCGCGCGGCTATATCGTGCCCGGTCTCGGCGATGCCGGCGACCGGATGTTCGGCACCAAGTAATCGTCGGAAAATACATCGGATTTTCCTGATTTATGTGACCTTCGCTTTACTCACGCTAGATGTTGTTGCATCGTCCAGGTGATCAGATGCGGGGCAGGATATGAAGATCAGCAGGTTCATCGCGAATGCCGTTGCCGCGGCCGCCTTTAGCATCGGGCTCGGCAGCATGGCTGCGCAGGCGCAGATCACTGAGCAGCAGCCCGCCGAGTTTCCGCCACGCAGCTACACGGGCAAACAATATGTCGACAGCAAGGGCTGTGTTTTCATCAGGGCCGGGATCGACGGGGATGTAAGTTGGGTGCCGCGGGTCAACCGCCAGCGTCAGATCATCTGCGGTTACAAACCCAGCGGCCTGACCGGCGTTGTCGCCGCCCCTGCCGCGCCCGCCGCGGAAGCGGCGCCGCGCATCACGCTGAACCCGCCTGCCGAGGTCACGCCAAGCCCGCGCCCCGTCCCGGCGCCGGTCACACCCGCGCCGAAGCCGCTGAAAGCCGCCGCGGCCCAACGTCGGGTGACGAGCAAACCGGTCATCCGCAAGGCCCCGGTCGAGCGTACCTTAACAGAGGCTGTAGCAGTGCCGGTGCAGCCTGTCGCCCCGACGAGCGGTGTCGCGCAGCGGGGCAGGGGGGGCGAGGTCGCGATCACCGCCCAGACCCGCATATTGCCCAAACATGTCGCAATCCAGCGGCTTAACACCCGCAATGTCGTGGTGCCGCAAGGCTATCGCCGGGTCTGGGACGACGATCGGCTCAATCCGCGCCGTGCCGAGCAGAACCTCGCGGGGCGGGCCGACATGCTGCTGATCTGGACCCAGAGCGTGCCGCGCCGATTGATCAATCAGGCCAATGGCCGCGATGTAACCGCGACCGTGCCGCTCGTCTATCCCTATCTCGATCTGGCTACCCAGCGCCGCGAACTCGGAACCGTCGAGATCGTGCGCCGTGATGGCAAGGTGGTGAAACGGGTGATCCGCAACAAGCCGCGCGCCATCTATTCCAGCCGCTCGAAAAACCGGGTCGAGGAGACGCGTCCTGCCCCGGCAGCTCAGGATCCGCGCTTCGTGCAGGTCGGCAGCTTTCGCGACCCCGGTAATGCACGGCGCAGCGCGCGCCGGATCGCCGCCATGGGGTTGCCCGCACGGATCGGCCAGAAGAGCCGCGGCGGTCTGATGGTGGTGCAGGCCGGGCCGTTCCCCGGATCCGATGCGCTGCAGGCTGCCCTGGTGAACTTGCGCCGCGCCGGATACAAGGATGCTTTCGCGCGACCCTAAGGCGGCGCATGTGCTGTTCAACTGCCGCAGATATTCTGCAAGCGCAGCCAGTCCGCATCCGACAGCAGGGGCTGGGTCGCTCGCCCCGTCATCGGATCGCCTTTGATCAATGCCAGCGTGGTTTCGCCGCGCGCGTCCTTTGCATAGGCATAGGGCGCGCTGCGCATCTCGGCAGCCTCGAACCGGGCCAGTAGCGCCGTAGCTTCCGCCTGCGGTCGCGGGGCGGTCAGAAGGTGCTGGACATAGGCATCGAGCGCTTCCGGCGCAATGTTGCCGGTGGTCAGCAGCCTGAAATTCTCCCACAGGCCCACGGCCGCCAGCAGGTCGCGCAGGGGGTCTCCGGCGCGGCGCAGACTGTCCTCGTTGAGCAGGTAACCGGCCGCCACGTCGGGTTCCTCGTATTGTTCGAGCAGGCGTCGATCGAGAAGCAGCAGGTTGCCCGGCAGATGCAGGCTGGCGCGGGCCATGTCCGGCAGCACCGCAATCTTCCCGACCGCAAGCCGGGTGCCGAGCCGTGCAAGCGCGCGCTTGCCGTCGCGGTCACTGCAGACCGGGCCCGACACCCGTTCGATCCGCGCCAGCAACGCGTCGCCGATCGCCCCGCGGTTGGCTTTGGGCACCACGCGCAGGGTGTGATCCTGCAGCGCGCCCGGCAGCCAGAACAGGGCCAGCGCCAGCACCAGTGTCATCGAGACCGCCATGCCGACCCAACGCAGCCGCCCGGTCCGCGGGCGGCTGCGGCTGATCGCACGGCGCAGGGTCTCGATCGCGTCGATCATCTGCTCCTCGTCATCGGGCAGTTCCAACGTCTCGCTGGGGTCGCCATCCGGATGATAAAGAGCCGGGCGCTGCCCGGTATCGGCCCGCATCACCGCTGCCAGCGACCAATGGGTCAAAGCCTGATCACGCAGATCGCTGATCACCAGAGTCGCGTCGCCGATCGAGACGATTACCTCGCGGCGCTGCGCATCGGGAGACGGGCGCCAGAGACCGGTTGCTTCGATCCGCGCATATTTGGTGAGGGCCGTCATCGGGGGTTCTGCACTGCCTCTTTGTTGTTTTGCGGCAGTTTAACAGAGGGGCGATCCGGCACAATGGGTCAAGCGGTACCGGGGCACCGCGCGTCGCAGGAGGCGGGGCCCTCGCGACCCCCCGCCGAAGGGCGCTCAGAGCCTCGCCGCCTCCTTGCGCAGCTCGAACTTCTGGATCTTGCCGGTCGAGGTTTTCGGTAATTCGCCGAAGATCACCTGCTTGGGCGTCTTGAACCCGGCCAGCGTCGCACGTGCGAAGGCGATCAGCCCCGCCTCATCCTCCGTCGCGCCGGGCTTGAGCTCGACAAAGGCGCAAGGAACCTCGCCCCATTTCTCGTCGGGCTTGGCCACGACCGCGGCAAGGTTCACATCCGGATGGCCCATCAGCACGCCTTCGACCTCGACCGACGAGATATTCTCCCCGCCCGAGATGATGATGTCCTTGGCGCGGTCGGCGATCTGGATATAGCCGTCCGGATGCTGCACGGCGATGTCGCCGGAATGGAAATACCCCCCGACGAAAGCCTCCCGCGTGGCCTCCGGGTTCTTCAGATAGCCCTTCATCACCGAATTGCCCCGGATCATGATTTCGCCCTGCGATTTGCCGTCCCGCGCCACTTCTCGCATACCGTCATCCATCACGGTGATATGCTCCATCATCGGCATGGCGACACCCTGGCGCGCTTTCAGGGCGGCGCGTTCCGCGTCCTTCAGCCCCTCCCATGCCTCACCGCGCCACAGGCATTCGGTGACATGACCATAGGTCTCGGTCAGGCCGTAGACCTGCGTGACATTGAAGCCGAGAGTCTCGATCTTTGCCAGGGTGGCAGGGGCAGGGGGCGCGCCGGCGGTGAAGATCTCGACCTGCTGCGAAAATTCCCGGCGGTCACTTTCGGGCGCATTGACCAGCATGTTGAGCACGATCGGCGCACCGCCGAAATGGGTTACACCCTCGTCGGCAATGGCGTTGAAGATCGCCGGGGCCGTGATGTCGCGGCAGCCGACCAGCGTGCCGCCGAGCAGCGGCATCAGCCAGGCGTGGTTCCAGCCGTTACAGTGAAACAGCGGCACGATGCTGAGATAGACCGGATGCAGCACCATCCGCCAGGAGACCAGCGTGCCCATGCACATCAGATAGGCGCCGCGGTGGTGATAGACGACGCCCTTGGGCCGACCGGTGGTGCCGGAGGTATAATTGAGCGCGAGGCTCTCCCATTCGTCTTGCGGCAATTGCCAGGCGAAATCCGCATCGGCCCCGGCAAGGAGATCCTCATAGAGCGGATAGCGGCCACTGGCCGGGTGGCCCGCATCTGCGTCAGGCACTTCGACAATCTGCGGTGCCGTGCCCTCCATCGCCGCGCAGGCGGCCTCGGCGAGCGGAATGAATTGGCTGTCGACGAGCACCACCCTGGCGCTTCCGTGATCGAGGATGAAAGCCACGGTTCCGGCATCGAGCCGGGTGTTGATCGTGTTGAGCACCGCCCCACAGGCGGGCACGCCGAAATGCGCCTCGGCTTGGGCGGGCAGGTTGGGGATCAGCGTCGCCACCACATCGCCCGGGACAACTCCCAGGCCGACAAGCGCCGAGGCAAGCTGACTGCAGCGCGCATGATATTCGCGATAACTCTTGCGGTGCTTGCCATAGACCACGGCCAGCCGGTCCGGAAACACTTGCGCGGCTCGGGTCAGAAAGGACAGCGGCGTCAGCGCCACATGATTGGCGGCACATTTGTCGAGACCGGTTTCATCTTGCATCCATCCCATGATGTGACCCCTATGCCCTATGTCAGTCGTACGGGCTGAGTATTGCGGCGCGGCGACGGCTTGAAAAGTCGTAAAGTGCGAGGGGAAGGGCATGAGTTCAGCGGAGGCGAGACCGGGCGCGGCGGGGTTGGTGGTATTGGCCGGAATGGCGACGCTGGGGCTCACCGACAATTTCGTGCCATACCTGACCGCCGAAGGGTCGCTCTGGCAGTTCCACCTGATCCGCGGGATCATGGCGCTTGCCCTCTTGGGCGCGATTGCCGCCATGGGGTTCGGCCGTCTGCGCCCGAAACGCTGGGGTGCGGTGCTGGGGCGCAGCGCCTTCACCGCCGGGGCAATGCTGATTTACTTTGGCTGCCTCGCAATCATGCCGATCGGGGTGGTGGTCGCGGGGCTCTTCACCTCGCCGATGTTTGTGCTGCTGATCAAGGTCGTGTTTCAGGGCGGGCGGGTCGGCGCGCTGCGCTGGAGCGCGGTGCTCATCGGTTTTTTCGGCGCCGTGCTGGTGATCCGCCCCGATCCGGCGGCGCTCGATCCGGTCGCCTTCCTGCCGATCGCGGCCGGGATGCTCTACGCGATCGGCGCGGTGGCGACGCGCTCCTGGTGCGAGGGGGAGGGCACGCTGGCACTCACCGCCGGGTTCTTCATCATGCTGATGCTTTTCGGGGTGCTTGGATTGCTTATTCTGCCCGCGGGCGGTCCGGAAGGCCATGGCGGCTTCGCGCTGCGCGGCTGGGTGACACAGACGCCGGAACTGCTGTTGTGGACCGGCGTGCAGGCGGTCGGTTCGCTGATCGGCATCGGGCTGGTATTCCGCGCCTACCAGATCGGCGAGGCGGGGCATGTGGCGGTCTTTGAATATTCGCTTCTGGTCTTCGCAAGCTTCTGGGCCTGGATGCTCTGGGGTCAGCAGGTCACGGCGTCGGCATTGGTCGGCATGGCACTGATCGCATTCGCGGGCGCGGTGATCGCCCTGCGCAGCGAGACGCCGCTGCCCCTGCGCGCCACGCGCCTGCCCGAATGATCCTGTGTGCCTTGAGCGCGACGCGTAGAGGCCAATTGCCGCAAAAGAGAAGGGGCGCCGCAGCGCCCCCCGATGTTCAGCTCATCGACGATCTCAGGCCGCCGCATTCTCCGGCGCGAAACGCCCATAGAAGCTCTGGTTCTTCTCGGCCATGTCGCGCAGCAGATTCGGGCAGGCGAAACGCGGCCCGTAGGTGGTGCTGAGTTCTTCGCAGCGATCCGCCGCATAGGGCGCGCCCAGCATGTCGAGCCAGGACAACGGCCCGCCCGACCAGGGCGCGAAGCCCCAGCCCAGGATCGCGCCGACATCGCCTTCGCGGATGTCCATCAATACGCCTTCCTCCAGTGCCCGGACCGCTTCGAGCACCTGGACGAACATCAGCCGGTCCTGCACCTCGCGCAGCTCGGGCTGGGTCTCGGCCAGCGGATATTTTTCCGCCAGCCCCGGCCAATAGCCCTGGCGCTTGCCCTTTTCGTCATAATCGAAGAACCCGGCCTTGGCCTTGCGCCCCAAACGGCCCTGTTCCTCCATCCAGAAGATCAGATCATCCGCCGCGCTCTCGGGATAGGCATCGCCCATCGCGGCCTTGGTCGCGCGGGCGATCTTGGCGCCGAGGTCGATCGAGGTCTCGTCGGTGAGCTGCACCGGCCCGACCGGGAAGCCCATCAACTCGGCGGCATGGTCGATCAATGCAGGGGCGACGCCCTCGGTGATCATCCGCACGCCCTCGTTGATATAGGGGATGATGCAGCGGTTGGCGTAGAAAAACCGCGCGTCATTGACCACGATCGGCGTCTTGCGGATCTGGCGCACATAATCGAGCGCCTTGGCCACGGCCCGGTCGCCGGTTTCCTTGCCCTTGATGATCTCCACCAGCAGCATCTTCTCGACGGGCGAGAAGAAATGGATGCCGATGAACTGCTCGGCCCGTGCAGAGGCCTTCGCCAACTCGGTGATCGGCAGGGTCGAGGTATTTGAGGCAAAGATGCAATCCTGCGGGATGACCGCTTCGACCTTCTGCGTCATCTCGGCCTTCACCTTCGGGTCCTCGAACACCGCTTCGATGATCAGGTCACAGCCTTTCAGCTCCTCAAGATCCGTGGTCGCGGTGATGAGGTCGAGCGCGGCCGCCTTCCTCTCCGGAGTCGATTTCTTACGCGCGATGCCCTTGTTGAAATAGCTCTCGCTATAGGCCTTGCCGCGCTCCGCCGCCTCCTGGCTCTGGTCGATCAGCACCACTTCGATCCCGGCCTGCACCGAGACCAGCGCAATGCCCGCGCCCATCATCCCGGCACCCAAGACGCCAAGCTTCCTCACCCTTTGATCCGGCACGTCCCTTGGCCGCACCGCGCCTTTCTCCAACGCCTCCTTGTTGAGGAACAGCGAGCGGATCATGTTGCTCGAGCTCGGGTTCATCAGCACCGACGTGAACCAGCGCGCCTCGATCTTCAGCGCCGTATCGAAAGGCACCAGCGCCCCTTCATAGACCGCCGAAAGCAGCGCCTTGGCGGCCGGATAGACGCCCTTGGTCTTGCCGTTGACCATCGCGTTGGCGCCGACAAAGGTCATGAACCCCGCCGGATGATAGGGCGCGCCGCCGGGCATCTTGTAGCCCTTCTGATCCCAGGGCTTGACCAGATCGCCATCCTTGGCATTCAGCACCCAGTCGCGCGCCTCGGCCATCGGATTGTCGGAAACATCATCGATGATCCCGGCCTTCAACGCCGCATCGGGGCTGACCATCTTGCCCTCGAGCAGGAACGGCGAAGCCGCCATGGCGCCGA
Organism: Sulfitobacter aestuarii; assembly: GCF_042685005.1. NCBI lineage: Bacteria > Pseudomonadati > Pseudomonadota > Alphaproteobacteria > Rhodobacterales > Roseobacteraceae > Sulfitobacter > Sulfitobacter aestuarii. Next base: position 87,184 of record NZ_JBHUMP010000014.1, on the reverse strand, counting down.
GCTTGCGCACCATCCGCGTGGTGCCGCCCGCACCCGGAAAAATCCCGACGAGGATTTCCGGAAGGCCGATCTTTGCCTTTGAGTTATTGGCGGCAAAGATCCGGTGCGTGGCCAGCGGCAATTCGAAACCGATGCCCGCGGCGGTGCCCGGCAACACGCTGGCAATCGGCTTGCCGCCCTTCAGGGTCTTCGGGTCCATCCCGGCGCGCTCGATCTTGCGCAGCAACGCATGCATCGCCATCGTGCCCTCGAAGAGCCCCTTGGCCGGATCATCGCCCGCGTCCTGCTTCATCTTGGCCAGCAGGTTCAGATCCATCCCCCCGGCAAAGGAGCCCTCCTTGCCCGAGGTGATCACGATGCCCTTGACGGAATCATCCGCCAGAGCGGCGTCGATATGGCTCTCCAGCTCGCGCAGCCCTTCGAAGGACATCACGTTCATGGTCTTGTCAGCCACGTCCCAGGTGATGATCGCCACGCCGTCGCTGTCGGTCTTCATGGTAAAATCGGTCATATCTATCTCCTACCCCGCGGTCAGACGCGCTCGATAATGGTGGCGGCACCCATGCCGGAGGCGATGCACAGCGTGGCGAGGCCAACTTCCTTGTCGGCCCGCTCCAGCTCGTCGAGCAGGATGCCGATGATCATCGCTCCGGTGGCGCCGAGCGGGTGACCCATGGCGATGCCGCCTCCGTTGACGTTGACGCGGCTGTCATCGATATCAAAGGCCTGCAGGAAGCGCAGCACCACGGCGGCAAAGGCCTCGTTGACCTCGAACAGGTCGATGTCGGAGATGTTCATGCCATTGTCGCGCAGGATCTTCTCGGTCACCGGCACCGGGCCGGTCAGCATGATGGTCGGATCGGTACCGATCTTGGCGGTCGCCCGGATACGGGCGCGCGGCTTCAGGCCGTGACGCTCTCCGAACTCCTTGTTCCCGATCAATACCGCCGCGGCACCATCGACGATGCCGGAAGAATTGCCGGCATGGTGGATGTGATTGATCTTCTCCAGATGCGGATATTTCATCAGGGCAATGTTGTCGAAACCGGGCATCACCTCGCCCATCGCCTGAAACGCCGGGTTGAGCCCGCCGAGGGATTGCATATCGGTCTCGGGGCGCATGTATTCGTCTCGCGCGAGGATCGGCAGACCGTTCTGATCGCGCACGGTGATGACCGACCTGTCAAAGCGCCCCTCGTCCCAGGCCCGCTTGGCACGTTGCTGGGATTGCATGGCCAGCTGATCGGCCTCGTCGCGGGTAAAGCCGAACTCGGTGGCGATGATATCGGCGGAGATGCCCTGCGGAACGAAATACTTCTCCATTGCCAGCGTCGGATCGACGGCGATCGCCGCGCCGTCGCTGCTCATCGCGACCCGGCCCATCATCTCGACCCCGCCGGCGATATAGCCATCACCGGCGCCGCCGCGGATCTGGTTGGCGGCAAGGTTGACTGCCTCCATCCCCGAAGCGCAGAACCGGTTGATCGCAAGACCGGGGATGCGCTCATCGAGACCCGAAGCCAGTACCGCCGAGCGCGCCAGACAACCGCCCTGTTCGGCCACCTGCGTGACATTGCCCCAGATCACATCCTCAACAGCATGGCCGTCGAGATTATTGCGCTCCTTTACCGCGTTGAGCATCTGCGCCGAAAGCCGCAGCGAGGTCACCTCATGCAGGGCGCCATCCTTGCGCCCCTTCCCACGCGGACTGCGCAAGGCATCGTAGATATAGGCGTCGGTCATCTCTTCTCTCCTGTTAAGTCGCGGCCCGGTCGGCAGGCGAGCCGGGCATCAATTCGTATGGGGGCTTCCAGCCCGGCACCTCGGAAAGCCTATTGAGCCAGGCGTCGACATGGGGCCAGTCGCTGCGGACAAAGCCGAAAGGTTCGGGATAATAGAGATAGCCGCAGCAGCTCAGATCAGCATTGCTGAGCGCATCCCCGACGATCCATTCACGCCCTGCCAGATGCGCATCGAGCACTGCATAAGCCGACTTGAGACGCCCCTGCATGAAGGTGATCACCTCCTGCGGGCGTTTCTCCTCGGGCAGAAAGTTCATCAGGAACCGGGTCATTCCGGCGTTGGAGCTGAGCTTGTGATTGTCCCACAAGACCCAGCGCAGCACTTCGCGCCGCTCCTCCGGCGACGCCCCGGCAAATTTGCCGGTCTTCTCGGAGATGTAATCCTGTATGACGCCGGACTGGCTGAGCCGCAGATCGCCATCCACCATCACGGGAACTTCACCCATGTTGTTGATCTGCGTGCGGTAATCCGCGCCCCGCGTTTCACCGCCGAAGAAATCCACCTTGATCGGAGTCCAGTCGAGTCCCGACAATTGCAGCGCCAGCGCGGCCTTGTAGGCATTGCCGGATTCGCCGAAACAATAGAGTTCGATCGTCATTGACCTGTCACTTTCATTTCCGCCGGACCGGGGGTTTCACACCCCCGGACCCCCGTGGAGTATTTGCCAAAGGGTGAAGCTGTAATCTGAATGGCTTTACCCGTTATTAATCCAGCCGCACCTAAGCTGTCGGCGCGGTACAGGCTGGAGAGCCGATGACCGCAAAGGGTGAAGGCGTTCCGTTCCTGATGGCAGCCGCCCGGTGTTTGGGACGTCTTCCGCATTTCACCCTTTTGCAAATACTTCCGCCGGAGGCTCCCTCGGCCCGCCAATCCTGCGCCTCTGTCAATGATCATATCCATCCCTATTCCCTCCCCGGGGATCAGCGTTTGCGGTCTTCCAGTTCGGAATTGAACAGACGCAGTCGCGCGGTCAGGTTTTCCTCGTTAATGACGCTGTTGAAATTCTCGAAGAGGAAGGACAGCGCCTCGCCTTCATCGAGCCCGGCTTCGGTGGCGAATTTCTTTAACCGGCGGTAGCCGTCCTCGGTCATGGCGACAGGGAAGCGGCGGGTCAGGCGGAAGCGTTTGGGCATGGTCTCTCCTTCGGGGACAGGGTGGAGTCTGCGTCCCCACCCGTCCGTTCTAGAAGTTTGCCGCGTCCAGGGCCATCACCGTGTCGGCGCCGCTCGAGATCCGATTGAGATGCAGCGCGGTGGCAGGCAACTGGCGCACCATGTAATAGCGCCCGGTGGCGAGTTTGCTCTGGTGGAAATCCGGGTCGCCCTTGTCGGCCGCCAAGGCCTGTTTCGATGCCAGCGCCATTCTGGCCCACATCAGCCCGAGGCAGACATGGCCGAACATATGCATGAAATCGGTCGAACCGGCGAGCGCGTTATTGGGGTTCTTCACGCCATTCTGCATGAAATACATGCCCGCCGATTGCAGATCCTTGCTGGCTGCCTTCAGCGGTTCCAGAAAGTCAGCGTCGAATTCGGGATCCTGTCCGGCATTGTCCTTGATGAAGCCCTTTACCAGATCGAAGAAGGCCATCACGTGCTTGCCGCCGTCGGCTGCCAGTTTGCGGCCCACAAGGTCGAGCGCCTGCACCCCGTTGGCGCCCTCATAGATCATCGCGATCCGGGCGTCGCGGGTGAATTGCGACATGCCCCATTCCTCGATATAGCCATGACCGCCGTAGATCTGCTGCGCCTTGACCGTCATGTCATAGCCCTGATCGGTGAGGAAACCCTTTATCACCGGGGTCAGCAGCGAGACCAGACCGTCCGCCGCGTCATCACCGCCGCGATGCGCCGCGTCGATCAGTGTTGCCCCCCAGAGGATGAAGGCCCGCGCGCCCTCGGTGAAGCTTTTCTGGTCCATCAGCGCGCGGCGGATGTCGGGATGCACGATCAGCGGATCGGCCGGGCCATCGGGGTTTTCCGCCCCGGTCACGGCGCGGCCCTGCAGGCGTTCCTTGGCGTAGTTCACCGCGTTCTGATAGGCCACATCGGCCTGCGCCAGCCCCTGCATGCCGACCCCGACACGGGCCTCGTTCATCATCGTGAACATGGCGCGCATGCCCTTGTGTTCCTGTCCCAGCAGAAAGCCGGTGGCGCCGTCATAATTCATCACGCAGGTGGAATTGCCGTGAATGCCCATCTTCTCCTCGATCGAGCCGACAGTCACGCCGTTGCGATCGCCCAGCGAGCCATCCTCCTTCACCATGAACTTCGGCACGATGAACAACGACACGCCCTTGATCCCCTCCGGCCCGCCTTCGATCCTGGCCAGCACCAGATGGATGATGTTCTCGGCCATGTCATGTTCACCCGAGGAGATGAAAATCTTCTGCCCGGTGATCCTGTAACTGCCATCTTCCTGCGGGACCGCCTTGCTGCGCATCAACCCCAGGTCGGTGCCGCAATGCGGTTCGGTCAGGTTCATGGTGCCGGTCCAGTCGCAGGACACCATCTTGGGCAGGTAGGTGTCCTTCTGCGCCTGCGTGCCATGGGCGAGGATCGCGGAGGCCGCGCCGTGGGTCAGGCCCTGATACATGGTGAAGGCCTGATTGGCGGCCGAGAACATCTCTCCCACCGCGGTGCCGATCACGTAGGGCATGTTCTGCCCGCCATATTGCTCGGGCATGTCAAGGCCGGGCCAGCCGCCTGCCTTGACATGCTCAAAGGCCGCCTTGAAGCCGCTCGGCGTATGCACCACGCCGTTTTCCAGGCGACAGCCTTCTTTGTCACCTACGACATTGAGTGGCGCGAGCACTTCGGAGGTCAGCTTGCCCGCTTCCTCCAGGATCGCAGCGGTAATATCGGCCTCGAGCTCGTCATAGCCGGGCGTCTGAGCCTCGCTGACCTTCAGCACATCGTGCAGGACGAATTGCAGATCTTCTACGGGTGCGGTGTAACTGGGCATGTCGAGGCTTTCATTAACTGGATGCTGCGGCAATTGGCGGACAAAGCGGTGGTTCTGGCGAAGCCTAGCCTGCCGCGCGGCGTGGTTGCTGGGACGAGGAGATCATCTTTTCCGCCCATTTGAGCTGACCCTTGAGGTCATCGATCGCGGTATTGAGCTCGTCCCGCTGTCGTTCCATGTCAGCGAGCCGCGCGCGGGCGATTTCATAGGTGCGGGACAATTGCGTCTGCTGTTCGTCGCTGCGGTCGTAAAGATCGAGCAGCTGGCGGATTTCTTCCAGGGAAAAGCCGAAGCGCTTGCCGCGCAGGATCAGCTTCAGCCGCGCCCGGTCGCGCCGGGTGAACAGGCGTTTCTGCCCTTCGCGCAAGGGCGAGAGCAATTCCTTGGCTTCGTAAAAACGCAAGGTGCGGGGAGTGACTTCAAAGGTGTCGCACATCTGGCGAATTGTCATGGTTTCGCTGATCATCTCATGCCTTTCGCATTGTCGGTTCCCCCGGGAAATGGGTTCTGACCTCAGCAATAGAACAGGGGTGCGAGTTGACGTAAGCGATACGTAACGTCACTTCCGAAGTTGACGCTGCGCACGATCAGGTCAAGGCGGAAAAGGTGCTGCAAACGAGGGGGATACCCTTGCGGGAGCGATTTTCGCCGCGGCGTTGTCAACTCCCTGCAAAACGCGGGGGGACAGGGGGCAGGGTGAAACACCGGACACGGAGTTTCCTCGCCGGTGGCGCGAAAGCGGCTTTTCAGTCGGCGGTCTGTCCCATCGCCTCGGCGGTCTCGTCGCGCAGCTTGCGCAATTCGGTCATTGCCTCCTCGAGCTGGCGTTTCTGTTCTGCCAGTTCGACGAGCTGTCCGTCCGCAAGCTCGATCCACGCCCGGCGCTGCGCCTGCGTGCCTTCCTTCTCGTAGATCAGCAGCCATTGCCGGATGTCTTCTAGCGCGAAGCCGAACTTGCGGCCGCGCAGGATCAGCTTCATCCGGGCCCGTTCGCGGGGCCCGTAGAAGCGGGCGCGGCCCTCCTTGTCGGGCTGCAACAGCTCGATATATTCGTAATAGCGCAGGGTGCGCGGGGTCACGTCGAAGGTGGCGCACATTTCTTTGAAGTTCAGGCGATTTTCGGACATGGGGATCTCCTCGCGCCACAGGCTATGATCAAGCGTGTATCGATGCAATGGCCACCCTTGCCCTTTGCGCAAAGGCCCGTGATAAGGAGAAAACCCGCCGATCAAGGAGCTTTCAACAGATGTCAGACAAGGTCCGCATGGCCCGGCAGTTCATCCAGGCGCTGCCCCATTCCGAGGCGCTGGGAATGACCCTGGAAGAGCTCGAAGACGGGATGGCGGTGATCTCCATGCCCTATGATGCACGTTTCGTCGGCGATCCCCAGACCGGGGTGATCCATGGCGGTGCGGTTTCGGCGCTGATGGACACGACCTGCGGCGCGGCGGTGATGAGCCATCCCACAAGCCCCAGCTCCACCGCGACGATGGATCTGCGCATCGAATATCTACGCGCCGCAACGCCGGGTCAGGCAATCAGGACCAAGGCCACCTGCTATCATGTCACCCGCTCGGTCGCCTTCGTGCGCGCCACCGCCTGTGACGACGACAGCGACAATCCGGTCGCCACCGCGACCGGCACATTCATGGTGGAGGGCCACAAATGACCGAATTCCGCAAACCCGAGCCGGTCCAGGTGGTCAAGCAGCGTCGCGACGGGGTGCTGCGCGCGCTGGTCGAAGGCGTGCCCTATATTCGGTTTCTCGGGATCCAGTTCGAACGGCGGGGCGATGAGCTGACGGCGCTCATGCCCTTTGACGAGAGCCTGATCGGCAATCCGATCCTGCCCGCCCTGCATGGCGGCGCGACGGCGGCCTTTCTGGAGATCACCGCGATCATCACGTTGAACTGGAGCTTCATCTGGGAGGACATGGAAAGCGGTGCGCTCGATATCGAAGACCTGACGCCCGACCATCTGCCACGCCTGCCCAAGACCATTGATTTCACCGTTGATTACCTGCGCTCCGGCCTGCCGCGCGATGCCTATGCCCGGGCGCGGATCAACCGTTCCGGGCGGCGCTATGCCTCCGTGCATGTGGAGGGCTGGCAGGACAACCGCAACCGCATCTTCGCCCAGGCCACCGGGCATTTCCTGATGCCGCCGCCTCAGGGCTGAGCACCATGGCCGAACCGCTTCCGGAGGCCGAGGTGAAGGCGCTGGCGCGCGGCCGGCTCGCCCCTGATCAAGTGGTCACCCACCGCCGGGTGCTCAACATCGCGCTGCCGATCGTGATCTCCAACGCCACGGTGCCGATCCTCGGGGCGGTCGATACCGGGGTAGTCGGACAGATCGGCGAAGCCGCGCCCATCGGTGCGGTCGGGCTCGGTGCCATCATCCTTTCAGCGCTCTACTGGATTTTCGGCTTCCTGCGGATGGGTACGGTCGGGCTGACCGCCCAGGCCAGCGGCACCGGTGATCAGGCCGAGGTCGCCGCACTGCTGAGCAGGGGGCTGCTGATCGGGGCCGGGGCGGGGCTGGCGCTGCTGATGTTGCAGATCCCGCTGTTCTGGGCCGCCTTCACGGTTTCGCCCGGCTCGCCAGAAGTCGAAAGACTGGCGCGGGGCTACATGACGATCCGCATCTGGTCGGCACCGGCGGCAATCTCGCTCTATGCGATCACCGGTTGGCTGATCGCGCAGGAACGCACCCGCGCGGTGCTGGTCATCCAGGTGTGGATGAACGGGCTCAACATCCTGCTCGACCTGTGGTTCGTGCTCGGCCTCGGCTGGGGCGTTGAAGGAGTGGCGATCGCGACCTTCATGGCGGAATGGAGCGGCGCGGCACTCGGGCTGTGGTTCTGCCGCGGTGTCTTTGCCATGCCGGGCTGGCGCGACCGCGCCCGGGTCTTCGACCGGCTACGCTGGCTGCATATGCTGCGGCTGAACGGCGATATCCTCATCCGTTCGATGCTGCTCGAGGCGATGTTCGTCTCCTTCCTGTTCCTCGGCGCCGGGCAGGGCGACGTGACCTTGGCGGCCAATCAGGTGCTGCTGCAATTCCTGATGATCACCGCCTTCGCGCTCGATGGTTTTGCCTTCGCCGCCGAGGCGCTGGTCGGCAGGGCGCTTGGGGCGCGGCAGCGCGAGATGCTGAGGCGCGGGGCCTTGCTGACCTCAGGCTGGGGTCTGGTGATCTGCGTATTGATGACCTTTGCTTTCGCCGCCGCGGGTGGCTCGATCATCGATCTGATGACCAGCGCCGCCGATGTGCGCAGCGAGGCGCGGCAGTATCTGCCCTACATGGTCGCGGCGCCGCTTGCGGGCTGCGCGGCCTGGATGCTCGACGGCATTTTCATCGGGGCCACCCGTTCGCGCGACATGCGCAACATGATGGCAATCTCTTTCGGGGTCTACTGCGCTTCGGCGGCACTATTGCTGCCGCTGCTGGGCAATCACGGACTCTGGCTGGCGCTGCTGATTTCCTTCGTGATCCGCGGCATCACGCTCGGCCTGCGCTATCCTGCGCTCGAGGCGACGGCGGCCTAGCACAGCCGCTTAGAACAGCGCGTTCACCGCTTCCGGCGGTCGGCCGATCACGGCGCGCCCGTCGCGAAAGGCGATGGGCCGCTCGATCAGCGACGGGTTTTCCGCCATCGCGCGAAGCAGCGCATCCTCATTGCTCGTGGCAGACAGCCCCAGCTCCCGGAACCGCGCCTCGCCCTGCCGCATCATCGCGATTACCGGCAGATCGAGCGCCTCCTGCGCCGCGCGCAGCTCCGTCAGGCTGGGTGCATCCTCCAGATAGCGCCGCAGCGTGACCTCCGCGCCCGCGGCATCAAGCAACGCGAGCGTCTGTCGCGACTTCGAACAGCGCGGATTGTGCCAAAGGGTTATCAAAGCCATTCCTCCCGGCGGCTGCCCACCGCCTGTGCGACATGGGTAAAACCGTCCCGCTCAAGCAGCCTATCGAGCCCGTACGCGATCTCTACCGCCAGCGACACGCCGCCATAGACCAGCGCCGTGTAAAGTTGCAGCGCCGAAGCTCCCGCGCAGATCTTGGCATAGGCCTGCTCGGCACTGGCAACGCCGCCAACCCCGACCAGCGGGATCTGCGTCAAGGTCGAGAGCCGCGCAAGCACCCGTGTCGATTTCTCGAACAGCGGTGCGCCCGACAGGCCCCCGGCCTCTCCGGCGTGAACGCTGCGCAGACCGTCGCGATCCAGCGTCGTGTTAGTGGCGATGATCGCGGCAACGCCCGCTTCCTCGGCCACTTCGGCAATCTCGGCCAGTTCCGCTTCGCTGAGATCCGGCGCGATCTTCAGGAACACCGGCACATCGCCGCGCACCGCCATCACCCCTTCAAGCAACCCGGCCAACGCCGCCTTGCCCTGCAGATCGCGCAGCTTCTCGGTATTGGGAGAGGAGACATTGACCGTGGCGAAATCCACATGTGTACGCGCCGCTTCCATTACGCGAGCAAAATCTGCGGCCCGGTCGGCGCTGGTCTTGTTGGCGCCAAGGTTCAGCCCCACCGGGATACCCGGCTTGCGCTGCGCCAACCGCGCGACAATCGCCTGCGCGCCCTCGTTGTTGAACCCGAACCGGTTGATCGCGGCGCGATCCTCGCTCAGCCTGAACAGCCGGGGCTTGGGGTTGCCCGGCTGCGGCAGGGGCGTCGCGGCTCCGACCTCGATAAAGCCGAACCCGGCGCGCGACAGCGGCGCGACTGCGGTGGCGTTCTTGTCAAACCCGGCGGCCAGTCCGACCGGATTGACCAGCGTCAGCCCGGCCAGAGTGGTGGCAAGGCGCGGGGATGTCACCGGCCCCGGCGTCGGTGCCAGACCGCTTTGCAGGGCGCGCAGCGCCAGACCGTGCGCGGCTTCCGGGTCGATCCGGTGCAATGCCGCGAGACCGATCCGCTCGAAAAACGCGTTCATTCTCCCGCATCTCCGAAACCGGCAGGGAACACATGGGCGCCATTCTGCAACGGCAAGGGCTGTGCCCAATGCACATCGCTCAGCCGCAACTTGCGGTAGAGATGCGGAAACAGCGCATCGTTGCGCGATGTCTCCCAGCGCAGATCCGCGCCCAGATCATCGGTCTTCACCGCCAGCAGGAAGAGATCATCCTGCCCGGCAAAATGCTTGGCCGCAGTCTCCGCAACCTGTTCGGAAGTGGAGAAATGCACGTAACCATCGGCGAGATCGACCGGCGCCCCGGCAGTCTCGCCGTGCTCGCGCAGATCGCGCCATTCATCGGCGTGGAATATCTTGTATATCAACATGCGCGTCTGATGCCCTCAGCGCACGCCCCGGTCAAGGCCCGACACCTGCCGCAGGGTCAGCCGCGCAGGGATGTTTTGACTCGATTGCACCTGCAAGCCACGATGCCGCCATCACCATCAACAGGGGAAGAACGATGAAACGATTCCTGACGAGTGTCGCGGCGCTGGCCCTGACCAGCGGCATGGCCGCCGCCGAGTATGATCTGACGATCCTGCACACCAACGACTTCCACGCCCGTTTCGAGCCGATCAGCAAATATGACGGCCCCTGCTCACCCGAGGACAACGGCGAGGGCAAATGCTTCGGCGGCTCGGCGCGGCTGGTCACGGCGATCAACGAGGCTCGCGCGCGCAGCGACAACGCGATACTTGTCGATGGTGGCGATCAGTTTCAGGGCACCCTGTTCTACACCCATTACAGGGGCGCGCTGGCCGCCGAGATGATGAACAAGATGGGCTATGACGCGATGACCGTGGGCAACCACGAATTCGATGACGGCCCGGAAGTGCTGCGCGGCTTCATCGACGCCCTGAATTTCCCGATCCTCATGTCCAATGCCGATGTCTCCGGCGAGCCGCTGCTGGCCGAGAAGATCTCCAAATCCACGGTGATCGAACGGGCAGGGGAGAAGATCGGCCTGATCGGCCTCACGCCGCAGGATACCCACGAACTTGCCAGCCCCGGTGACAAGATCACCTTCACCGATCCGGTCGCAGCAGTGCAGGGCGAGGTCGACAAGCTCACCGAGGCGGGGGTCAACAAGATCATCGTGCTCAGCCATTCCGGCTATGGCGTCGATCAGCGCGTGGCGGCCGAGACCACCGGCGTTGACGTGATCGTGGGTGGCCATTCCAACACGCTCCTGTCGAACAGGGACGAGGGAGCCGAGGGCCCCTATCCGACGATGGTCGGCGACACCGCGATCGTGCAGGCCTATGCCTATGGCAAGTTCCTCGGGGAGCTCAACGTCACCTTCGATGACGCGGGCAAGGTGATCCGGGCCGAGGGCGAACCGCTGATCCTTGATGCCGTCATGGTCGAGGACGAGGAAACCGTCGGGCGCATCGCGGATGCGGCCAAACCGCTTGACGAGATACGCAACAAAATCGTGGCCCAGACAACCGAGGCGATCAACGGCGAGCGCGACACATGCCGGGTGCAGGAATGCGCCATGGGCAACGCCATTGCCGATGCGATGCTGGCACGTGTTGCCGATCAAGGCATCGACGTCGCCTTCCAGAACAGCGGCGGCATCCGCGCCAGCATCGACGCGGGCGAGGTGACCATGGGCGAAGTGCTGACGGTGCTCCCGTTCCAGAACACGCTCTCGACCTTCGAGGTCAGCGGTGAGACCCTGCTCGCAGCGTTGGAAAACGGCGTGTCGCAGATCGAGGAGGTCGCGGGCCGATTCCCGCAGGTGGCGGGGCTGAGCTATGCTTTTGACGCCAGCCAGCCGGTCGGCAGCCGTATCAGCGAGGTGATGGTGGGCGACGCACCGCTCGACCCGAGCGCGAGCTACGGTGTGGTCTCGAACAATTACGTGCGCAATGGCGGCGATGGCTACGAGATGTTCAAATCCGCCGAAAATGCCTATGATTTCGGCCCTGACGTGGCGGATGTGCTGGCTGAATACCTGATTAAGAACGCGCCCTATCTGCCCTATACCGACGGGCGCATCACGGCGAAATAGGGGCGCGGCGCGATCTGCGTGCGCTCTGCGCCGCCCTGCAACCGTGGGGCGGGGGATTTTGGGAATGACCTGCGGAGTGTTATGCTGCGCCCGGCGCCGTCCGGCGCGCATTTCACTTACGGAGGACATATGATGAGAATGATTGCTCCTTTTTCCGTTATCATTGCCCTGACCCTGCCCGCGGCACTTGCTGCGGAAAGCTATTCGATGAATGGCACCGGCAAGGCGCAGAGCAGCGCGACCACGCATGAGGTCGCCGAGGGCCATATGCTCATCTCGGCGCAAAGCGAATATACCAGCATCGAGGCAGAGGACGAGAACAACCCGCTGAACGGCGCCACGGGTCCCTGCTTCGGGGCAATGGAAATCGTCGATGGCAGCCTCTCCGGCGGCGGCCGTTGTCTCTATACCGATCAAACCGGGGACATGGCGGTGCTCAGCTGGACGGCGGAGAGCATGACAGAGGATGGCGCCAATGCCGGGAGCTGGGAGCTGACCGGCGGCTCCGGCAAATACGAAGGCGGCTCCGGCGGCGGCAGCTATTCAGTCGCCACCGACCAGAGCAGCGGCAGCCAGACCAACACCGTCACCGGGGAAATCTCTCTTCCCTGATCCGGCGGCGGGAGCGTGCGGCAATCGCGGCGCGCTCCTTTTCACCCTTGCCGATGTGCCGGTCCGTGTCTTTTTTGCCCGGACCCGAAAGCCGCGCAATGCTGCCCAAATCCTGCCCCACTCCTTAATTACTCAAATTTCAGTAAAGTAATTGATGAAGTTCGATTGGTCCAAAGAGGCAGCAGCATGAGAACCTACCCGGTCCCCTTCAACGAAGATTCCCGCGTCACCGCGGTGCAGAATGTACCGGGGCTGACCCGCGACAACGAAACATTGTTCGACGCGATCTGTACCGCCGCGGCGCGGCTGCTCGACTGCCCGATCGCCCATATCAGCGTCGTCGAGGAAAACACCCAATGGTACAAGTCGGTGGTCGGCATAGAGCTCGAGGAGATGCCCAAGAACAATTCCTTCTGCACCCATACGATCATGACCGGGATGCCGATGGTGGTGCCCGATCTCAGCCAGGACGCGAAATTCCGCGAGCATCCGATGGTGGCCGAAGGCGGACCGCAGGCGCGTTTCTATGCCGGTGTGCCGCTGATCCTGTCCTCGGGTTTCCGTTTCGGCTCGCTCTGCGTGCTCGATTTCGTCCCTCATGAAAGGCCCACGCCGAAGGAACTGGCCACGCTCGAAGAACTCGGCCGCGCCATTGTCGCCGCCCTTGAAAAGGCGCCTTCCCAGCCCGCCGCGCCGCGCGACACCACCGCGCAGGAAACCTTCCTGACCCTGGTCGGTCACGAGCTGCGCACCCCGCTGACCATCATCCACGGTTCGGTGCGGATGCTCGAGGCCCGGCTGAAGGACGAAACCAACAAGAAGCTCGCCAACAGCGCGCTCAAGTCCAGCGACCACCTGTCCAAGCTGATCAACGCGATCCTGAAGTTCAGCGACGTGCGTACCGGTGAGCTGCATCTGAACGAAGAAGTCACCGATCTCGCGCCGCTGATCGCAGGGCTGCATCAGGATCACGCGATGGCGATCAGCGAGGCGGGAAAGACCTTCGTCGCCCCGGTCTGCAACGTGCAGCTGCCGCTGCTGGTGGACCAGGAACATATCAAGATCTGCATCACCTCGCTGCTGATGAACTCGGTCCTGCACGGCGGCCAAAGCCTCGGCGTCGCCTTTGCCTATGATGACAACGGCAATATCGAGATCCGGGTAACCGATGACGGGCAGCTCGATAATCACGTCGATCTTGCAGAGCTCTACAAACCCTTCATCGTCGGCGGAGACATGTCGCAACGCGGCTCGCGCGGCGGGCTGGGTCTCGGGCTGCCCCTGACCCGACGCCTGGTCGAGCTGCACGGCGGCGAATTCGAGGTCATCACCGGCCCCGAGGGCACTACCGCCTGCATCCGCCTGCCCAAATGGCGTCGGAGGGCCTGACACCGCGCGGTCAACACCCCCGTCTCCGCCACCGAACGGGGACGGGTAGTCAGACCGCTTTCGGCGCCAGCTCAGTCTCATCCTCGACATGCCCCAACGGCATCGTCTGCAACGTCGAGGTGCGTCCGGCAGTGGCGGGCTGGAAACTGGTCTTCTCCGCTTCGGCCACCGCCACCCGGCGCGAGATCCGCCAGATCGTGTAGAGGATCACCGACAGATGCGAAAAGGCGGTCACCAGATAAAGCGCCCTGAGCCCGACCTCCGCCATCGCATAACCCGCCAGAAGCGGCCCGATGATCGACCCGACCCCATAGGTCAACAGCAAGCCCCCTGAAATCTGGATCGAACTTCCCGGCTCGGCGTGGTCATTGGCATGGGCCACGATCAGCGGATACATCGCATAGATCGACCCCCCGAGCAGCGCTGCCAATACAAGGTTCAGCATCCGCCCCTCAGGTGCCAGCAACAGAAAGCCGAGGTCAGCCGCCAGGGCCAGAACGGCGACGCCGACCAGCACAAAGCGCCGGTCCATCTTGTCCGACATCAGCCCGACCGGGATCTGCATCAGCGCGCCTGCGAGGATCGGCACCGAGGTAAAGACCGCCACCGCCGCGAGGATCAGGCCGACCCGTTCGGCATAAACCGCCGCCAGCGTGGCGAAAGAGGCGTTCGAAACCCCGACCCAGAACACCGCGAACACCGCCACCGGCGAATTGCGCCACAAACTGCGCAGGTTCAGCTTGACCGAGGCCAGCGGCACCGGCGTGCTCGACGAACTGATCGCCGTCGGCACCAGCGCCAGGCAATAGAAGATTGCCGCCCATGCGAAAAACACAAACCCGTTCGGGTCGCCCAGCGTCAGCATCATCTGCCCCGCGGTGGTCGCCGCGAGGTTGACCATCGTATAGACCCCGAAAACCCGGCCCCGACTGGCCGGCGCGACCTGATCGCTGAGCCAGCTCTCGACAACCATTGCCGTCCCGGCAAAGCAGAAACCGCAGATGCCGCGCAGCAGGATCCAGGCCCATGGCGTGATCATGATGGCGCTGAACAGGATCGAGATCGCCGCGATCGCCGCCATCGCCCCGAACGCCCGTACATGCCCGACCCGCGCCACCAACGGCGCGGTCATGATACAGCCCGACACGTACCCGACCGCCCAGCCGGTTCCCAACAGCCCGAGAGACAGCGCCGAGAACCCTTCGGCAGAACCGCGCACCGGCAGGATCAGCGCGTTTATCCCGCCGCCAAACAGCAGAAAGGCCGAGCCGAGCAGCAGGGCGCTGATCGGCAGGAATTGACGAAGCATGGCGGATCCTCACTAACAAACCATCAAGGCTGACCACTCTGTGCCAGAAACCGGAGCCGGTGGGAACTCGGCGCTCAACGCCCTCCGCATCGGCGGCAGTTTTGCGCTGCCCTCGAACCGGAATTTCACGCATAAGGGAAAGCTGCGCAGAGAAGCTTTGCCGATCCCGTCGAGCGTCCTATCATGTGGAATGCTCAGCGCATGAAAGGGGGCAACATGTGTGGACGAATGGCAATTACCCTGCCGCCCGATGCCATGGCACAGCTCTTCGGCGCCGCTCCGGCCAATAACCTGCCGTCGGTGCCCAATTTCAATGTCTGCCCGACCTACGATGTTCATGTGATCGCCTCCAAACCGGACGGCGGACGGCAGCTGCGGGGCATGCGCTGGGGATTGATCCCACGCTGGTACAGAAAGCCTGGCGATGGACCGCTGTTGATCAATGCCCGCGCCGAAACCGTGGCGGAGAAACCGGCCTTCCGCGACGCGGTGCGTAACCGCCGGGCGCTGGTGCTGGCCAGCGGCTTTTTCGAATGGACAAAAGACGGCGAGGGCGGGCGCGACCCATGGTACATCACCCGCCGCGACGGCGCGCCGCTGGCCTTTGCCGCGCTTTGGCAGGAATGGCGCGACAGCGAAAGCAACCTGACCACCAGCTGCGCGGTCATCACCACCGCTGCCAATGCGCCGATGCAGGCGATTCATCATCGCATGCCGGTGATTGTCGAAAGCGAGGACGTCCCGCTCTGGCTCGGCGAGGAAGGTAAGGGCGCCGCGCCCCTGATGCGCGCGGCTGCGCCGGAACTGCTGCATTGGCACCGGGTCGATCGCAGGGTCAATTCCAACCGCGCCGACGGTCCGGAGCTGATCGCGCCGCTTGCCGCCTGAGGAAAGACCCGGGCTTTAGCCGTCGGTGGTCGGTGCAGGCTCGAAGGTGAAACTGCCCTCCAGCATCTCGCCGTCCTCCAGTCCCGGACCGCTGAAACCCTGCGGTATCTCTTCGGCCAGATCCAGCACGAAGCTTCCGTCGATCGGGATCGGTCCCGAGCTCCATGATTCTTCTGCCCCGGTCACCGTCTGCGCCGCATCGCTGCTGTTGATGAAGATCAGCCGGTCGCCGGGTTGCGCATAGGTCAGCGAGGGGAAATAGGCACCCTCGGTGATCAGCACCTCGTGATCCGCGGCAAATCCGGCTCCGGCGCCGAAAACTGTGGCCGTGACAGCCAGGACAGCAAGTCCCCGATGCGATGCAAACGTCATGTGAATATTCCTCCGTAGCGGGCTCAGCCGGTAATATCCGACGTTCATAATCACCGATTGCGGCGCAAGTTTGGCGCGCCGCGTCAGCTGCCCCCGCCACTCGCGGTCTGCATCGTCTGCGCCTTCAGCCAATCCCGGAACGAGGCCAGCGCTGCGGGCTCGTTCCGGTCCTCGGGCCAGACCAGGTAATAGCTGCCGATGCTCTGCGTGGTCTGCGGCGAGGCGAGGATCAGCTGCCCGTCCGACAGATAGGGTCGTGCGAAAAACGTCGGCAGCAGCGCCACACCCAGCCCGTGGATCGCGGCCTGCGCCATGGTCGAGAACTGATCGAACATCATCCCCGGCGGCGGTTCCTGATCCACCCCGAGCGCCGAAAGCCAGCGCGCCCAGCCGCGCGGCCGGGTCTCCAGATGCAACAGCGGATGGCGCAGCATCTCGGCCGGGTCCTGCAAGGGCGCCGCCAGCAGATCCGGCGCACAGACCGGCACCACCCGCTCGGGCATCAGCGGCAGGTAGCACACGCCGGGCCAATCCTCATGACCAAAATGGATTGCCGCGTCGAAAGGGCTGCCCTGGAACGGAAAGGGCTGCAGCCGGGTCGAGAGATTGACCGTGACTTCGGGATGCGCCCGGGCAAAGCCGCGCAACCGCGGCGCCAGCCAATGCATTCCGAAGGCCGGCAGGATCGCGAGATTGAGCGCGCCACCCGACCGGTCGCTGCGCGCCCCGAGGGACGCCTGAGCCAGCCGATGCAGGATGTCACGCACCCGCAGCACATATTCCTGCCCGGCCTCGGTCAACACCAATTGCCGCCCCTGTCGGTCGAGCAAGGTCACCCCGAGCTGCTCCTCCAGCGTCTTCAATTGTCGGCTGATGGCGCTCTGGGTCAGGGACAATTCCTGCGCCGCCCGGGTCGCCGAACCAAGCCGCGCCACTGCCTCGAAAGCGAGCAGGGCGGAGATCGAGGGCAGGAAGCGGCGCGGCGCGATCATATGAGTTTTTCTCATGCAGACAGAATAAAGCAGCGATAGAGTTCCGCTTCCCGATTTGCAATACTCCGCGCCAAATGCAGCCTTTGAAAGGAAATGCCATGAACGCCGAAACCCCGGTCCTGAAAGCCAAGGACGCGCCCGACCTGGGCAATTTCGACTGGAGCGACCCGTTCCGCCTGGCCGACCAGCTCAGCGAAGACGAGCGGATGATCCAGGACAGCGCCCGCGCCTATGCGCAGGAGAAGCTGCAGCCGCGGGTGATCGACGCCTATGCCAACGAAGAGACCGACGCGGGGATCTTCCGCGAAATGGGCGACATGGGCCTGCTCGGCGTCACCCTGCCGGAACAATATGGCGGGCTCGGCGGCAATTATGTCTCCTACGGCCTCGTCGCGCGCGAGGTCGAACGAGTCGACAGCGGCTATCGCTCGATGATGTCGGTGCAATCCAGCCTGGTGATCTATCCGATCTATGCCTATGGCTCCGAAGCGCAGCGTGAGAAATACCTGCCCAAACTCTGCTCGGGCGAATGGATCGGCTGTTTCGGCCTGACCGAGCCCGACGCGGGTTCCGACCCGGCGGGCATGAAAACCCGCTCGGTGAAGACGGCGAACGGCTACAAGATCACCGGCTCGAAAATGTGGATCTCCAACGCGCCGATCGCCGATGTCTTCGTGGTCTGGGCGAAATCCGACGCGCATGACGGGAAGATCCGCGGCTTCGTGCTTGAAAAGGGCATGAAAGGCCTCTCCGCCCCGAAGATCGGTAACAAGCTCTCCCTGCGCGCCTCGATCACCGGCGAGATCGTGATGGATGGCGTCGAAGTCGGCGAGGAGGCGCTGCTGCCGCATGTTCAGGGCCTCAAGGGCCCGTTCGGCTGCCTCAACCGGGCCCGCTACGGGATCAGCTGGGGTGCGCTGGGCGCCGCTGAATTCTGCTGGCATGCCGCCCGCCAATACGGGCTTGACCGCAAACAATTCAACAAGCCGCTGGCCCAGACCCAGCTGTTCCAGAAGAAGCTCGCCGACATGCAGACCGAAATCACGCTCGGCCTGCAGGCCTCGCTGCAGGTCGGTCGCCTGATGGATGCCGCCAATGCCGCGCCGGAGATGATCTCCATCGTCAAACGCAACAATTGCGGCAAGGCGCTCGACATCGCGCGCATGTCCCGCGACATGCATGGCGGCAACGGAATCTCGGGTGAATTCCAGGTGATCCGGCACATGATGAACCTCGAAACGGTGAACACCTATGAGGGCACCCATGACGTGCATGCGCTGATCCTGGGGCGCGCCCAAACCGGACTCCAGGCGTTTTTCTGATTTCGGAACGAGGGGGTTTTCCACCCCCTCGCACTCCCCCGAAGGTATTTCGGGCCAAGAGAAGACAGCTGCTTCTTCGGGTCTCAGATACCTCCGCCGGAGGCAATGATCTCTTACCAGTGGAAGGTCGATATGGACCGCGTCGCCATCGTTCATGACAATTTCCTGCGCCGGGTTGCCGCGCGGGATTTCCCCGTTTCAGGAGGGGCTGCCGCGTCGCTTGCGCCCGAGGACCTGCTCAGCCTCTACCGCGCCCAGGTTCTGAGCCGCGCGCTCGATCTGCAGAGCCGGGTGATGCAGAAACAGGGGCAGGGGTTTTACACCATCGGCTCCAGCGGCCATGAGGGCATGGCAGCCGTGGCCCACGCGCTGCGCCCCGATGACATCGCATTTCTGCATTACCGCGACGCGGCTTTCCAGATTGCCCGCGCCGATCAGCTCGGCGGGCAGGACATGCTGCGCGACATGCTGCTCAGCTTTGCCTGTTCAGCGGAGGATCCGACCAGCGGCGGGCGCCACAAGGTGCTCGGCAGCCGCGCGCTGATGATCCCGCCGCAGACCTCGACCATCGCCAGCCATCTGCCCAAGGCGCTGGGCGCGGCCCACAGCATCGGGCTGGCGCGGCGCAACCGGCCCGAGCACGCGATCCTGCCGCGCGATGCCATTGCCATGTGTTCCTTCGGCGACGCGTCGGCCAATCACTCGACCGCTCAGGGTGCGATCAACACGGCCTGCTGGACCGCGGTGCAGGGCGTGCCGCTGCCCCTGCTTTTCGTGTGCGAGGACAACGGCATCGGCATTTCCACCAAGACCCCGGTCGGCTGGATCAAGGCGTCGATGCGGCACCGTCCCGGCCTGCGGTATTTCGAGGGCGACGGGCTCGATCTGCACGCCGCGTATAGTGCCGCCAAGGCCGCGGCCGATTATGTCCGCATTCACCGCAAGCCTGCGTTTCTGCACTTGCGCACTGTCCGGCTCTATGGTCACGCCGGCGCCGATGTGGCCACGTCCTACCTGCCGCGCGCCGAGGTCGAGGCGGACGAGGCCAATGATCCGCTGCTGCATTCCGCCCGGCTGCTGGACGAGAGCGGCGCCGCTACCGCCGATGAAGCGCTGGCGATCTACGAGCAGACCCGTGAAGCGGTCGCGGCCGAGGCGGAGCGAGTCGTCAAGCGGCCGCGCCTCGCCAGTGCCGCCGATGTCATGGCGAGCCTTATCCCGCCGCCGCGCCCCTGCGCGCCCAGCAACGGCCCAAGCGCCGAAGCCCGTGCCGAGGCCTTCGGCAGCGACATGGCGCAGATCGAGGCTCCCCAGCCGATGTCCCGGCTGATCAACTGGGCGCTGCATGACTTGATGCTCACCCATCCCGAGACCCTGCTGATGGGCGAGGATGTGGGCCGCAAGGGCGGCGTCTATGGCGTCACCCAGAAACTGCACCAACGTTTCGGCCCGGCCCGGGTGATCGACACCCTGCTCGACGAGCAGAGTATTCTCGGCCTCGCCATCGGCATGGCCCATAATGGCTTCATCCCGATGCCGGAGATCCAGTTTCTCGCCTATCTGCACAATGCCGAAGACCAGCTGCGCGGCGAGGCGGCGACCCTGCCGTTCTTCTCCAACGGTCAATGGAGCAACCCGATGGTGCTGCGCATCGCCGGGCTCGGCTATCAGAAGGGTTTTGGCGGGCATTTTCACAATGACAATTCCCTCGCGGTCTTGCGCGATATTCCCGGCCTGATCATCGCCTGCCCGTCCTCGGGCGATGAAGCCGCGCTGATGCTGCGCGAGGCGCATCGTCTGGCGCGCGAGGAGCAGCGGGTCGTGGTCTTCGTCGAGCCGATCGCGCTCTACCCGATGCGCGATCTGCTCGAACCCGGCGATGGCGCCTGGATGCGAAACTACCCGGCGCCGGACAGGCGCATCGGGTTGGGAGAGGTCGGGGTGCATGGCGACGGCAATGATCTGGCGATCGTGACCTATGGCAACGGCCATTACCTCAGCCGTCAGGCCCGGCATGATCTGGCCGGGCAGGGCGTCGATGCCCGGGTGATCGACCTGCGCTGGCTCGCGCCCCTGCCGCAGGAGGCGCTGATCGCCGCCATCGGGGAGCGCCCGGTTCTGATCGTCGATGAATGCCGTCGCAGCGGCGGTCAGGCCGAGGCGCTGATGGCACTGATGGCCGAGCAGGGCGTACAGCGGTCTGCGCGCCTCACCGCCGAGGACAGCTTCATCGCCACCGGCCCGGCCTATGCCGCGACCCTGCCCTCGCGGGAGGGGGTCGTGCAAGCCGCGCGGGAGCTGCTCGACACAGGAAAGCCACAGCCTGCGCAATAGTGCCGCAGGCCGCGGTCGCGGTCTTTCCAGCGCCCGGATTTCCGTGCTGCATGGCGTCACGGAAGCAGGGGGAGGAAGCAATGAAACTGGCACGGATCGGCGCGGCGGGGCGGGAACGTCCTGCGATCATGGACGCGAACGGGCAGTGGCGCGATCTCGGCGGGCAGCTGTCCGACATCGACGGCGCTGCCCTCACCGAAGCCAGTCTCAGCCTGATTGCCGGGATCGACCCCGAAACGCTGCCGCTGCTGCCCGAGGGACAGCGCATCGGTGCCTGTGTCGGCAATGTCGGCAAGTTCCTCTGCATCGGGCTCAATTACCGCGACCATGCCGAAGAAGCCGGCATGCCGATCCCCGAACATCCGATCCTGTTCCTCAAGGCCAATTCGGCGATCTGCGGCCCGCAGGACGACCTGATCCTGCCGCGCGGTTCGGAAGCCACCGATTGGGAGGTCGAGCTTGGTGTGGTGATCGGGCGCACATGCAAATACGTTGATGAGGCCGGTGCGCTGGCGCATGTCGCGGGCTATTGCGTGATCAACGATGTCTCCGAGCGGCATTTCCAGACCGGCCTCACCGGGCAATGGACAAAGGGCAAAAGCTGCGACAGCTTCGGCCCGATCGGCCCCTGGCTGGTCACCGCCGACGAAATACCGGACCCGCAGGCGCTCGCCCTCTCCTGCAACGTCAATGGCATCACCCGGCAAGGCGGCAACACCGGCACGATGATCTTCAGCGTCGCGCAGATCATCTCCCATCTCAGCCAGTTGATGACCCTTCATCCGGGCGACGTGATCTCCACCGGCACACCCCCGGGTGTCGGCATGGGCATGAAGCCGCCCCTTTACCTCAAGCGAGGCGATGTCGTTGAGTGCGCGATCGAGGGCTTGGGCGCGCAGCGTCAGACTGTGGTTGCGGACAGATGATCCCGCCAATTGTTTAAGCCATTGTTAACGCGAAATGTTTCGCGCGTGAAACATTTCGCCGCGCGCGCCGCTCAGTCTTTCAGTGGCGGCGCACCCCCGGCAAAGCTGTTGCCTTTGACATAATCACAGGGCGCCTCCTGCATCTGCAAATGCAGCCCATCGCCCCGATAGGGATGCGCCCGCGCCAGATCCTCATCGACCTCGATACCCAGCCCCGGCGCCTCGGGCGCGGCGACAAAACCCTCCTCCACCCGAATACTGCCCCTGATCAGCCGGTCATGAAAATCGGTCTCGATCGTCTCGACCATCAGGATATTCGGCAGGGACAGCCCAAGCTGAACATTCGCCGCCCATTCCACCGGCCCGGCATAAAGATGGGGCGCCACCTGTGCGTTATAGACCTCCGCCAATGTGGCGATCTTCTTGCCCTCCCAGATCCCGCCCGCACGCCCCAGCGCCGGTTGCAGGATGCGCGCCGCCCCGGCGCGCAGCACCGGCGCAAACTCCGCCTTGGTGCTCAGACGCTCGCCAGTGGCCACCGGGATCCGCACCGCGCCCGCCACCTTTGCCATTTCCGCCATGCAATCCGGCGGCACCGGCTCTTCGAACCACAGCGGCGAGAACCGCTCCAACGCCTGCCCAAGCCGGATCGCCCCGGCGGTGCTGAACTGACCATGGGTGCCAAACAGCAGATCCGCCCTGTCGCCCACCGCGTCGCGGATCGCGGCGCAAAACGCCACCGATTGGGCAATATCCGCCATGCCCGGCATATGCCCGCCGCGGATCGTATAGGGCCCGGCCGGGTCGAACTTCACCGCCGTGAACCCGCGCGCGACACAATCAGCCGCCGCTTCGGCAGCCATCTCGGGTGAGGTCCAGAACACCTCGGTGTCATGATGCGGCAGCGGATAAAGATAAGTATAGGCGCGCAGGCCCTCGTTCATCTTCCCGCCCAGCAAGGCATGGACCGGGCGCTCCCGCGCCTTGCCGAGGATATCCCAGCAGGCAATCTCCAGCCCCGAAAACGCCCCCATGACGGTCAGATCCGGGCGTTGCGTGAAACCGGAGGAATAGGCGCGCCGGAACATCAGCTCGACGTTCTCCGGGTTTTCTCCGGCTATGTGCCGCGCAAACACGTCCTCGATCACCGCCCGCATTGCGACCGGCCCGACCGAGGCGGCATAACATTCGCCCCAGCCGGTAATCCCGCAGGCCGTGATCAGCTTCACCAGGATCCAATAGCGCCCGCCCCAGCCTGGCGCCGGGGGCGCGGTCACGATGATGTCGAGATCCTGCAGCTTCATGTTCGCCCTCTTCGTTTCTTCTGACGCGAAATACCTCGGGGGTTCCGGGGGCAGCGCCCCCAGTTCCGGTCATTCCCGATCGAACAGGATCACGTTGCGCCGTGCCGCCCCGGCCTTGGTATCGGCGATCGCGTCGTTGATCTGCGCCAGTGGCCAGCGCCCCGAGATCAGCTCATCGAGCTTCAGCCGCCCCTGCCCATATAGATCGATCATCCAGGGGATGTCGCGCTGCACCACCACCTCGCCCATCTTCGAGCCGACCATGCCCTGTGCACTGGCCGCCAGCATGACCGGCTCATAGCGCGACAGCGCGCCGGTATGTGGCATCCCGACCATGATTACCCGCCCGCCGGGCGCGAGGTAGCGTGGCGCGCTGTCATAGGCCGGGATCGCCCCGACGGTCACGATCACCGCATCGGCGCCGCGGCCGATCGCCTCGCGCACGGCGCGCCAGGGTTTCTCCGCACTGGCCAGCACCCCGTCAGTGGCGCCGAAGTCGCGCGCCACCGCCAGCTTGTCCTGTGACATGTCCACCGCCACGATCCGCCGCGCACCGGCGATCCGCGCGCCTTGTATCGCGTTGAGTCCGACACCGCCGACCCCGATCACCACCACATCCTGCCCGGCCCGCAGCTGCGCGGCATTGACCACTGCCCCGATGCCGGTGATCACCCCGCAGGCGACCAGACAGGCGGCATCCTTGGGGATGTCATCGGGGATCTTCACCACCTGGCTCTGATCCACGACGACCTTCTCGGCAAAGGCGCCGCAGGCCATCGCCTGATGCAGCTTGCCGCCCTCCCGGGTCCGGAGCGGCCCCCGGTCCCCGTCATAGGGCGTTTCGCAGGCGGTCGGGCGGCCGGCGGCACAGCTCGGGCAGGTGCCACAGGCGCGGATCAGCGTCGCCACGACGCTGTCGCCCACGCACAGACCTTGCACCGCCGGTCCGAGCGCGCTGATCCGCCCCGCCGCCTCGTGCCCATAAACCGCCGGTAGCGACCCGCCCCAGGCGCCCTCCGCATAGGAAATGTCGGAATGACAGATCGCCACCGCATCGAGCGTCACTTCGAGCTCGCGGCCCTCGGGCGCGCGTAGCGCGACCTCCTCGATCACCAGCGGAGCGCCGAATTCATGACAGACGGCGGCTTTGATCAGCGTCACGGCGGATCCTTTCTCAAAGGCAGAGGGTCAGCTTTCCGCGAGCCTGACAAGCCTTTCCGGATCGCGCAAGTGCCAAGCGTGGTGACGCATGGTCAGAGCCGTGATGCCCGCGTCACGAAGGCCCGCGCCATCGCCGGGGCCTGACCCATCTGGGTGGCCGCGTCGAACAGCGCGGCGGGCAGGGCCGGGTAATCGGCGCGGGCCAGTTTCTCTAGCGGCACCTGTTTCTCCTGCGCCTCGATGCAGAGCATCTTTGTCGCCTTCTGCGCTTCGGGCCGGGGCATCAATGCCGACAACGCGAAGCTCAGCGCTTCGGCATGGATCAGTCCGAGGTTCGATTCGAGCGCCGCATGCATCTGCACGGGACGCGGCGCGATCTCTTCGGCCAGGGTCCGCGCATGGGCCAATGCGGCGGCAAGGCTCAGGCTCAGCGACGGCAGGGCCAGCCATTCGGCGAACCACGCCGCGCCGTCGCGCTGATGCTGGTGCATCGCGGCACTCTGCAGACTCGCGCGACTGCCGCTGAAATGATGCGCCAGCGCCACCAGCACCGAGGGGCCGACGGGGTTCTGCTTCTGCGGCATTGTCGAGGAGGCGCCGGCATGTCCAAGGCTCACCTCCTCGATGCCGCTGCCGGTCAGCCCGATCAGGCTCTGTCCCATCCGCCCGAGCGTTGCCATCACCTGACCCTGCCAATCGGCAATCCGCAGTACCGGGCTGCGATCGTCATGCCAGCTGCGCTGCGGATCGTGCAGTCCCAGCGCCTCGGCCAGCCTGCGCCGCGTTTCCGCCGCCCTCGGTCCGAGCGCCGAACCGGTCCCGGCCGCCCCGGAGAGCGAGACATAAAGCGCGTGTCGGCGCAGGTCCGGCAGCGCCTGGAGCGCATCGATCAACGGCTCCCCCCAGCCCGACAGCACCGCGCCCCAAGAGGTCGGGGTGGCAAATTGCCCATAGGTGCGCCCCGGCATCGGCAGCGCCGCATGGGCCCTAGCGCCCTTGGCCAACGCCGTGATAATGGCGCGCAGGTCATTCTCGGCCAGCACCAGCGCCTGACGCAGGCGCAGCATCAGCGCGGTGTCGATGATGTCCTGACTGGTCGCCCCCCAATGCACGAATTGCGCATGTTCCGGCGCCTGCATCTCGCTGCGGAATGCGGCGACGAGCCCCGGCACGCAGACGCCGTTCTCGCCGGTGGCCCCGGCCAACGCGCCCGGATCGACCTGGATCTCGAGGCTCGCGCGATGGATCGCCGCGGCGCTGAGCTCCGGGATCACGCCCTGCGCGCCCTGCACCTTGGCCAGCGCCCCCTCGACCAGCAGCATGGCGCGGATCGCGGCGGAATCGGAAAACAGCCGCCCCGTCTCACCGGTGCTGAAGAGCTGGGCATGGAGCGGGCTGTCGAAAAGCGATGCGGACAAATGTGGGGTCTTTCCGTGTCTGTTGGACGTCAGGCGCGAGATGGCGGGGCAGGGCCCCAGAGGGGTCAGATATGTCCGACGTTCCTGAGAAACTCGGTCAGGATGCGGGCATATTCCTCGGGCTGTTCGACACAGGGCAGATGCCCGGCCTTGCGGATCAACTCGAAGCGGCTGGCCGGGATCAGCTCGATGGTTTCGCGCACAAGATCCGGCGGCGTCGAACCGTCATCGGCCCCGGCAATGCCGAGTGCGGGCAGGCGCAGGCTGGCGGTGGTGGTGTAGAAATCGCTGTGCGAGATCGCGCCGCAGACCCCGGCATAGCCGGTCGCGGGCTGGCGCACCAACATGTTGCGCCACAATTCGAGCTCGGGCGTGGCGCGGAAACCTGGCGAGAACCAGCGCTCCATCACCGCATCGGCAAGGCTCTCGATGCCTCCCGCCTGCACCGCCGCAATCCGCTCGGCCCACATCGCACGGTTGCCGATCTTGGCCGCGGTATTGGATAGCACCAGCGCGCGCACCTGATCGAGCCGCTTCACCGCAAGCCCCTGCGCGATCATACCGCCGACGCTGAGCCCGACGAAGACGCAATCGCGCACCTCGAGATGATCGAGCAGCCGCTCGGCATCGGTGATCAGCGCCCCCATGTGATAATCCCCCCCCGGACAGGAGGAGAGACCATGGCCGCGCTTGTCATACCGGACGATCCGCAGCCCCTCGGGCAGATGCGACAATACCGGGTTCCAGAGCCGCAGATCCGTGCCGAGCGAATTGGCGAAGACCAGTGTCGGCCCGCTCTCTGGCCCGTCGACTCGGTAGTGCAGGCGGACCTCGCCGGTATCGAAAAGATGCATGATCGTCTCCTTTCAGACGGACAAGGGCAGGCGGAACGTGGCGCAGGGCCCGTCGCGCAGCGCCTCGACCGATCCTATCGAGCAGAGCCGCTGCGTCCGACCGTATTCCCGACCATATCACGCGGGAACTTTCACAGAAAGCACTTCACCCCGGCGAGGCGTCCCCGTCCCGGCTCAGCGCAACCGGTCGAGCGCCCGGGCAAATATCCCCGGATCGA
The DNA here is from genome assembly GCF_042685005.1 of Sulfitobacter aestuarii. Taxonomy (NCBI): domain Bacteria; kingdom Pseudomonadati; phylum Pseudomonadota; class Alphaproteobacteria; order Rhodobacterales; family Roseobacteraceae; genus Sulfitobacter; species Sulfitobacter aestuarii. The sequence goes on along the minus strand of NZ_JBHUMP010000014.1, from coordinate 60,341 downwards.
CATTCCCGCCGGTGATCGTGACGATCACCGCATCGCCTTCGATTTCGTTGGCCCGGAACAACGCCGCCGCCAGCGCCACCGCGCCGCCGGGCTCGGCCACCAGCTTCAGCCAGTTGAAGGCATGGCCCATGGCTTGCAATACCTCGTCATCGCTGACCACGAGCCCCGCACCCGCCAGCCGTTTGAGGATCGGAAAGGTCAAGTCTCCCGGCTGCGGCGTGACGATCGCATCGCAGAGCGCATTGCCGCGCCGCGCATTGCTCTCGATCCACCCCGATTGCAGCGAGCGGGCGGTATCGTCATAGAACTCCGGTTCAGCCGTGCGCACCCGCAGCCCCGGCGCCTCGGCTTCCAGCGCCAGCGCGACCCCGCTCGACAGCCCGCCGCCGCCGCAGCAGACTATCACATCGGCTTGGGTAATGCCCAACGCGCGCGCCTGCCGGGCAATCTCCAGCCCGGTGCTGCCCTGACCGGCAATCACCTCAGGCTCATCGAAGGGTTTGATCAGGCTCAGCCCGCGGGTCTCGGCAATCTCGCGCCCGATCGCGCCGCGGTCCTCGTTCTCGCGGTCATAAAGCACCACCTCGGCGCCGAAGGCACGGGTGTTGGCAATCTTCAGGCGCGGCGTGTCCTGCGGCATCACGATCACCGCCTCGATTCCGTGCATTTTTGCCGCCAGCGCCACACCTTGCGCATGATTGCCGCTGGAATAGGCAATTACCCCGCGCGCGCGGATCTGCGGCTCCAGCGCCGAAATGGCCGCATAACCGCCGCGAAACTTGAATGATCCGGTATGCTGCAGGCATTCCGGCTTTACCCAGACCTGCCGCCCGGCGATCTCGTCCAGAAACGGCGAGGACAGCAGCGGTGTGAGGCGCGCATGGCCCTCAAGCCGCGCCGCCGCCGCGCGGATCATTTCGATATTCACGACGTCATCAACTCCACCCACTCCCGCAGCGCCGCAACGGCCTCGGGTTCATCCAGAAACGGCACGTGCCCGCGCCCCGGCACCTGCGCGACGATCATATCGGGGCGGCGGCGCTGCATCTCGGCCAGCGTCTCCGCACTCAGCAGGTCAGAATTGGCGCCTCGGATACAGGCCAGCGGCAGGCCCGCCAGCGCCTCGAAATACGGCCACAGATCCGGCGCCGCCTGTGCCCCGGCCGCCTCGACCGCATCGCGCAGATGCGGATCATAGGTGATGCGCAGCCCGTCATCGTCCTGCCGGAAATGCTTGACCGCCTCTTCGTGCCAGCGGCTTTCGGGGACCTCCTCGAATTCGGGAAACACTCGCGCGAGCGCGGCTGCGGCGGCGGCATGGGTCTTGGCCGCCGGGTTGCGTCCGAGATAGCCCATGATGAACTCGAGCCCGCGGGGTTCGATCACCGGGCCGATGTCATTGAACGCCACGCCAAGCAGCCGTCCGGGCGCCGCTTTGGCCAGCCCCATCGCATTTAGCCCGCCGCGCGAAGTGCCAAGGATCGCGACCCTGTCGAGTGACAAATGGTCCAGCAGCTCCAGCACATCGCGGCATTCCACCGGCAGGATGTAATTGCGCCAGTCAGGGTCGAAGTCCGAGCCTCCGCGTCCGCGATAATCTAGCTTGATCAGCCGGTTGCCCGCCAGATGCGGGGTCACATAGTCAAAATCCGCCCCATTGCGCGTCAGACCGGCAAGGCAGAGGATCGGCAGGCCCGCGCCCTCATCGGTAAAATTCAGCGACAATCCGTCAGAAGACTTGAACCGCGCCATCAGAGTCCCGCCAGTCCGGGAATGCCGGTGAGATCGCTCAGCACATGCGCCGGGCGCCAGGGCAGCCGGTCCACCGGCTCGCCCGCGCGGTTGACCCAGGCGGTGGTAAAACCATAGCCGCTGGCGGCGGCGGCGTCCCAGCCGTTGGAGGACACGAAAAGCACCTCGTCATGGCCACAGCCAAATCGGGCGCCGACGAGGTCATAGACCTTGGCATCGGGCTTGAACACGCCGACCGACTGCACCGACAGCACATCATCCAGCAGCGCCCCGATCTGCGCCGAATCAACCGCCCCGCGCAGCATCTCAGGAGAACCGTTCGACAGGATCGCAGTGTTCAACCCGGCCTCTTTCAGAGCTCCAAGCATTCGCGGCACCTCCGGATAGGCCTGCAACTCCCAATAGAGCGCCAGCAGCCGTTCGCGAAGGGCAGGGGCGCCGTCATGGCCGGTCTTCTCCAGCGCCCAGTCGAGCCCGTCCTGTGTCACCTGCCAGAAATCGTCATGCGCGCCGGTCACCGCGCGCAGCCAGGAATATTGCAATTGTTTCAGTCGCCAATGCTCCGCGATCTGCGGCCAATCATCCTTGATGGCGCTGAAATCCGGCTCGCTCGCGGCCTGCCGCGCGGCGGCGGCAACATCGAACAGGGTGCCATAGGCATCGAATACACAGGTTGTAACGGGCATGAAGGCTCCTCGCTGATCGCCTCCAGTCTGACATGGCGACGGGCGGCCGGAAAGACCGGAAATACCGCTCTGCAGGAGGCCGGGGTTTACACTTGCCGACACATTCGGCAGGTTACGCGCGAGCTGGAGCACCCGCGCAGATACGCGGCCTCCGCAATTTCCCCTACATCTCTGGAGTTCTCGATGGCCGAAGTCAAATCAGGCGATACCGTACACATTCATTATACCGGCACCTTAACCGATGGCAGCACCTTCGATTCCTCGCAAGGACGCGACCCGCTGGAATTCGTCGTCGGTTCGGGCCAGATCATCCCCGGTCTCGACACCGCGCTGCCGGGCATGAATGTCGGCGACAAGAAAACCGTCAACATCGACAGCGCCGAGGCCTATGGTCCGGTCAACCCGGAAATGCGCCAGGCCGTGCCGCGCGAAGGCATCCCGGCGGAGATCCCGCTGGAAATCGGCACCCAGCTGCAGATGCAGACCCCGGATGGCCAGGCGCTGCCGGTCACCGTTGTCGAGGTCGATGACGCCACCGTCACGCTCGACGCCAATCACCCGCTGGCGGGCAAGGATCTGCAGTTCGACATCGAACTGGTCAAGATCGCCTGAAGCGGCACGGGCGGCGACTCCCGCCCGGCTTCTTCTGACCGGAAATACCTCACGGGGGTCCGGGGGTGTGAAACCCCCGTGCCCTGCTCACCTGCCGCGAAAGCGCCGGTCTTGGGCCGCAACGCCAAGTTTCCCCTCGAAGCCATGCCGCAGACGCCCTATGCAGACGGCATGAACAACACATCCGAATTCGAGATCTTTCTGGTCTGCCCGCCCGGCCTTGAGCCGCTGCTTGCCGACGAGGCGCGGGAGAAGGGCTTTGCCGCGGTGCTGCCGCAGCCCGGCGGCGTCACGCTGCAGGGCGGCTGGCGGGAGGTCTGGCGTGCCAATCTCGAGCTGCGCGGTGCCACTCGGGTGCTGGCGCGGATCGGCTCCTTCATGGCCTTCCACCTCGCGCAGCTCGACAAGCGGGCCCGCAAGTTCCCCTGGGATCGGGTGCTGCGCCGCGATGTGCCGCTGCGGGTGCAGGTCACCTGCAAGAAATCGAAGATCTACCATGCCGGTGCCGCCAGCCAGCGCATCGAGACGGCGCTGCGCGAGACGCTCGGCGCGACGATTTCGCCCGAGGCCGAGCTGACGCTGAAAGTGCGAATCGACGACAATCAGGTGATGTTCAGCCTCGATACCTCCGGCGAGCCGCTGCACCGGCGCGGTCACAAGGAAGCCGTGGGCAAGGCGCCGATGCGCGAGAGCCTCGCGGCGCTGTTTCTGCGCCAATGTGGCTATGACGGGGCTGAAAGCGTGGTCGACCCGATGTGCGGCTCCGGCACTTTCCCCATCGAAGCGGCAGAGATCGCCGCCGGGCTGAACCCCGGCCGCTCGCGCAGCTTCGCTTTCGAGCAACTGGCCAGTTTCGACGCGAAAGCCTGGGAGGCGATGCTGAAGAGCCCTGCCGGAATGCCCGCGCCGGAGCAGTGTTTTTTCGGGTCGGACCGCGACGCCGGGGCCATCCGGATGAGCCGGGCCAATGCCGAACGCGCCGGGCTCGCGCACTATTGCCGGTTCGAAAATCACGCCGCCGACGAGCTGCAGCGTCCCGAGGGCGCGCCCGGTCTGGTGATCGTGAACCCGCCCTATGGCGGGCGGATCGGCAACAAGAAGCTGCTCTATCCGCTCTATGGCACGCTCGGTCAGACGTTGAAGGAGCGGTTCCGGGGCTGGCGTGTCGGCATCATCACCAGCGAGCCGCCGCTGGCCAAGGCCACGGGTCTGCCCTTCAAGGCGCAGGGCGCGCCGGTGGCGCATGGGGGGCTGAAGGTCTGGCTCTGGCAGACCGACCCGTTGCGGTGACGCAGGGTGGGTTGCACCCACCTTACGCAACTTTGCTCAGAGATGCTCGGCCTGTGGCATGCCCAGCACATGGAAACCGCCATCGACGCGGATCACTTCGCCCGTGGTGCAGGCACCTGCATCCGAGATAAGGTAGACCGCCGTGCCACCGACCGCCTCGAGCGTCGCGTTGGCACGCAGCGGGGCGTTCTGGTCGGTGTGCTTGTAGGTCTTGCGCGCCCCGCCGATCGCCGCCCCGGCAAGCGTCTTCATCGGGCCGGGAGAGATCGCGTTGACGCGGATGCCCTCGGGGCCGAGGTCATTGGCGAGGTAACGCGTGGCGCTTTCCAGCGCCGCCTTGGCGACCCCCATGACGTTGTAATTCGGCACCACGCGGTTGGAGCCCTGATAGCTCAGGGTGAGCAGCGTGCCGCCGTTCTCCACCATCAGCGGATGCGCGCGGCGTGCCACTTCGATGAAGGAATAGGCGGAAATGTCCATCGTGCGTTTGAAATTCTCACGCGAGGTATTGAGCAATCGCCCCGTGAGCTCGTTCTTGTCCGAATAGGCGATGGCATGGACCACGAAGTCGATGCTGGGCCAGCGCGCGCCGAGCTGCTCGAAGGCGGCGTCGAGCGAGGTATCGTCGGTGACGTCGACATCGACCATGAAATCGCTGCCGACGCTTTCGGCCAGCGGCTTCACCCGGTTGCCGAAGGCCTCGCCCTGATAGGTGAAGGCGAGCTCGGCCCCGGCCTCGGCCGATGCCTTGGCGATGCCCCAGGCGATGGAGCGTTCATTGGCGACACCCATGATGAGGCCGCGTTTGCCTTTGAGCAGATCAGTCATAGCGGCCTCAGCCTTTGTATCTGGACAGGATCATCGAGCCATTGGTGCCGCCGAACCCGAAGGAATTGGTCATCACCGAATCGAGCCCGGCGTCATCGACGCGTTCGAGCGCGATTTCGGACGGATCAAGCGCGGGGTCGAGTTCCTGTATGTTGATCGAAGGGGCGATGAAATCGTCCTGCAGCATCAGCAGGCAGAAGATCGTCTCCAATGCACCGGCGGCGCCCTGGGCATGGCCGGTCATCGACTTGGTCGAGCTCACCGGCGGGGTGCTGCCCTGGCCAAAGACCCGGCGCACCGCCTCGATCTCGCCGACATCTCCGACCGGGGTCGAGGTGCCATGGGCGTTGATATAGCTGACTTCGCGCCCTTCGGGCAGGGTTTCGAGCGCCAGCCGCATGGCCCGCTCGCCACCCTCACCGGAGGGTGCGACCATGTCATGACCGTCGGAGGTCGCGGCAAAGCCGGTAACCTCGGCATAGATCCGCGCTCCGCGCGCCAGCGCATGTTCGAGATCCTCGAGAACCACCATGCCGCCGCCGCCCGAGATCACGAATCCGTCGCGGCCCGCGTCAAAGGCGCGCGAGGCGGTCTCGGGCGCGTCGTTATACTTGCTGCTCATCGCGCCCATCGCGTCGAACAGGCAGGACAGCGTCCAGTCGAGCTCTTCGCCGCCACCGGCGAACATCACATCCTGTTTGCCCAGCATGATCTGCTCGGCGGCATTGCCGATGCAATGCAGCGAGGTCGAGCAGGCCGAAGTGATCGAATAATTGATGCCATTGATCTTAAAGGCGGTCGAGAGGTTGGCGCTGACGGTCGAAGACATCGCCTTGGGCACCGCGAAGGGACCGATGCGCTTGGTCGCGCCGGTCTTTTCCACGGTGTCATGCGCAACCTTGATCGCCGAGGTCGATGGCCCGCCGGAGCCCGCGACAAGGCCGGTGCGCGGGTTGCTGACCTGATCCGCATCAAGCCCGGCATCGGCGATCGCCTGATCCATGGCGATATAGGCATAGGCGGCACCCGGACCCATGAAGCGCAGGGTACGCTTGTCGATATGCTCGGAAGGGTCGATCTTGAGCGTGCCCGCGATCTGGCTGCGAAAGCCGTGTTCGATCATTTCCGGGCTGGCCTCGATCCCGCTCTTGCCCGCTTTCAGCGAGGCGAGGACCTCTTCGGCATTGTTTCCGATGGATGAGACGATGCCCAGTCCTGTAACGACGACGCGGCGCATGGCGCACTCCTGTTTTTGAAAATCGCGGCTCTGAGGTGAGGGGGGCGCCGGGGGCGGCGCAGCACCGCTCAGCTTTCGGACAGAGCCACTTTCATGTCCTTGACCTGATAAATCACTTCGCCATCCGCCTCTACGATCCCGTCGGCGACACCCATGGTCAGGCGGCGGGTCTGGATCGCCTTGGTGAAATCGATCTTGTAGGTCAGCATCTTGCGGTCCGGGCGCACCATGCCGGTGAGCTTGACCTCGCCCACACCCAGCGCATAGCCGCGCCCCTGCCAGCCGCGCCAGCCAAGGTTGAAACCGGTGAGCTGCCACAGCCCGTCAAGGCCGAGACAGCCGGGCATGATCGGGTTGCCGGGAAAGTGGCATTCAAAGAACCACAGGTCCGGGGTAATGTCGAATTCTGCGGTGATATGCCCCTTGCCATGCGCCCCGCCATCGGCGGAAACATCGGTGATGCGGTCCATCATCAGCATCGGCGGCGCGGGCAATTGTGCGTTTCCGGGGCCGAAAAGCTCCCCCCGGGCGCATTTCAGCAGACCCTCTTTGTCAAAGCTGGTGGGGTAATCGGCCATAAAAGCGCGTCTCCTTCGAGGGTCACATCAGATTGGGCTGATCTAGCAGAGGCTTTGGGGCTCCTGCAAGGGCGGGCGGCGGCAGGCTGGACCAAACCTTAGTGCATCGGCAATGAAAATGATGCTGGTTTCATCGGATTAGCCCGAAATGAGCCGACGATTGCCGGGCCGCCGGGCGGCGGTTTCGGGCGGCTTGCCGAGCGCGAGGCAGATTTTCAATTGAAAACCGGCGTTTTCAGTCCTTATATACACAGTGAATTCGCAATGAGGCGGTGATGACCGACGCACAGCAACGCACCGGAACCGAATGGCTGGCCCGTGCCGGGTTGCGCCCGACGCGCCAGCGCGTCACCTTGGCGACCCTGCTGGTCGGCGACGGGCAGGACCGTCACGTCACGGCCGAGAGCCTGTTCGAGGCGGCCAAGGGGCAGGGCGAGGCCGTGTCGCTGGCCACGGTCTACAACACCTTGCGGGCCTTTTGCGATGCCGGGCTGCTTCAGGAGGTGACGGTGGACGGGTCGAAAAGCTATTTCGACACCAACACCCATGACCATCCGCATTTCTTCTGGGAAGACGAGGACCGGCTGAGCGATGCGCCCAGCGAGGAGCTGGTGATCGCGCGATTGCCCGACGCGCCCGAGGGGGCCGAGATTGCCAGTGTCGATGTCGTGATCCGCCTGCGCCGCAAATCCCGCTGACCCGCGCGCGGGCGTGTGTCCGCCTTAGAAGGCGTCGCTCAGAACCATTGCCCCGGCTCCATCAACCCCAGATCCAGCAATTGCCGCGAATGCCATTCGAACGGTGCTGAATTGTGCCACGTGAAACTTTCGATCTGATCGCTGCTTCCGGGATTGCGTTTCAGCGCCTTGGCGGTGCGGAAGGAACAGATCGCGGCAGTGATGTTGTGATGCCAGGGACAGGCGAAGGTGTTGTATTCCTCATCGTTGAACGTGTGATCGGCCCGCAGGCGCAGCCCGGGCTTGGCGCGAAACAGCGCGATGCGGTCGATCTTGCGCCGGGCGGGCGGCACATGCTCTTCATAACGCCAGCGCAATCCGCCGAAGAAATCGAGCTGACGGTCCTTGGGGCCGCCGTCTTGCGCCGGATCGATGCGCGCCAGCGCGTAATAGCCTGACCGGTCGAGATAGGCGCTGTCGAGCGAAACCGCATCGGGATGTCGGGCGAGGTCATCGGCATAGAGATCGACCACATAGGTAATCATCGCATCGCGGCGCTCTTCGCTGTGAAAGTCGAGCAGTTCCACAATGTTGCGGCTTTCGCAGAAGGGGTGGAACAGGTATTCCGCGTTGAAACAGTAATGCAGCCAAACTCCTGGGGCCGCCTCGATCAGTCGGTTCACCGCCGTTTCGACCGCCTGTTCGGCAGTGGCGTCGTAATCGATACGCAGCACGCTTTCCTGCAGATCGCGCGACAGGGGGAAGTCCGGTGGCATCAACGCCAGTACAGCGCGGAAACCGGCCTGTTGCAGGTGCCGCAGGGTCGTGTCGATCTCCACGTCATCCTCCACGAACACGATCGCGAGCGGCCCGGCGGCAAGCCGCGCGCCTGCTCCCCTGATGAGATGGTTAAGATTGCTGAACTGCATGTATCCTCGTCTGGCCTGGTCTGACGCAGACTTGGCCAATTCCCGCAGCATTGCAAGACGGGCGCGGCGCTGCTAGAGGACGGACCTGCCCCCATCATCCCCGGATTTCCGCCATGACCGCTCCGAAGAAGCTTTTCATCAAGACCTACGGTTGCCAGATGAACGTCTATGACAGCGAACGCATGGTCGAGGCGCTCGGCGAGCAGGGCTATGTCGAGACCAAGACGGCGGAAGACGCCGACATGATCCTGCTCAATACCTGCCACATCCGCGAGAAGGCGGCGGAGAAGGTCTATTCCGAGCTGGGCCGCCTGAAGCCGCTGAAGGCGCTGAACCCGAATCTGAAGATCGGTGTGGCGGGCTGCGTTGCGCAGGCCGAGGGCGAGGAGATCATGCGCCGACAGCCCGCGGTCGATCTGGTGGTCGGGCCGCAATCCTATCACCGGCTGCCGCAGATGGAGGCGAAGACGCGGGAGGGGAGCAAGGCGCTCGACACCGATTTTCCCGAAGAGGACAAGTTTGAACATCTGAAGTCGCGCCCCAAGGCGAAGCGCGCTCCGGCGGCGTTTCTGACCGTGCAGGAAGGGTGCGACAAGTTCTGCGCCTTCTGCGTGGTGCCGTATACCCGTGGCGCAGAGGTCAGCCGCCCGGCCGCGCAATTGCTGGACGAGGCGCGCAACCTGGTCGGGCGCGGGGTGCGCGAGCTGACGCTGTTGGGTCAGAACGTCAACGCTTACCATGGTGGCATGACTTTGGCGGCGTTGATCCGGGAGCTGGCCAAGATCGACGGGCTGGAGCGGATTCGTTACACCACCAGCCATCCCAACGACATGGGCGATGACCTGATCGCCGCGCATGGCGAGATCGAGAAGCTGATGCCCTATCTGCATCTGCCGGTTCAATCGGGCTCGGATCACATCCTCAAGCGGATGAATCGCAGCCATACCGCCGAGAGCTATCTGCGTCTGATCGAGAAGATCCGCGCCGCGCGACCCGATATCGTGATGTCGGGCGATTTCATCGTCGGTTTCCCTGAAGAGAGCGACGCCGATTTCGAAGCCACGATGGAGCTGGTCCGGCAGGTGCGCTACGGCTATGCCTATTCGTTCAAATACTCGACCCGCCCCGGCACCCCGGCAGCGGAACGCGCCCAAGTCGATCCGGCGGTCGCCGATGCGCGGCTGCAGCGGTTGCAGGGCCTTATTTTCGAGCAGCAGCAAGAGATCCAGCAGGGCATGGTCGGGCGCGAGCTGTCGGTGCTGGTGGAAAAGCCCGGTCGCAATCCGGGGCAGATGGTGGGCAAGTCGGAATATCTGCACGCGGTGCATATCGACGAGGCTAATGCCGCGATCGGCGACATCGCCAGGGTGGGAATCGTCGGCGCGCAGCGCAATTCGCTGACCGCCCGGGAAATCTGACCTGGTGCTCTTGCGCAGCTGAAACGCGGCACTGTTGCGATTGGTCTGACAGTCCACGCCAATCCTGGGGATTTGTTCTTATCGAACCACAATATATGGGATTTGGCGCTTTAAACGGCGGTTCGCTTGCCTTATTCTGACCGCAATCTTTCAAAACCCCGGCAAAAATGTGCCGGGGCGTAGCTTTGGTAAGTGGTGAGGTGAATATGGTGCTGGTGACGATTTCCAGTGTGATGCGCCGGGTGGCGGTTCCGGCGGCGGTCGTGTCTCTCGGTCTGCAGGTCGGGGCGGCGGACGCGCAGGCTTCCTCGCAGCAGGGCCGTGACGACGGTGTCTATGTCCCGGCGATCTGGGTCGATCCGGACGGCTGTGAGCACTGGGTGATGGACGACGGCGCGGAAGGCTATATGTCGCCGCATCTCACGCGGGAGGGCCTCCCGGTCTGTCGTCGCGGCAATATCTGCGGCGTCATGGAGACCGACCAGTTCTTCGCAACAGACAGCTATCGGATCAGCGCGCGCGGCAAGGCGCGGCTGGCGCAATTCTTCAAATCCACCACGGCGGTATCCTATATCGTCACCGGCCATACTGACAGCCGTGCCTCGGATGCCTATAACATGCGCCTGTCGCTGAACCGCGCCAATGCGGTGGCCCGCGTCGCGCAGGCCCACGGGGCCCGGATCGCGGATGTGCGCGGCTATGGCGAGCGTATGCCCGCCGCCCCCAACACAACCGCCGCTGACATGGCCAAGAACCGCCGCGTCGAAATCATCTGCATTCGCTGAGGGAAGGTCCGAGGGATGAACGGTAAACTGATTCTGATCACCGCCTGCGCTGCCGCCCTGTCGGCCTGCGTGGATTACGAAGCCGGGCCGGGCCGCGGCCATGGACCGGACAAGACCCATGACCGGGGTCTCGGGATGAAACATCTGAGCCAGTTGCAGGCCGGGATCTGGGTCGATCCCAATGGCTGTGATCACTGGATCATTGATGACGGGGTCGAGGGCTATCTCTCGGCGCGGCTCGACAGATTCGGCAAGCCGGTCTGCTCGGGCATCGCACCGCCAAACCACACGGTGGGCGATTTCAAACGCGGCTCCGACGTGTCGGATCCGAACTGACCTTGCGGCCCGTTTGCCACTTTTTTCGCCGGAGCGTTTGGCGCTCCGGCCTTTTTGCGTTTCAGGGGGCTGCGGCCGGGCCATGCTGCCCCTATATTGAGATTCTGAAATGCTTTAACAGGAGCAGGCATTGCATCCAAACGAGCTCATGACCCCGCCCTCCACCGCCAGCGAGCATGCGGTGGAATTTCCCGACAACCGGCTGCTGATCGATCTGTGCGGTGCCTATGATGCGCATCTGGCATTGATCGAAAAAGCCTTCGAGGTGCAGATCCTGCGGCGCGGCAATCATCTGTCCATCCATGGTGAGCCGGAGGCGATCGGCCAGGCCGAACAGGTGCTGAACGCGCTCTATGCCCGGCTCGAGGGCGGCCGTTCAGTCGAGACCGCCGATGTTGAGAGCCTGCTGAGGATGGGCAATTCGGAGGCCGATACCGGCGTGCGCGACGGCGATCAGCTGGAAATGCAGATCGCCGGGGGCATCGAGATCCAGACCCGCAAGAAACGCGTCGAACCGCGTACCGCCGCGCAGAAGGCTTATGTGCAGTCGCTGTTCGACAACGAGCTTGCCTTCGGCATCGGCCCGGCCGGTACGGGCAAGACCTATCTCGCCGTCGCGGTGGGCGTGTCGATGTTCATTACCGGACACGTGGACAAGATCATTCTCAGCCGCCCGGCGGTCGAGGCGGGGGAGAAGCTCGGCTATCTGCCCGGGGACATGAAGGACAAGGTCGATCCCTACATGCAGCCGCTCTATGACGCGCTGAACGATTTCCTGCCGGGCAAGCAGCTCGCCAAGTTGCTGGAGGAGAAGCGCATCGAGATCGCACCGCTGGCCTTCATGCGCGGTCGGACTCTGTCGAACGCCTTCGTCGTGCTGGACGAGGCGCAGAATGCCACGTCGATGCAGATGAAGATGTTCCTGACCCGTCTGGGCCAGGGGTCGCGCATGGTGATCACCGGCGACCGTACCCAGGTCGACCTGCCGCGCGGCACCGCCTCCGGTCTGGCCGATGCCGAGCGGCTGTTGAAGACGATCCCGAAGATCGGCTTCAATTACTTCACCTCCAAGGACGTGGTGCGCCATCCGCTGGTCGCGGCAATCATCGAAGCCTATGAAGCGGACGATGCGGCTTGATGTCGCAGTCTCCGCCATCGGTGCTTCCGCGGGACGAGGCGGTCACCGCGCTTGAGGCGCTGGAGCTGGTGATCGCGGATGACCGCTGGGCCGCGCTCGCGCTGGAACCGCTGGTGCAGCGCGCGGCCACGGCTGTTTTGGCGCGGTTCGGACTTGATCCGGCACTTGCCGAGGTCTCGATCCTGGCGTGCGATGACGCGCATATCGCCCGGCTCAACGGCGAATTCCGCGACAAGCCCCGCCCCACCAACGTGTTGAGCTGGCCCGCCGAGGAACGCGGTGCAGAGCAACCCGGCGATACGCCCGCGCAGATCGAACCCGGCTTTGACGGGATGATCGAACTCGGCGATATCGCGCTGGCCTATGAGACCTGCGCCGCCGAAGCCGAGGCGGCGAGCAAGCCATTTGCCGATCATGTGACCCATCTGACAGTGCACGGTCTGCTGCATCTGCTTGGATACGACCATCAGAACGAGGCGGATGCGCGCCTGATGGAGGGGCTTGAGGTGGAAATACTTGGCAATCTGGGTCTCGATGACCCATATAGGGATATTGAGGCGGGTCCGACCCGCTGCAACGATTAGACAGGACCCAATGGGCGACACAGACGGATCATCTGACGCGGCGCAGCGCGCGCTGTCGGATATCGACACGGACAACAATGATGCAGGCCAGGCGCGCGGCGGTGGATTTTTCTCCCGCATGTTCGACGCGCTGACTCCCTCGGAAACGGATTCGCACGAGATCCGGGAGCCCGCCCCCGACCGCTATGCCAGCCCGCCCGGCATGATCAACCTGCGCCGCATGCGGGTCGATGACGTGGCGGTGCCGAAGGCTGACATCACCGCCGTGCCGGTGAGCTACGGGCTCGACGAGCTCGTACAGGTTTTCAAGGAAAGTGGCATGACCCGGCTGCCGGTCTATGACGGCACGCTCGACACGCCGATCGGCATGGCCCATCTCAAGGATCTGGCGCTGAATTACGGCTTCAACGGCCATTCCGATGATTTCGACTTGCGCGCGCTGTTGCGGCCGCTGCTCTTCGTGCCGCCGAGCATGACGATCGGCGTGCTGCTGACCAAGATGCAGGCGGAGCGGCGCCATATGGCGCTGGTGATCGATGAATATGGCGGCGTGGACGGTCTGGTGACCATCGAGGATCTGATCGAACAGGTGATCGGCGAGATCGAGGACGAACACGACGTCGATGAAGGCAAATACTGGACCGTCGAGAAGCCGGGCAGCTATCTGGCGCTGGCCAAGACGCCGCTGGAGGATTTCGAGGCGGAGATCGGGTATTCGCTGACCGATCATGACCGCGTCGATGAGGAGGAGATCGACACGCTCGGCGGGCTGGTCTTCATGCTGTCGGGCCGGGTGCCGACCCGGGGCGAGGTGGTGCTGCATCCCGATGGGCCCGAATTCGAGGTGATCGACGCCGATCCGCGCCGGATCAAGCGGCTGCGGGTGCGTCTGCAGGGTTCGCACGGGTGATTTCGGGAAACGGCGCGATCTGGCGCTTCGGCGCCCCCTTCGGCTTGGGCGTGATCGCGGCGCTGGGGCAGGCGCCCTATGATCTGCCGCTGCTCATGCTGGCGGCGATGGTGTTGGTTATACGGCTCTTCGCGACGCGCGGGACGCCGTGGCAGGCGGCGTTGCTGGGTTGGCTCTTCGGGGCGGGATATTTTATTCATGCGCTGCGCTGGATCGTCTCGCCCTTCCTGGTCGACGTTGAGCGGCATGGCTGGATGGCGCCTTTCGCGCTGGTATTGCTGGGCGCGGGCATGGCGCTGTTCTGGGGGCTGGCATTTTGGGCCGCGCGCAGGCTGTCGCCGCGCGGCTGGGGGCTGATCTTGTGCTGGCCTGCCGTCGAATTGCTGCGGGCCTATATCTTCACCGGTTTTCCCTGGGCGCTGCCATCGCAGGCGCTGGTCGATGTGATGGCCGGGCAGGCGCTGGCCTGGGTCGGGCCCTATGGTCTGACGCTCTGGCTCGTGGCGCTGGCGGTGTTGCTCGGAATGCGCGCGCATGGCCGCAAGGCGCTTGTCGCTACGCAGATAGTCGCGGGGCTGGCTGGCGCGGCGCTGCTCCTGTTGCCGGTGCAGGCGCCGCCCGCGCCGCTGGGCGAGCGGGTGATCCGGCTGGTGCAGCCCAATGCGGCGCAGCGCGACAAGTGGGCGCCGGAGATGATCCCGGTTTTCTTTCGCCGTCAACTCGATTTCACCGCCGCAGCGCCGGAACGGGGGGGGGCGCCCGATCTGGTGATCTGGTCGGAGACCGCGATCCCCTGGCCGCTCGACCTGGCCGAACCGGCCCTGACGCAGATCGCCACCGCGGCGCGCGGCACGCCGGTGATGCTGGGCGTGCAACGCCGCGGCGCCACCCGGTTCTACAATTCCCTGGTGGTGCTCGACGGGGAGGGGGCGGTGGCGCAAAGCTACGACAAGCACCATCTCGTGCCGTTCGGCGAATATGTCCCCTTCGGTGATCTGCTCGGTCAATTCGGAATCCACGGTCTCGCGGCGCAGGCGGGCAATGGATACTCGTCGGGTCCCGGGGCGATGCTGCTCGATCTGCGCGGTATCGGTCCGGCGCTGCCGCTGATCTGCTACGAGGCCGTGTTCGCCCATGATGTCAACGCCGCGCCGACCCGTCCCGCGCTGCTGATCCAGCTCACCAACGATGCCTGGTTCGGCAAGAACGCCGGACCGCTCCAGCATCTCGCGCAGGCGCGGATGCGCGCCATCGAACAGGGGCTGCCGCTGGCACGGGCCGCCAATACCGGGGTTTCGGCAATGATCGACCCGCAGGGCCGGATCCGGGCGATGCTGCCGCTCAACGAGGCCGGGTTCCTCGATGCGCGGCTGCCGCTGCCCGGCGCGCCGACACTCTACAGCCGCAGCGGGGATTTGCCGCTGGCCCTGCTGTTGCTGGCAGGACTCGGCGTCGCGGCGCTGCGCGCGCGGCGCCGATTTGGCGATTGACGCGACCCGGCGGTCTGTTAAGCCTTCTCCATCCCGCCACAACGGCTTCCTGACGTGGCGGATGTATTCATATTGGAGCACGACATGTCCCGCCAGAATTATATCTTTACTTCGGAATCCGTTTCCGAAGGCCACCCTGACAAGGTCTGCGATCGCATTTCCGATGCGGTGCTCGACGCGTTTCTGAGCGAGGAACCCGAGGCGCGGGTTGCGGCGGAAACTTTTGCCACCACGAACCGCGTGGTCATCGGGGGTGAGGTCGGGCTGTCCGACAAGACCAAGCTGGGAGAATACCTCGAAAAAATCGAGGACATCGCCCGCGCCTGTATCAAGGATATCGGCTATGAACAGGCCGAGTTTCACCACGAGACCTGTGAAATCACCAATCTGCTGCATCCGCAATCGGCGCATATCGCGCAGGGTGTCGATGCGGGCGAGGGCAAGGACGAGGGCGCCGGCGATCAGGGCATCATGTTCGGTTTTGCCACGGACGAAACGCCTGAGCTGATGCCCGCGCCGATCCATTACGCCCATGCAATCCTGCGCCGCCTTGCCGAAGTGCGCAAGGATGGCAGCGAGCCGAGCCTGCGCCCGGATGCCAAGAGCCAGTTGTCGGTGCGCTACGAGGGCGGTCGCCCGGTCGGGGTGAGCTCGATTGTGCTTTCGACCCAGCATGCCGATGCCAGCCAGAGCAGTGCCGACATCCGCCATATCGTTGAACCCTATATTCGCGAGGTGCTGCCCGAGGGCTGGATCGATGCGGAAACGGTCTGGCATGTGAACCCCACCGGGACCTTCGTGATCGGCGGACCGGACGGCGATGCCGGGCTGACCGGGCGCAAGATCATCGTGGACACCTATGGCGGCGCGGCCCCGCATGGCGGCGGCGCGTTTTCCGGCAAGGACCCTACCAAGGTGGACCGGTCGGCGGCCTATGCCGCGCGCTACCTTGCCAAGAACGTCGTCTCGGCCGGTCTGGCGCGAAAATGCACCATCCAGCTGTCATATGCGATCGGGGTGAGCGAGCCTTTGTCGATCTATTGCGACACCCATAACAGCGGCGAGGTCGATGACGCGGCGATCGAGTTGGCGATCCGCGAGGTAATGAGCCTGACGCCGCGCGGCATCCGCGAGCATCTGCAGCTCAACCGCCCGATCTACCAGCGCACTGCCGCCTATGGCCATTTCGGCCGCGCGCCGGAGGCCGATGGGGGGTTCTCCTGGGAACGGGTCGATCTGGCCGAGAAGCTCACGGCCGCGCTCTGAGCACATCAGCCGCGCCCCGCCCAGGTCGGGGCGCGCGCCGCTCTGCCGCATGTTGCAGCGCCCCGCGCGCCGCGCTAAAGGCAGCGCCATGAACACACCGTCCAGACCCCGCCGCAATTTCTATGGCCGCCTCAAGGGCAAGGCCCTGAAGAAATCCCAGAAGGGCTATCTCGAGGAAGACCTCGCCGCGCTGTCGCCCGGTGCCGTCGATTGGGAGAGCAACCCGGAGCGCAGACCGCTCGACCTGCCGGACCTGTTCGGCGGGCGTCCGACCTGGCTCGAGATCGGCTTTGGCGGCGGCGAGCATCTGGTTCATCAGGCGCAGAGCAACCCGGATGTCGGGATCATTGGCTGTGAGCCCTATATCAACGGCGTGGCAATGTTGCTTGGCAAAATCCGCCGCGCCGGGGTCGATAACCTGGCGATCCACCCCGGCGATGCGCGCGACATGTTCGACGTCCTGCCGGAGGCCTCGATCGAGCGGGCCTTTCTACTCTACCCTGATCCCTGGCCGAAGACACGCCATCACCGGCGCCGTTTCGTCACGTCTGAACATCTGGCGCCGCTGGCACGGGTGCTGAAGCCCGGTGCGATCTTTCGGGTGGCGACGGATATCGAGGATTACGTACGCCAGACGCTGGAACAGGTCCCCCGGCACGGGTTCGCTTGGCTGGCCGAGGGCCCGACGGATTGGCGCGAGCCCTGGGATGACTGGTATTCGACACGGTACGAACAGAAGGCGCTGCGCGAGGGCCGGGTGCCGCATTACCTGACGTTTCGCAGGATGTGAGCGCCGGGGGGCTGTCTGCCCCCCGGACCCCCCGAAGGTATTTTGGGTCAGAAGAAGCGGCTCATTCGTCCATGACGAGAACGGCCTTGGTATTGGTGATTTCCAACATGCCGAAGCCGCCGTGTTCGCGCCCGTAACCTGAATCCTTGACGCCGCCGAAGGGCATGTTCGGGGTGGCGAGACCGAAGCCGTTGATGAAGATCATGCCGGTGTCGAATTCGGTTTCGGCCAGTTCGACGGCGCGTTGAACGTTTTGAGAGATGATGCCGCTGCCCAGGCCGAACTTGCTGTCATTGGCGATGCGCATGGCGTCTTCGTCGTCCTTGGCATGGATCAGCGCGGCGACGGGGCCGAAAAGCTCGTCGTCATAGGCGGGCTGGCCCGGTTTGACGTTGCCGAGCACGGTCGCGGGATAATAATGACCTTCGCTTTCTGGCAATCCGCCGCCGAAGAGGATTTCCGCGCCCTTTGCCACGGATTGCTGCACCTGTTCATGCGGGTCGTCGCGCAGGTCCTTGGGGGCCACGGGGCCGATGTCTGACTTCCCGTTCGTGGGATCCCCGGGTTTCAGCCCCTTGATCGCGGCCACGGAAGCGTCCTTGAAGACGTCATAGACAGCGTCGGCCACGATAAAGCGCTTGGCGGCGACGCAGGTCTTGCCGTTGTTGTAGATCCGTCCGGTGACGCAGATGCGCGCGGCTTTCTGCACATCGGCGTCCGAGAGCACCAGATAGGCGTCGTTGAAGTTGAGTTCGAGCACGGTCTTTTTCAGCTCCTTGCCGGCTTTCTGGGCGATCTCGCGGCCCGCATCTGGGCTGCCGGTCAGGGTGACGTCGCGTATGCGGCTATGGGCGATCTCGCGATCCTCGGGGGCCAGCACGTCGGGGCCCTGTTCGGCGGTATAATCGCAGATCGCAGCGCAGAGCGCGATCTCCTGTTCGGATTGGCCCAGGAGTTTGCCCATTTCCCGGGTCATCAGCGCGGCGAGCTCGTCCTTGCGCGCGCGCAGGACTTCGCCGATGGCTTGAATGATCTTGCCGCGCTCCGCGTGGGATTTCAGACGCCAGTCGCGGAATGCCGCGTGGCAGGCCTCGATCCTAGCCTCGAGTGCGCTGTCCTCGAGATAGCGATGGGTGGCGATGGTCTCTTCAGTGGCGGGGTTGATCGTGTCGAACTGCTTGGTCGTGGAGTGCTCCTTCTGGCTTGGGGGGGCAACCCCGGGGCGCGGCAAGCGTTCCGTGCATGGACGGGGGCTGATCGCTCCGTTAAGACTCGGGCCAGAAATTTTTTGCAGGTATCCGCATGTCCAGCCACAGCTCTCCGATTCCGATGACCTCCTCTGCCTGCGGCCCGTTGAGCGGCCGGGCCGATGTGCCGGGGGACAAGTCGATTTCCCATCGTGCGCTGATCCTCGGGGCGATGTGCGTCGGCGAGACCACGATCAGCGGCCTGCTTGAAGGGCAGGATGTGCTCGACACCGCCAGGGCGATGCGCGCCTTCGGGGCCGAGGTCAGCGATCTAGGCGGCGGGCGCTGGTCGGTGCATGGCGTCGGGGTTGGCGGTTTTGCCGAGCCGGAGAATGTCATCGACTGCGGCAATTCCGGCACCGGGGTGCGTTTGATCATGGGGGCCATGGCGAGTTCGCCGATCACCGCCACATTCACCGGGGACGCCAGTCTCAACGGGCGGCCGATGGCGCGGGTCACCGGTCCGCTGGCGCTGTTCGGGGCGCAGGCGGTGGGGCGCGCGGGCGGGCGGCTGCCGATGACCATCGTCGGGGCGCGGGAGCCGGTGCCGGTGCGCTATGTGGTGCCGATGCCTTCAGCGCAGGTGAAATCGGCGGTGCTGCTGGCTGGGCTGAATGCGCCGGGCAAGACGGTGGTGATCGAAGCTGAGGCGACCCGCGATCATACGGAACGGATGCTGGCCGGTTTCGGTGCCGAGATCAGCGTCGAGGAGACGGAAGAGGGCCGGGTGATCACCCTGACAGGGCAGCCCGAGCTGCGCGCCCAGCACATCGATGTGCCGCGCGATCCGTCCTCGGCAGCGTTCCCGGTCTGCGCGGCGCTGATCGTGCCGGGCAGCGACGTGCTGGTGCCGGGGATCGGGCTCAACCCGACGCGGGCCGGGCTGTTCACCACGCTGCGCGAGATGGGCGCCGACCTCACATACGAGAACGAACGCCTCGAAGGTGGCGAGCCGGTGGCCGATCTGCGGGCGCGGTTCTCGCCCGAGATGAGGGGGATCGAGGTGCCGCCGGAGCGCGCGGCGAGCATGATCGACGAATATCCGGTGCTTTCCATCGTGGCCGCCTTTGCACAGGGGACAACGATGATGCGCGGGGTCAAGGAATTGCGCGTGAAGGAAAGCGACCGGATCGATGCCATGGCGACCGGGCTGCGGGCCAACGGGGTCAGCGTGGAGGAGGGGCCGGATTGGTGGTCGGTGGCGGGGCTCGGGGCAGGCGGGGTGCCTGGCGGCGGGCTCTGTGCCAGCCATCTCGACCACCGCATCGCCATGTCCTTCCTGATCCTGGGCATGGCCGCGCAGCAGCCGGTGCGCGTCGATGACGGCGGGCCGATCGCGACATCCTTCCCGATCTTCGAGCCGCTGATGGCTGAGCTGGGCGCGCAGGTCTCGCGGGAGGTCTCATGAGCCGCAGGTGGGGGAAAACGGCATGGTGACAGGAGGCTTCACCGTCGCGATCGACGGGCCGGCGGCGTCGGGCAAGGGCACGATCTCCAGGGCTTTGGCGGCGCATTTCGGTTTCGCCTATCTCGACACCGGGCTGCTCTATCGGGCGGTCGGGGCCAAGGTGCTCGATGGCATGATGCCGGAAGTGGCGGCGCGGCAGCTTGAGAAGGACGATCTGGAAAGCGATGCGTTGCGCAGCCCCGAGGTCGCGCAGGAAGCCAGCCGCGTGGCGGCGCTGCCCGAGGTGCGGGCAGCCTTGACCGATTTCCAGCGCAGCTTTGCCGCGCGCGCGGGGGGGGCGGTGCTGGACGGGCGCGATATCGGCACGGTGATCTGCCCCGAGGCGCAGGTGAAGCTGTTCGTCACCGCCAGCGCCGAGGTGCGTGCGCAGCGCCGCTATGCGGAGTTGAGCGGCAAGGGCATGGCGGTGACGCTCGAACAGGTGCTCGCCGATGTGTTGGCCCGCGATGCCCGCGATTCGACCCGCGAGGAGGCCCCGCTGAAACCGGCGGCGGATGCGGTGCGCATCGATACGACCGAATTGGCGATCGCCGATGCGGTGGCGGCGGCGGTCAAGTTGATCGAGGCGGCGCAGCGCCGCTAGGGGTGCAAGGCCGCTCCGGCTTCGGCCTTGCGGCGCGACGGCAATTGACTTATATCGGACGCTGTCTAAGGGGCGGATACAGCTTCGGGCGCAGATAACGGGCAGGGTCGGTCACTACCGGCCCTCTTTCTTTTGCGTCGCGAAACTGCTTTGCGGACCAATTTCATCCCAAGACCGGCGGAGACAACCGCACGGCCGGAAACATGCTCAAAAGGAAACGATAAGCTACATGGCTCAAACTAAAGCAATGGACGAATTCGAAGCGCTGTTGAACGAAAGCTTCGAAATGGACACGCCCCAAGAGGGGTCTGTCGTCAAGGGCAAGGTGATCGCGATCGAAGCGGGCCAGGCCATCATCGACGTAGGCTACAAAATGGAAGGCCGCGTCGAGCTCAAAGAATTTGCCGATCCCGGTGAGTCCCCCAAGATCGCGGTTGGCGACGAGGTCGAAGTCTTCCTGCGCCAGGTCGAGAACTCCCGTGGTGAAGCCGTCATCTCCCGCGAGATGGCCCGTCGCGAAGAAGCCTGGGATCGCCTGGAGAAAGCCTATGCCGCGGAAGAGCGCGTCGAAGGCGCCATCTTCGGCCGCGTCAAAGGTGGTTTCACCGTCGATCTCGGCGGTGCCGTGGCCTTCCTGCCCGGCAGCCAGGTCGATGTGCGCCCCGTGCGCGACGCCGGCCCTCTGATGGGTCTCAAGCAGCCGTTCCAGGTTCTGAAAATGGACCGTCGTCGTGGCAACATCGTGGTTTCGCGCCGTGCGATCCTCGAAGAGAGCCGTGCCGAACAGCGCGCCGAAGTCATCGGCAACCTCTCCGAAGGTCAGACCGTCGACGGTGTGGTCAAGAACATCACCGAATACGGTGCCTTCGTTGACCTCGGCGGCGTTGACGGTCTGCTGCACGTCACCGACATGGCATGGCGCCGGGTCAACCATCCGTCCGAGATCCTGTCGATCGGCGAGACCATCAAGGTTCAGGTCATCAAGATCAACAAGGAGACTCACCGTATCAGCCTCGGCATGAAGCAGCTGCAGGAAGATCCGTGGGATCTGGTTGGCGCCAAGTATCCGCTGTCCTCCGTGCACACCGGTCGTGTCACCAACATCACCGATTACGGCGCATTCGTCGAGCTGGAGCCGGGCGTTGAAGGTCTGGTTCACGTATCCGAAATGTCCTGGACCAAGAAGAACGTGCACCCCGGAAAGATCGTTTCGACCTCCCAGGAAGTCGAAGTCATGGTTCTGGAAATCGACGGTGCCAAGCGCCGCGTTTCGCTCGGTCTCAAGCAGACCATGCGCAACCCGTGGGAAGTCTTTGCAGAGACACACCCCGAGGGCACCGAAGTCGAAGGCGAAGTCAAGAACATCACCGAATTCGGTCTGTTCGTCGGCCTGCCGGGCGACATCGACGGCATGGTTCACCTCTCCGATCTCAGCTGGGACCAGCGCGGCGAGGAAGCGATCCAGGACTACCGCAAGGGTGACGTGGTTCAGGCCGTGGTCTCCGAAGTGGACGTCGAGAAGGAGCGCATCTCGCTCTCGATCAAGGGTGTCGGCGGCGACAAGTTCGCCGAGGCGGTGGGCGGCGTGAAGCGCGGCTCGATCGTGACCGTGACCGTGACCTCGATCGAAGACGGCGGCATCGAAGTGGAATATGAAGGCATGAAATCCTTCATCCGCCGCTCCGACCTCAGCCGTGACCGCGCCGAGCAGCGCCCCGAGCGTTTCTCGGTCGGTGACAAGGTCGACGTGCGCATCACCAATGTCGATACCAAGGCGCATCGTCTCGGCGTGTCGATCAAGGCGCGCGAGATCGCTGAAGAGAAGGAGGCGGTCGAGCAGTATGGCTCCTCCGATTCCGGTGCATCACTGGGCGACATCCTCGGTGCCGCGCTCAAGGGCGACGAATAAGCGCGCTTCGGCGACAGCCTGAGAAAAACGAAAGCCCCGCATCGCAGGATGCGGGGCTTTTGCGTGCCGAATCGTGGCTGTCCTGCAGGGTGCGGCGGCGCCGCGATTGCCACGCCGCAAATGGAAATCGCGGGGTCGGCGCAGAAAAGATTCGCGAAAACAGAAGCTTCCCGGCGAAAAAGCGCAGGGCGCGGGCAGCGATCACTTTCCGAATGGCCGGTTTTTCCATATAGTTCGCCAGACTTCTGCAAACAACGAGCCTTGGGGGAATCACGATGATCCGGTCTGAACTGATCCAGAAGATTGCCGATGATAATCCGCATCTCTACCAGCGCGACGTGGAACGGATCGTCAATACCATCTTCGACGAGATCACCGGAGCCATGGCCAAGGGGGATCGTGTCGAGCTGCGCGGCTTCGGGGCTTTCTCGGTGAAGAAACGGGATGCCCGCGTCGGGCGGAACCCGCGCACCGGCGAGACCGTTGATGTCGAGGAAAAACATGTGCCGTTCTTCAAGACCGGCAAATTGCTGCGTGATCGTCTGAACGGGAAAGCCTGATGCGTTATATCCGCTATATTTGTATCGCCATCTTTGCGCTGGCGCTGATCTCCGTCGCTCTGGCCAACCGTGCCGTCGTGCCGCTGAAGATCCTGCCGACCGAGGTTTCCGGCTGGTTCGCGCTGAACCCGCAGATCGAACTGCCGCTGTTCATCGTCATCCTCGCCAGCCTGCTCGCCGGGCTGCTGGTCGGGTTCGTCTGGGAATGGATCCGCGAACACGGGGAACGTGCCGAAAAGGCGCGCTTGGCCCGGGAGCGGCGGCGTCTCGAGCGCGAGGTGGCGCGGCTCAGGGGCGAGAAGCACCAAGGCAAGGACGACGTGCTGGTCCTGCTCGACGAAACCGCCTGACCTGATGTCGGGGCGAGAAAACGCGCTGGCGCCTGCCATGGTCAACGTCAAGATCTGCGGCCTGACCGAGACCGCCGATCTGCCTGCTGCCATCCTCGGCGGGGCGCGCTACCTCGGTTTCGTGTTCTTCGCCAAATCACCGCGGAACGTCACCCCGGAAGAAGCCGCTTTCATGGCCGCTACGGTACCGGAAGGGATCTGCAAAGTGGCGCTGACCGTCAATGCCGATGACGAATTCCTCGACGCGCTGACCGCGCGGGTGCCCTTGGACATGCTGCAATTGCATGGCAGCGAAAGTCCGGAACGGGTCAGCGCAATCAAGGCGCGCTATGGACTGCCGGTGATGAAGGCGGTCGGCGTGGCCGATGCCCAAGATCTTGCGGCGCTTGAGCGCTATGGCAGAGTGGCGGACCAGCTTCTTGTCGATGCCAAGCCGCCGCGCGATGCGGTGCTGCCCGGGGGCAACGGGCTGGCCTTCGACTGGCGGCTGATTGCCGGACGGCGCTGGCCGGTGCCCTGGATGCTGGCAGGCGGGCTGACGCCTTACAATGTTGCGGAGGCGATCCGGGTCACAGGGGCGCGTCAGGTCGATGTTTCCTCCGGCGTGGAGAGCGCACCCGGGGTGAAGGACGCAGCCAGGATCGCGGCCTTTTGCGAGGCGGCCCTGGCCGCGGGATAAACGCCACAGGCGACCACGGGGCGAGCGCCGGGGGGCTGTCTGCCCCCCGGGCCCCCCGAAGGTATTTCAAGTCAGAAGAAACGGGTTCGTGCTCAGAGGCGGATCGGGTCGGCCTTGGCCAGCTTGTCAAATTGCATCAGCGAGGCGATCAACTTCGGCATCTGGTCGAGCGGAATCATATTCGGCCCGTCGGAGGGGGCGTTGTCAGGGTCTTCATGAGTCTCGATGAAGACCGCGGCCACGCCGATCGCTACAGCCGCGCGGGCCATCACCGGGGCGAATTCGCGCTGACCGCCGCTCGAGCCGCCCTGGCCGCCGGGTTGCTGCACCGAATGGGTGGCATCCATCACGACCGGATAGCCGGTCTTTGCCATCTGCGGCAGGCTGCGCATGTCCGCGACGAGCGTGTTATAGCCGAATGAGGTGCCGCGTTCGGTGAGCAGGATACGTTCGTTGCCGGTCGATTCGATCTTGGCGATCACGTTGGGCATGTCCCAGGGAGCCAGGAACTGGCCCTTCTTGACATTGACCACCTTGCCGGTTCTTCCGGCGGCGAGCAGAATGTCGGTTTGGCGACACAGGAAAGCGGGGATCTGCAGGATGTCCACGGCCTCGGCCGCTGCCGCGCATTGCGCTTCGCTGTGCACATCGCTGAGAACCGGCACGCCGACGCTCTGTCCGACCGATTGCAGCACCTTGAGCCCGGCATCAATTCCCACGCCGCGGCGCCCGGAAAGCGAGGTTCGATTGGCCTTGTCATAGCTTGCCTTGAAGATGAACTGGGCGCCTGCTGCGTCGCAGGCCTCCTTCATCCGTCCGGCGATCATCTGGGCATGATCTTCGCTTTCGAGCTGGCAGGGGCCTGCGATCACGGTAAGCGGGCACTCGTTGCCGATACTCAGTTCGCGGATGGTGACTTGGGTCATGAGGTTACCTGTTCTCTGAGAATGGATGCGGTAAGCGACAGCATAAGGTAAATGCCCGCAAAGATCAGGAAAGCCAAGATCGTGTTCTCGAACCGGCGCGGATAGCTCGGTTCCTGCGGCGCCACGGGGCGTACCGCGACGGTAAGGTAGCGGACCTGGCGACCGGCCTCGGTGCGGGCCTGGTCCATCTGGGTCTGCGCGGCCTGCAGGGTGACGTCGGCGGCGGCGAGGTCGGCCTGGGCGAGTTGCAGGCTGACCGCCTGCTGGGCCAGCGAGTTTTCGCCCTCCGTCGCGCTGCTCATGCGGTTGTTGAGCTTGTCGAGCTGGGCCTGGATCCGGCGCAGGTCGCCCGTGACGCCATCGACCTTGGCGCGGTTCGGTCGGGCGTTGTCCATCAGCGCCGCCAGCTCCAGCTCCTTCTCGATCATCAGGGCTTCGTAATTGCTGATCTGGCCGCGGATCGCCATGATCACCGCATCCGGATCGACACCGTTCTCGACCTGCAGCTTGATCAGCGCCTCCTGCGCGGCGCGCCGTTTGCGCTCTGCCTCTTCGTAACCGGCGCGCGCGTCGCGCATCGTGTCCTCGCGTTTCTGCCGGGACAGGCCGTTGACGCGTTCCTCGGCATAGGCCAGCAGCTTGCGCGAGAAGGTTTCCGAGACCTGCGGATCGGCGGCGATCACCTCCATGCGTATCACGCCTTCGGTGGGGTCATAGCCGATCTTGACGTTTTTCTTGTAGGTCTTGTAGGCTTCTTCATTGGTCGGATCTGCGCTCAGGCGCTGGATCGGGTCGACGGCCGGATCGGAGAAATGCGCCTTGAACCCGGCGTCCCGGTCAAGACGCAGCATCGCATCCTTGGATTGCAGATAGGCCTGGGTGGCGATGCTGTCCGCGGAATTGGCGAATTGGGTGGGCAGGAGCCCGCCGAGCGGGCTGCTGCCGCCGGATCCCTCGTTCTGGATGATCAGGAACTGGCTGTTGGTGCCATACATCGGCGTTGCGACGCGGTAGAAGTAATAGCCCGCAACGATCGTCGGCAGCAGCACGAAGAAGGCCAGCCGCACCAGCAACAGGCCGATCTTGCGGCGCCGACGTTTGGTGATGTCCTGCTGGATCTGTGAGATCTCGCGCATCCGCCGTTCGGCGGGGCTGGCATGTTCGGTCGAGGGCAGGTTGCGCCGACCGCTCGGCACCGTCTGGGGCAGCTGGTGGCGGCGCGTGTCGGGATGTCCGGGGAGCTGCGCCAGCGCATCGCCGGGGCTGCCGTCGCGCAGTTCGCCCCCGGCCTGGGGCACGACCAGTTCCAGCATGTTGGAGCGCTGGAACGGGTCGATCCCCTGCGCGCGCAGCAGCCGCACAGCGTCGAAATCGGAGGTCGGGGCGAGCCCGTGTTTCTGCGCGACCCGGCGGGCCATGCGCAATTGCCGTCCCGTCAGCCCCTCGCGGCGGATCGCGTCGATGTTGAGCTCGCCGGAGACTTCCGCCGCCGAGGAGACCTGACCGGCGCGGGGGGGCTCGCTTGCGGTGTCAGCGGCGTCAGAACTGTGATCGGGCCCTGCCGGTTCCCTGGCTTGGGATGGTTGCGGTTGCTCCGGCTGCGCGGGGGCTGCGCGAGGCCCGGCATCGAGATTGCCCTCGGCCGCCGGAGCGTCCGCGGCGCCGGTGTCGGACCCCGCAGACGCGGCCTGGCGCAATGCGGCGAGCTTGTCTTCGTCGGGCATGGCATGGGCCGACGCGCCAGACTGCGTCCCGCTGGCCGCCGCAGCAGGCATGTTGCGCTTGATGCGGAATTTCCTAGCTTTGGGTTTCGTAGTCATAAAGCTGCTTCGCTTCTTCCAATGTATCGAACATGTACAATTGCCCACCGAGCAACACCGCTGCGGAGCTGGCGAATTTCTCCAGCGTCTGGGCCTGATGCGAGACGATGATGATGGTGGTGGTGCGCAGCCGTTCCTGCAGGATTTCCCCGGCCTTGCGGTTGAATTCGACATCTGTGGTGGCGGGCATGCCCTCGTCGATCAGATACATGTCGAAATCCAGCGCCAGCATCAGCGCGAAGGAGAACCGGGCGCGCATCCCGGCCGAATAGGTGCCGAGCGGCTGGTCGAAATATTCGCCGAGATTGCACAGCCAGCGACAGAAGCTTTCCACGTAATCCGGGTCGAGCCCGTAGAGGCGGGCGATGTAGCGGGCGTTTTCCATCGCCGAGACCTTGGACACGACGCCGCCCATGAAACCGAGTGGGAAGCTGATGTTGCAGCCCCTGCGGATCTCGCCCTCGTCGGGTTTCTCGAGCCCGGCCATCATGTTGATCAGCGTGGTCTTGCCCGTACCGTTGGGCGCGAGGATGCCGAGCGAGCGGCCGAGATCGACCCGAAAGGAAACCCTGTCGAGGATGACCTTGTGCTGGGATCCAGTCCAAAAGGACTTGGATACATTCTCGAATTCCAGCATGCCCTGCTCCGGTTGCTCCTGCGCGGCCTTCGTTCGGACCTGCTTATCAGAGGTTTCTTAATGGCTTATGCCACGAATTTGACCGTATTATGTCGCAAAGAACGGCCAAATGGCACTGCCGGGTAAGCAGTGCCGTCTTTCGCGTCTCGCCGCAAGCCTTGCAGGGCGCCGTATGGAGCAGATCATTGCCGAAATGCGCGATATGCCGGGCCGGGCGGGGCGCTCAGGCGCCGCCGGTGACATCCATCAGCGCGGCTTGAGTCTTTTCGCCGTCGATGTGATGGACCGGGCCCACCGGCACCGCGCTCATCACGCCGAGCCTGGTCATCCAGCGGCTGAACACTGCCGGGACGATTCCTATCACGTGGCGCGCGCCGAGCTCGGAGGCGGTGGCGGCCATATGGGCCAGCAGCAGCTTCTGAAGCTCCATCCTGCGGCCTGCAGGCAGCTTGGCGGAGAGGAACAGACGCGTGGCCTCCCAGATATCATCGCGCACCGGGGCCTTGAAGAACAACACGTCCTGGGGAATCGAATCGAGCAGGCCGTCCTGCGCGTCACGGATCATGTAGCTGTACTGACCGCATTGCGACGTGGTGGGGGAGAGGCGCACGCCGCCGAGCACCTCGCCATATTCATGCAGCACGATCCAGCGGGCGCGCGGTGTGTCGTACTGGTCAAATTCCATGCCATCGACCTCGGGCAGTTCCCAGCCCTTGGCGCGGATGAAAATTTCCTTGCGGGCGCGCAGCAAATTGACGAAGAGCTCGCCGTGATTATGCATGTTGAGCACCGAAAGCGTCGTGGCGCGGACCTGCTGGTTCTGCGGGGAGACCGGCGCGAGTGGCCGCTCGCCGCCGTCGGGATCGCCCTGGCCGCGCCGCGGGCGGATCGCCTGGCGCTGCAGCCGGTCCGGATCGAGTTCTTCCTGCGGGATCAGCTCCGGAAAGATATGCTGCCAGCCGCGTCTACCAAGAATATTGCCCTCGATACCCATGTTCACATACCGCCCTGAATACCCGTTAACGATTGCAGGCTAACCTTAAGTAGAAACATTTTGCCATAGTTTTGACCAGATTTCGTGCAAGGTTACGTTGCACGTGGTCTGCGTGCCACAGTATCGGCCATTGTCGGTAGCAATAACAGATGGTTATGAGTGCCCTGGCCAGTGAATCGGCGCCCGGGACAAAGGAAAGAAGGCCCGGACGGTGTTGAATGAAAGTACGGTACCCGTCTTCAGGAACACCGAAACAGAGGCAGCCGACCTGATGACGGTCCGCCAGATTCGCGATTATTGCAGCGTCGGCATCGACATGTTCTGGCAACGCCAGTTGGTTTTTGCCGCGGCAATCGGACTGGCGGCCTATTATTACGACCTGTGGCTGTCGCTGACGACGATGCTGCTGATCTCGATCTCGGAAATCTACGATTACATCCTGTTCCGGCAGGTGCGGGTCTGGAACGGGCGGGGCGCCCGGGTCGCGCGTCATTTCATGCAGCGGATCTATGTCGGCACGGTCCTCAGCGCCGCGGTGATCAGTTTCTACGCGATCGGCATTGCGCTCGAACAGGGGCCGACGACCCATTTCATGTCGCTGTTCTTTCTCTTTGCCGCGGCACTCTTCGCGGCAATGAACAACCATCATATCCTCAGGGTCCTGATCCTGCGGCTGGCGATCTATGGGGCGACCTTCCTGTTCATTCCGGTCTGGGACATCCTGCGCACCGGCGCACCGATTGAATCAGAGCTGTGGATGCAGCTCTTCACGGTGATCTTCGTGCTCTATTTCATCATCGATTGCTCGCGGATCTTCCTGCGCCTCTACCGCACCAACGTGCAGCAGCTCGAGGAGCTGAAGGTGGAGCATGAGAAGACCAAGATCGCCTTTCAGGCCAAGACCGAGTTCGTCTCGACCATCAGCCACGAGCTGCGCACGCCGATGACCTCGATCAAGGGATCGCTCGACATGACCTGCGCCGGGGCATTGGGCGAGTTGCCACCGAATGTGGAGAAAGTGCTCAAGATCGCGCAGCGCAATTCCGTGCGCCTGACCGCGATCATCAACGAGATCCTCGACCTGCAGAAATTCGAGGCCGGGCGGATCGTCCTTGACATGCAGAAGCGTGATCTCGGGACGATGATCATGGATGCGATCGACATGAACCGCGCCTATGCGCAGACCCTGAATGTTGAGCTGCGCGCAGGGCATCTCGATAAGGACGTGGAAATCTTCGTCGATGAGCAGCGCATCCAGCAGGTGATGGCCAACCTGCTGTCGAACGCATCGAAATTCTCCCATGTCGGTGCCAAGGTGGTGATCTGTACCGAGATTGCGCCGCAAACGGTACGCATCCTCGTGATCGACGAGGGCATCGGCCTCTCCGAGGAGAGCCGGACCAAGGTCTTCGAGGAATTCTCCCAGGTCGATTCAAGCGACAAGCGCGCTGTAGGCGGGACCGGGCTCGGCATGAACATCTCGCGCCGGATTGTCGAGGCGATGGGCGGCAGCATCGATTATCGCCGCAATGTCGATGTCGGCACAACGTTCTTCGTCGATCTGCCCCGCGTACCGGCGCAAGCCGAGGAGCAGCTTGATGCCGATGCTGGTGGACCGGCTCTCCATCGGTTCCTTGGCAAGCTGCGCGACAAGATTACCGGCGCCTTGCCAGCGGATACCGGCGGCAAGGAATCCGGTCAGCTGCGCTGACGGGTTACCCCGGCAAGCCGCCCGGCCAGCAGGCTGAGCGCCGCCCCGGCAAAGGAGAACAGCGCCCCCATCTTGGCCGCATCCTGCACCGGACCGGTATCAAAGGCGACCGAGGCGACGAAGAGCGACACAGTAAACCCGATACCGGCAACGCAGCCGATCACCGCCAGGTCACCGATCCCCATCCCGAGCGGCAGGCCAAGCCGCAGCGGATGCGCCGCCAGCCAGCCAAAGGCGACGATCCCCAGCGGCTTGCCGATCAAGAGCCCGGCCAGAACCAGCCAGGTGGCGGGGCCGATGGCGCTGAACTGCACCCCGGCATTGAACAGGCCGAAGAAGAACAGGATAACTTCAACGGGATGTTTCAGCAGATGTTCGATCTGGTTGAGCAGATCGGTCAGGTAACGCTCCGCCTCCGAAAAGATGCCGAAGGCGCGTTCGGCATGGGGGATGGTCGGAACGATGGGCAACAGCCCCAGCGCCGGATGCAGCCCGGCACGCATGAACCCGTACCAGCTCACCATCCCGGCCAATAGATAGGGCAGGACATGCAGCTTTTTGCGGACCCAGGTCGAGCGGCGGCGCAGTTGGTCGTGCCGGTCGAGCCGCCGGGGCAGCCAGTTCGCCAGCAGGAAGACCACCAACGCCGTGGCCAGAGAAAGCAGCAGCCATTGCGGCGCCAAGTCGCTGCTCGGATAGAACACCGCCAGGATGATCAGCCCCGCAGCATCGTCGGCAATGGCCAGCAACAGCAGGAAGCGTACTGCCGGATGCCCGGCACCGAAGACCAACCGGCCAATGAGATAGGAAAACGCGATATCGGTGGCCGTCGGGATCGCCCAGCCTCGCGTCACCGCGTCGAAAGTCTGCGATCCCAGGAGCGCGGCAAGGCCGAGATAGATCGCCACCGGCCCGACCATGCCGCCCAACGTCGCAATCAGCGGCGTCGCCGCCCGGCGACCCCGCAGCGCACCGCTGCGCAGCACCACCGCTTCCCATACCTCCTTGGCGGCGATGGCAAAGAACAGTGCCATCAGCATGTCATTGACCAGGTAATGCAGTGTCAGGCTGCGATGCCCGTCATGCAGATGGCCAATCGGCGCATCTTTCCAGAGGGTGAAATCAACGAAGCTGCGATAGCTCGTCTCATCGAGATTTGCCCAGACCAGCGCGAGGAGCGCGCCGATCACCAGCAGCAGCGAATAGCGGGTCAGAAAGCTCCAGACACGGTACATAACGTTCACCCGATCAAAGCCACTTGCCAAAGCCTAGATCAGCGCGACCGCCACTACAACGATGCCGACGGCCTGACCTGTGTCAGCCGTCCCGGGTTTCGGCCCCGACCAGCGAGGCCAATTCAGTGACCGATTACCTGCGCATCCCGGCATCGTTCGGCGGCGTTTTCGATTTCGAGCGTCGAATGATGCAGATGATATTGTCTTGCCAACCGCTTCTTCACCGCTCCGGCGCTTCCCGACGCCTGCGACTCCAGCACCAGATGCGCATTGAGCGCGTTTTCGTGCTCGCCCATCATCCAAAGATGCACGTGATGGACTGAACCGACGCCTTCGACCTCCAGCATCGTCGCAATCACCGCCTCGGCGTCGATCTCGGGCGGCGAGCCCAGCATCAGAATGCGCACGACAACGGGCATCTCAAGCGCCGACTGCCACAGGATATAGCCCGCGATCAGCAGGGTGGCCGCCGGATCGACCCAATGCCAGCCGAACCAGATCACCAGACTGCCCGCTACGATCACCGCCACCGAGCCGAGCGCATCGGCCAGGTTGTGCAGGAAGGCCGCACGGATATTGACGCTGCTCTTGCTCATCGAATAGGTCAGCGCCGCTGTCGCCAGATCGATCAGCAGGGCAATCCCGGCCACAACCACGATGATCCATCCGGTCACCGGGGAAGGTTCGAAGAAGCGCCAGATGGCCTCGTAAACGAGGTAGAGCCCGATCACGATCAGGGTGGTGTAATTGATCAGCGCCGCCACCGCCTCGATACGGCCGTAACCGAAGGTCATCCGCGTATCGGCGGGCCGCCGGGCGATCTTGCGCGCGGCGAAGGCGATGATCAGCGCGATCGCATCGCTGAGATTGTGCAGCGCATCGGCGATCAGCGACAGGCTGCCCGCGACGATGCCGCCGATAATCTGCGCCAGCGTCAGGGCGAGGTTGATCGCCACCGCCAGCGCGACCTTCAGATCGCCGCTTTCCGGATCGACGTGGTGATGATGGTGATGCCCCTGCGCCACGGCTGGACTCCTGCCCGGGTTTTTTGCCGATCAACATGACGTCGGCATCGGCGAAGACAAACGGTTTCCCTGCGTCCCGATCTATTGACAGAGCCGGAACCCGCCCTTGCGTTCCTTGATATCGAAATGCAGATGATCCGCATGGGCGGCGTCGCTTCCCGGGCCGAGCACCGTGGTGAAGGACAGGCAGGCACCGGCGCGGATCGCATCTTGAAATGCCTCTTCCAGCGTCCCCTCCCTTTCGCGCGGCTCGATCACCAGGGTCGAACCACCGGCGAAAGTGAGCCCCATCACGTCAATGGCACTGCCAAATGCATGTTCCGAAAGCTTGCCTTCCGGCAGGTTGTTGCGCCGCCGACAGACATAGGAAGAGCCGTGCCGCACGCCGGTGACCTCGCCACGTTCCTCCAGTACTTCGGATGCCGGGATCACCACACGTTTCAGCCAAGCTGCCAAAGCCAGAGCGGTTTCGCAGCGCAACAGCGTGTCCGGGCGCATCGCCACGCCGGGGGCCGCCTCTTCGAGCAGCACCGGCTCCGCGATGCCGCAGGCGCCATCCTCGGCATCGGCAATGCGCGGCCGTTTTTCGAATACCGCGCCCATCTCGGCAAGTGCCTCGGTGCAAGCGGCGAAAGCTTCGGGGTCGGCCTCTGGCGGGGCAACCGCTTCGTTCTCCTCCGCATCCGCCTCCGGCTCATCGTCTTGCAGAGATGGTTGCTCCGGCACGTCTTCGTCAGGTTTCCTCGGTGGTGGCCTTGTCGCTTCCGGCGCCGCATTCTCCTGTGTCTCGGGCTCCGACGCCTCGGCCTCCGGCGTCTCAGGCTTCGATCCTTCGGCCTCCGGCGTCGCGCCCACCTGCGGCCTCTCGGGCGGTAATGGAGAGGTTTCGGGCGGCAGATCCTGGGCCAGAAGCGGCAGTGGCAGGGCCAGCAGCAGCACGGCGAAACGGCGGGGCAGGGGGTGCGGCATGGGGATCCTTTCACCTGGGCCGGTTCGGGACCAACCGGCGGCGCCACGGCAAGGTTCCGCGCCACCGGTCTTTTGCAACCGGGATCGCGTGCCTATCTATGGCCCCATGCACCCGAACCCGGATATCCGCCTCGAATTGCAGGCCTGCAGGATCTGCGCCGAGCGTTTTGCCGCGACCAGAACCGCGCACCGCCCCAATCCGGTGGTCTGGTTCGCCCCGCAGGCGCGTCTGCTGATCGCCAGCCAGGCGCCGGGGCTGCGGGTGCACGAGGCCAATACGCCGTTCTGGGACAAATCCGGCCAGCGTCTGCGCGACTGGCTCGGGGTTGACGAGGCGACCTTCTATGACCGCTCGAAAGTCGCGATCATCCCCATGGCATTCTGCTTTCCGGGCTATGACGCGAAGGGCAGCGACCTGCCGCCCCCACCGATCTGCGCGCGCACCTGGCGCGCCGCCGCGCTCGACATGGTGCCGCAGATCCGCCTGAGGGTGCTGATCGGCGCCTATGCGATGAAATATCACTTGCCTGACTTCAAGAACGTGACCCAGGCTGTAGCAGGCTGGCGCGATCATCCGCCCGGCGTCTTTGCCTTGCCTCATCCTTCCTGGCGCAATACCGGATGGCTGAAGAAAAATCCGTGGTTCGAGCAAGAGGTCGTCCCACGTCTGCGAACGGCCGTGAAAGAGGTGCTGGATGACTGAGACAACCCCGCTCGATACCGCTCATGCCCTGATGCAGGCCGCGCCCGAGGATGACGCGGCGCGGCTGCGGTTTTACGAACGCATCGCCGACGTGGAATTGTTCCTGCTGCTCGAAGCGGAGCCCGAGGGAGATCAGATCAGCCCGGTGCTGCTGGAGGGCGAATATGTGATCGTCTTCGACCGCGCCGCGCGTCTGGCTGCCTATGTGGGGGAGGCCGCACCCTATGTGGCGCTGTCAGGCCGCACGATCGCCGGGATGCTGGAGGGGCAACCGCTCGGCATGGCGGTCAATATCGGCGTCGCGCCATCGGAGATATTGCTGCCCGCAGGGGCAATGGACTGGTTGCGCGATACGCTCGCCCATGCCCCCGGAGAGGTCGAGGCGAAGATCGCCCAGGTGCTGCCGCCGCGGGGCCTGCCCGAAAGCCTGATCGCGGCGATCGACGCCAAGCTCGCCACCGCTACCGGCATGGCCGCCGGGGCGTTTTTGGTCGGGGTGGAATACGAGGGCGGCGGGCGCGGTCATCTGCTCGGCTTCGTCGGGGCGATCCTGCGCGCGCAGGACGCGCTGGTGCGGGCCGCCTCCGAAGCGCTGACCTTTTCCGGCATCGAGGCGGGGGCGATGGATGTCGGCTTCTTCGGTCCCGATGATCCGGTCGTGCCGAGGCTCGCCCGCGTCGGGCTGCGGTTCGATCTGCCCCAGCCCGAACCGCTGCAACAGACGCCGCGCATGGCCCCGGGCAGCGATCCGTCAAAACCGCCGATCCTGAAGTAACCTGCGGACCCGCGCTTCCGATCACCCTGCAGGTTTCTGCCGCAATCGCCACGCCAAACGCTTGTCGGCAATCAGTGTCGCAAAGGAGGTGATCCGAAATGGCGCGGCTACCGATAGGGGGCGAGCACCGTTCCGGCGCTGCAACCCGGGATCGGAGAGCTGCGCCTCAGCGGCGCCGGTCGCGCCTTGCGCTCATCGGCTGGAACGCCACGCCGACATGGGCTTCGCAATAGGGCTTGCCCTGTTGGACGGGCAGTCCGCAGAACCAGAAATCCTCGGTCGCCGGATCGCCGACCGGCCATTTGCAGGTCCGCTCGGTCAGCTCCATCAGGCCGATCTTCTTGGCCTTCTTCTCGATCTCGCTGACTTTGGCCAGGGCCTCGGGGCTGATCTCGTTGGCCGAGGGCTGCGGCGGCAGCGGCTGACCGGCGGGAATGATCTGCTTGCGCGCGGGCAGGCTTGGCTTCGGCGCTTCCGCGGCGGGCTCGGGTGTGCTCTCGGGCTCGATCGGTTTCGGCGCGGGCTTGGGCTTGGCCGCCTCGACCTTCGGCGCCGGTTTGGCCTTGGGCTCGGGCTTGGGCGCTGCGGCGCCGGGTGCCGTGCGATTGGACAGGCCCAGCCGGTGCACCTTGCCGATCACCGCGTTGCGGGTAACGCCGCCAAGTTCCTTGGCGATCTGGCTGGCCGACTGGCCTTCGCTCCACATCTTCTTCAACGTCTCAACGCGCTCGTCAGTCCATGACATTCGGGGTTCCCCAGCTAAAAAGCGGCCCAAACAGCGGACCGCTTCGTCATCTTTCAGCGCCCTATACTAAACCTTGGGGCCTGAGGTGCAAGCGCGTAAGACTCAGACCGCCGTATGCGGGCGCACCGGCACGGGTTCGAGCCGCGCCTCGCGCAGCGCAAGCATTACTGCCCCGGTGATGATGATCCCGGCACCGGTCCACGTCACCACGTCGGGGATCACTCCGTAAAACAGTACGTCATAGAGCGCCGCGAAGATCAGCGTGCCATAACTGAAGGGCGCCACGAAACTCGCATCGGCCCGTGCCATCGCATTGACGAAACAGGTCTGCGCCACCGCCATGCACAGCCCGATTGCCACCAGCAGCGCCCATTGCGCGGGGCTCGGCATTTGCCAGACCGCCAGCACCGCAACCGTCGAGATCCCGAGCCCGATCGCATTGTTGATCAGCAGGATCTGAAAGGGGCCTTCGCGCCCGGCAAGCTTCTTGATGAAAATGAGCTCAAATCCCATCGACAGCGCCGCCCCGAGGGCCAGCAGCGCGGCAGGCTGGAAACTTTCCGGGGTCGGGCGCAGCAGGATCAGCGCCCCGGCCAGCGCCATGGCCGCCGCCGACCAGCGCACCCGCCCGACGCGCTCGCCCAGCAGCGGGATCGCCAGCATCATCGCGAAAACCGGATTGAGAAACGAGATCGCCGTAGCATCGGCCAACGGAATGAAAGCCACCGAGGCAAACATCAGCGTCACCCCGCCCCAGCCGCAGAAGGTGCGCGCCACATGCAGCCCCCAATGGGGCCGCGCCGGTCGCGGCCGCAGCACCGCGGCGGCCGAGCCAAGCGCCAGAAATGCAAACAGAAACCGCCCCTGGCTGATCTGCAGCGCATGCAGCGGGTCCCCGAAAGCATCCGACCCCAGCGCCTTGGCCATCAGCGTGGTGGCGGCGATAAAGGCGGTGGCGAGAGCGATCAGGCTGGCGGCGAGCGCATTATTGGGTTTTTTTGCATGATACATGCGCGCAGCTATGGCGACAGCTTGGGCGCCCGGCAAGCCCCGAAACCCGAGGTTGTCCCGCGTTAGTGCTGCGAAATTCACCTTTGCAAAACGCCCCGTCGCATTCTATGCCTGACCTCATGAGCACGCGCCCCCATACCCGTCTGCGACGACGCCACGGCTGACCCCGTCTCGCGGCCCCACTTCGGGGCGTCCCGCGCAGCAGATCCGGTGCGCATCTCCAAAACCTTGTTGACCATGCGTCGCCCTCATGCCCTTCTGGCGCCTTGACGCGATTTAACCATAGGATGATCCTCATGATCCCTGCCATTCTGCCCACCTATTCCCGCGCGCCGCTGAGCTTTGTCAGAGGCGAAGGCAGCTGGCTGATCGAGGCGGATGGCCGACGTTTTCTCGACCTCGGTGCCGGAATCGCGGTCAACGCGCTGGGCCATGCCCATCCGGCGCTGGTCAAGGCGCTCACCGAGCAGGCAGGACAGCTCTGGCACACGTCCAATCTCTATAAGATCCCTCAGCAACAGGCGCTGGCCGAACGGCTGGTCGAACTCAGCTTTGCCGACACGGTATTCTTCACCAATTCCGGCACCGAGGCCTGCGAGCTGGCGGTCAAGATGGCGCGCAAGTATTTCCATGATCAGGGACAGCCCGAGCGCGTCGAGATCATCACCTTCTCCGGCGCTTTCCATGGCCGCTCCTCGGCGGGTATCGCCGCTGCCGGGTCGGACAAGATGACCAAGGGCTTCGGCCCGCTTCTGCCCGGTTTCAAACATCTCGATTTCGCCGATCACGAGGCCCTCACCGTGGCGATCACCGAAACCACGGCGGCGATCCTGCTCGAACCGGTGCAGGGCGAGGGCGGCATCCGCGCGCTGCCCGATTCCTGCCTGAAGGGGCTGCGTGACCTGTGCGATGAACACGGCATCCTGCTGATCCTTGATGAGGTGCAATGCGGCGTCGGACGTACCGGCAAACTCTTTGCCCATGAATGGGCCGGGATCGCGCCCGACATCATGATGGTCGCCAAGGGCATCGGCGGCGGCTTCCCGCTCGGCGCGGTGCTGGCCAATGAAAAGGCCGCGTCAGGCATGACCGCGGGCACCCACGGCTCGACCTATGGCGGCAACCCGCTCGGCTGTGCGGTCGGCTGCGCGGTGCTCGACATCATCGCCGCACCCGCTTTCCTCGCCGAGATCAACCGCAAGGCCGGGTTGCTGCGCCAGAAGCTCGAAGGGCTGGTCTCGGCCCATCCCGAGGTATTCGAGGAAGTCCGCGGTGCCGGGCTGATGCTCGGCCTCAAATGCAGGGCTGCGAACAGCGACGTGGTGGCGGCAGGCTATGCCCATGAGCTGATCACCGTCCCGGCGGCAGACAATGTCATCCGCCTGCTGCCGCCGCTCAACATCACCGATGACGAGATCGCGCAGGCCATTGCCCGCCTCGAGAGCGCCGCCGCCAGCCTGACACCTTCCTGACTTCACCCTTTTCATAAATACTCCGGGGGACCGGGGGCTGGCCCCCGGCACTCTCCAAGCAGAGACACATCATGAACCATTTTCTCGACATCCACCAAACCCCGCGGAGTGACCTCCGCGCCATCATCGATAACGCCGCGGCGATGAAAGCCGCCCGCAACGGCCGCCCGCGCGGTGCGCCTGATGACGACCAGCCGCTGAAGGACCATATGGTCGCGCTGATCTTCGAGAAACCCTCGACCCGCACGCGCATCTCCTTCGACGTCGGGGTGCGTCAGATGGGCGGGCAAACCATGCTGCTGTCGGGCACCGACATGCAGCTGGGTCATGGCGAGACCATCGCCGATACCGCGCGGGTGCTCAGCCGCTATGTCGATCTGATCATGATCCGCACCTTCGAGGAACAGACCCTGCTCGACATGGCCGAATATGCTTCGGTGCCGGTGATCAACGGGCTGACCAACCGTACCCATCCCTGCCAGATCATGGCCGACATCCTCACCTTCGAGGAACACAACGGCCCGATCAAGGGCAAGAAGGTGGTCTGGTCCGGGGATGGCAATAATGTCTTCGCCAGCTTTGCCCATGCCGCGAAACAATTCGATTTCGAGCTAATCTTCACCGGCCCGCCGCCGCTCGATCCCGAACCGGCGCTCGACGGACTCTACAGCACCGAGCGCGATCCGAAAAAGGCGGTGCAGGGCGCCGATCTGGTGGTCACCGATACCTGGGTGTCGATGCATGACCCGCAATCGGCGCGTGAGCGGCGCCACAACCAGCTGCGCGGTTATCAGGTCAATGATGCGCTGATGGCGCAGGCGAAACCGGATGCGCTGTTCATGCATTGCCTGCCCGCGCATCGCGACGACGAGGCGACCAGCAGCGTCATGGACGGCAAACATTCGGTGATTTTCGACGAGGCCGAGAACCGGCTGCACGCGCAAAAGGCGGTGATGCGCTGGTGTCTCGGGAAGTGAACGGCATTGCGGCGCCCCACGGGGCGCCGCAATTTTCCTGAAGATGATGTGTCAGGCCTGCCGGGCTCAGTTGACCAGCGCGTTCAGCGCCCAGAATACCAGCGCCGACATCAGCGCCGCGGCCGGTACGGTGATCACCCAGGCGGCGACGATCGTCATGAAATGGCTGCGCCGCACCAGCTTGCGGCGACGCCGCTCTTCGGGGGCGATGCGCTTGACCTTGCCGGTCTCGGCGCCGGGGCGGCGCAGGCGGCGCTCCATGTGCCATTCCCGGTAGAACCCGACTCCGAAGACCCCGCCGACGGCGATATGGGTCGAGCTGACCGGCAGGCCGAGCCAGGATGCGATGATCACCGTGATCGCCGCCGAGAGCGCCACGCAATAGGCGCGCATCGGGTTGAGCTTGGTGATCTGGCTGCCGACCATGCGGATCAGTTTCGGGCCG
The DNA here is from genome assembly GCF_042685005.1 of Sulfitobacter aestuarii. Lineage (NCBI taxonomy): Bacteria > Pseudomonadati > Pseudomonadota > Alphaproteobacteria > Rhodobacterales > Roseobacteraceae > Sulfitobacter > Sulfitobacter aestuarii. The sequence goes on along the minus strand of NZ_JBHUMP010000014.1, from coordinate 20,794 downwards.
AACAGGAACAGGCCGAAAGAGATCCCAAAGGCGCCGATGATCATCACCCAGGTCGGGATCTGCACCTTGTCCTCGAAACCGCCGAATTCGCTGGCATGGACGATCGCCGCCAGGGGGCCGACCGCATTGGCCACGTCATTTGCGCCATGGGCAAAGCTCAGGAGCGCCGCAGAAAAGACCAGTGGCAGGCCGAACAGCACCTTCACCGACTTGTTGCGGTTCTCCATGCCGACGGAGGCGCGGCGGATCATCGGGGCGGAGATCGCATAGACTAGGATTCCGACGGCCAGACCGATGAGCAGCGCCATCGGCATGTCGATCTCGACGATCTTCTTCAGCCCCTTGAGCGCCAGGTAGACGGCGAAAACTCCGGCCATGATCCCGACCAGCACCGGCACCCAGCGGCGCGATGCGGCGATCTTGTCGTCCTTGTAGAGGATCTGCGCCTTGATGAAGGCGAGGAACAGCGCCGCCACCGCGCCGCCGAGCACCGGCGAGATGACCCAGCTCGCCGCGATCATGCCCATCGAGGGCCAGTTCACCGCCGTCAGCCCCGCCGCCGCCATGCCCGCGCCCATCACGCCGCCCACGACCGAATGGGTGGTCGAGACCGGCGCGCCGATCCAGGTGGCGAGGTTGACCCAAAGCGCCGAGGAGATCAGCGCCGCCATCATCGCCCAGACAAAGACCTGCGTATCGGCGATCGAGGCCGGGTCGATGATGCCCTTGGAGATGGTCGAGACCACGTCGCCCCCGGCCAGCAGCGCGCCCGCGCTTTCGCAGATTGCGGCAATCAGGATGGCGCCGCCCATGGTCAGTGCGTTGGCCCCGACCGCCGGCCCCATGTTGTTGGCGACATCGTTGGCACCGATATTGACCGCCATGTAGGCGCCGAAGGCGGCCGCTGCGACGACCACGAAACTGCCCGTTGTCTGACCGAAGAACACCGCGGCAGCCGCGCCCGCCAATACGATGAAGGCCAGCGCGATGCCGGGCCCGACGAGGGGGCGGGCCACATAGCTCGTGGCCAGCTCGACCTGGCTGATACGGTTAAGATCGGTATCCAGCGTCTTCCACTGGCTGCCTTTCGGATCGTTGCTCATCGATGCTTGTCCCCCGGGACCTCTGACAATCCCGAGGGGGTTGGCACAGGCTGGGCTGCGGTGCAAGTCATCCTGTCGCGGGAATCTCATGGCCCTGCGCCGCAGGCGGGCTTTACTGGTGGGTGCACAGGCCGTGGAGACAAGGTTCGCATCCGGGCCGCGCAGCGCCGGGCGGGTAGAGGTATTTGAAGTCAGAAGAAGCGCCGGGCCGCGCTGTCAATGGCACCGTTGGGCTGCGCGCGGGCCCGTTCAGATGGTGCCGAGAATCGCCTTGAGGTCGGGCTCGTCGACCAGTTCCGCGGCTTCCTTCGGGGCAAACCAGGCGCGTTTGCGCAGGCGGGCGTCGGGGTAATCCTCCTCGAGATGGCCGACCCGTGTCAGGTAGACCTGGGTTTCCACCGGCACGGTCAGCCCTTCGCCGAGTCCCTTGGCATATTCGTAAAAGCCGATCGGCTCGCTTTCGATATCGGCCTCGGTGACCCCGGCTTCCTCCCAGGCTTCCTGAAGCGCCGAGCCCGGCCCGTCGAGCCCGTCGATCGGCCAGCCCTTGGGCACGATCCAGCGCCCGGTGTCGCGGCTGGTGATCAAAAGCACGCGCCGCCCTTCTGGCGTGTCACGGTAGCACAGGGCAGCAACCTGCACCCGTTTGGGACGTTGCAGCAGGGGCAGGACCACCTGGTCCCAGGCGCGTTTGAGCTTTTGCATCATCTTGGTTTTCCGGCCGCCTCGGTCTATTTGTTTTATCATTGATAGCCAGATATACCCCAATTCCTGCCGCTATTCAAATCGTTACCACTTTCTCGCGCGGCGGGCCGCCCCGGCGCCCCGGCGCGACCCAACCCAGACGGAGAGGCCATGGCCAAGACCACAGAAGGCGCGGATATCGGAGTTTACGGGCTGGGCACCATGGGCAGCGCCCTGGCGCTGAACCTCGCGGAACAGGGGTTCGATGTTGCCGTGGCCAACCGTGAGAGCGACTGGATCGTCGATTTCCTGCTCGAGGCAGGGCCTCTGTCGGTGCGGCTGACCGGCTGCGAGACGCTTGAGAAATTCGTGCGTTCCCTCGCAAGGCCGCGCAACATCCTGTTCATGATCCCCTCCGGCCCGCCGCTCGATGCGATGATCGAGGCGATCACCCCGCTGCTTGAAGAGGGCGATACGCTGATCGATGGCGGCAATGCCGATTTTCACGACACGCGACGGCGGTCCGTGGCGCTCGCCGAACAGGGACTGCATTTTGTCGGCATGGGCGTCTCGGGTGGCGAAGAGGGCGCGCGGCACGGCCCGTCGATGATGGTGGGCGGGACCGAAACATCCTGGCAGTCGCTGCGGCCGATGTTGGAGGCGATATCGGCGAAGTTCGAGGGCGAACCCTGCGTGGCGCATCTCGGCCCCGACGGCGCCGGGCATTTCGTCAAGATGGTGCATAATGGCATCGAATATGCCGACATGCAGATGATTGCCGAGATCTATGGATTGTTGCGCGACGGGGCCGGGCAATCGGCGGATGAGATCGGTGCGATGTTCGAACGCTGGCAGGACGGGCCTCTCGATTCCTATCTGGTCGAGGTGACGGCGGCGACGCTGAAGAGCGCCGATGCCGGGAGCGGCGGGCCGCTCGTCGATGTGATCGAGGACCGCGCCGGGCAGAAGGGCACCGGTCGCTGGACGTTGATCGAGGCGTTGAAGATGGGCCAGTCGGCCAGCACGATCGAGGCGGCGGTGGGCGCCCGGAGCTGGTCGAGCGAGAAGGAGAGCCGCGGGATTGCCGAGGGGCTCCTGGTGGCCGGGACGCAGCAAGCGTCATTGCCCGGCGAGGCCGATCTGGAGCTGGCGATGCTGGCCGGGCGGATCCTTGGCCATACGCAGGGTTTCCGGATTCTCTGGGCGGCGGCGGGGGAGTTCGACTGGCCGCTCGACCTGGCGCGGATATCGGAGATCTGGCGGGCGGGCTGCATCATCCGCTCGGCGCTGCTCGATGAATTCGCCGCGGCGTTCCGGGGCGAACTCCCGGCGCAGCATCTGATCCTGGCGCCGACGATGCGGGCGCGGCTGGAGGCGAGCATTCCGGCTCTGCGGCGGGTGGTGGCGGCCGGGGCACTCTGCGGCGTGGCGCTGCCTGCGTTGTCGGCAGCGCTGGCCTGGTATGACACGATGCGCCGGGCGCGCGGCTCGGCCAACCTGATCCAGGCGCAGCGCGATTTCTTCGGTGCACATGGGTTCGAGCGGATCGGGGAATCGGGGAAGTTTCACGGCGAATGGTCGCCGCTAGGCTGATGCATGGCTGAGGCAGGGATGTTTCGCATGCGAAACGTTGTGGGTTAGCAATATGTTAACCCTTTCGGATCACGGTCCGGACCGCTCTGCCGCATCCGACTGGAACGGATCGTCAGGGTAGGTGACGTCGGCGAGGTAGAGCCCCTGGGGCGGGCAGACCGGGCCACAGGCGGCGCGGTTTCGTGCAGCGAGGGCCTTGGCCACATCCTCGGGGGTCCATGATCCGGCACCGACGCGTTCGAGCGTGCCGACGAAGCTGCGCACCTGATTGTGCAGGAACGAGCGGGCGCGCACGTCGAAGTGGATCTCGGTGCCGCCGGGGGTCTCGACCCGGGAAATGCCGAGGTGATCGAGGGTCTTCACCGGGCTTTCGGCCTGACAGATGGTCGAGCGGAACGTGGTGAAATCATGTTGCCCCACCAGGAGATCGGCGGCCTGTTGCATCGCGTCGATATCGAGCGCCTGTTTGACCTGCCACACCAGCCCGTCCTGATGGGTGGCGGGCGCACGGCGACTGAGAATGCGGAACAGGTAACGCCGCTGCAGCGCCGAGAAACGGGCGTGAAAATCAGCCGGAGCGCGGGCGCAGGCGGTGATCGCCACAGGCTGTGGTTTCAGATGGTAATTCAGCGCTTCGCAGAGGCGGAAAGGCTCCCAGTCGCGCTCCATGTCGCAATGGGCCACCTGGGCGAGCGCATGGACGCCGGCATCGGTACGCCCTGCGGCGGCGATGGTATGGGGGCGCTTTTCGAGCCGGGACAGCGCTGTCTCGATCGCGCCCTGTACCGAGGCGAGGTTGACCTGGCGCTGCCAACCGACGAAGGGCGCGCCGTGATATTCGATTTTCAGAGCATAGCGATACATGGCGGGCGTTTAGCCCCGCGCCGGGGTTCTGGCAATCCCCGGCGGGCGCCCCTATGTTGCGCTGAGGCAGTTTACGGGGCGGTGCAGGTTTGGGACTGATTGGGATTGCCGATGGCATCTGGCGGCAGGTCGAGAATGTGCAGGAAACGGTATCGGAGACTTTCTTCGAACCGGTGATCCGGCTTGGCGTGACCGGGCTGGCGCGCTCGGGCAAGACCGTGTTCATCACCTCGCTGGTGGCCAACCTGCTGGACCGGGGCCGGATGCCTAGTCTCGTGGCGCAGGGTGAGGGGCGGATCGTCGCGGCGTTTCTGCAGCCGCAGCCCGATGACACGGTGCCGCGCTTTGACTACGAGACCCATCTGGCGGCGCTGACCGGCAGGACACCGCGCTGGCCGGACAGCACACGGGCGATTTCGGAGCTGCGCCTGTCGCTGCGGGTACGCCCGAACGGATTGCTGGCCGGGTTGCAGGGGCCGCGCACGATCCATATTGATATCGTCGATTACCCGGGGGAATGGCTGCTCGATCTGGCGCTGCTCGATCTGAGCTATGGCGAATGGTGCGCGCAGGTGTTGGCGCGGATTGAGCACCGCGACGAGGCGGCGGCCTATCTCGCGCTGATGCGGCGGGTCGATCCGCAGGAGGGTTTCGAGGAGCCGCAGGCCAAGGCGCTGGCCGAGGCTTTTGCCGCATATCTGCAGCAGGCCCGGGCCAATGGCTATTCCGACTGCACGCCCGGGCGGTTCCTGCTGCCCGGTGATCTGGCCGGATCGCCGGTGCTGACCTTCGCGCCGTTGCCGGGTGGTGACAGCGGGCCGCGCAAATCGCTGATCCGCGAGATGGCGCGGCGATTCGAGGCCTATAAGCGGCAGGTGGTGCAGCCGTTCTTTCGCGAGCACTTTGCCAAGATCGATCGGCAGGTGGTGCTGGTCGATGCGCTGGGCGCGATCCATCAGGGGCCGCGGGCCGTCGAGGATCTGCGCGCCGCGATGGGTGACATCCTGAGCGCCTTCCGGCCCGGACAGAACGGATTTCTGAGCAATCTGCTGCGCGGTCGGCGGGTCGAGAAGATCTTGTTTGCGGCGACCAAGGCGGATCATCTGCATCATGCGCAGCACCCGAAGCTGAGTGCGATCATGGAGGCGCTGACCCGCGAGGCGCGCGACCGGGCGCAATATGCCGGGGCCGGGACCGCCGCCATGGCGATCGCCAGTCTGCGCGCCACCACCGAGGCCAATATGAGCCATGACGGCGAGCAGCTTGACGTGGTGCGCGGCACCCTGCTGGAAGCGGACGGGGGCCGCGGCCGTGAGGCGGCGTTCTATCCCGGCGATCTGCCGCAGGACCCGGCGCATCTGCTCAACCCGGCACGCGCTGGAGCGGCGCATTGGCTGGATCAGGATTATCGGGTGATGCGGTTCGCCCCGGCGGTGCTGACCCTGCGCCCCGGTGATGGCTTGCCGCATATCCGGCTGGATCGGGCGGCGGAATTCCTGATCGGGGACCGGCTGTGAGCCGCGAGCGCCGCCCGGTCGCCAGCGCGCTGCAGATCGGGCCCGCGCGGGTGCTGGATGCCGGGAGAGTGGCGGAGGTGATGGGGCAGGCCAATGACCGGCTGGCCTGGCTGCCGCGGCTGATTTCACGGGCCGAGGAGCTGCACCTCGTCGGGGGGATGATCGATCAGGGCTGGGTCGAGGTGGCGCGCGGCGAGGACGGGATCGTTGGTTTTCTGGCGCGCGAGGCGCGCGAGATCCACGGGCTTTACCTGCTGCCCTATGCCCAGGGCCGCGGTATTGCGCGGCGGCTGATGGACAGCGCCAAGGCGCAGAGCGACAATCTGGGCCTGTGGAGCTTCGAGGCCAATGCGCGGGCGACGCGTTTTTACCGGCGGGCCGGGTTTGTCGAGGTGCGGCGCAGCGATGGCAACGGCAATGATGTCGGGCTGCCGGATATTCGCTTTGAATGGCAAAGGGAGACGGATTGATGGCCAGGGGACCGGTGCTGTTTGATCTGGAAAGCGATGCCGCGGCGCGACCCAGTGTCGTGGATGCGCCGCCGGTGCCTGATCTCGGCGCGGAATTGCCGCCGCGCGGTCAGGCGATGCAGGTCGCGGCGCAACTTGCGGCGCGGCGCCCGTCGCTGCTGGTGCGGCTGTTCTGGGCGCTGGCGGGGGCGCTGATCGGGGCGCTGGTGTCGATCGCGGCGTGGAATTTCGTTACCGACCTGATTGCGCGCTATCCGCTGCTGGGCTGGGCGATGAGCGCGCTGATCGCGGCTTTCCTGTTGGTGCTGGCGCTGATCTGTCTGCGCGAGATGGCGGCTTTCGGTCGGCTGGCGCGGCTCGACGGGCTGCGTCATGACGCGGGCGAGGCGCTGGCGCAGCGGGATCTGGGCAGCGCTCGGGCAGTGACCGACCGGCTGGTGGGGCTTTACTCGGGGCGCGAGGACACGCGCTGGGGCCGGGACCGGCTGAGCGAGCTGCGCGGCGATCAGCTTGACGCGGCGGGTCTGTTGGGGCTGGCGGAGGCCGAGCTGCTCGGGCCGCTGGATATTGCCGCGCGCCGCGAGGTCGAGGCGGCGGCGCGGCAGGTGGCGGCGGTGACGGCGCTGGTGCCGCTGGCACTGGCCGATGTGGCGGCGGCGCTGACCAGCAATTTACGGATGATCAGGCGCATCGCCGAGATCTATGGCGGGCGGTCGGGGTTTCTCGGGTCCTGGCGGCTGACGCGGGCGGTGATGGCGCATCTGGTGGCGACCGGCGCGGTGGCGGTGGGCGACGATCTGCTGGAGCCGGTGCTGGGCGGTTCGCTGCTGGCCAAGCTGAGCCGACGTTTCGGAGAGGGGTTGGTCAACGGTGCGCTGACCGCACGGGTCGGGGTGGCGGCGATCGAGGTCTGTCGGCCCCTGCCGTTTTCGCCGGGCAAACGGCCGAAGGTGCGCGGGATCATCCAGAGCGCGCTTTCGGGGTTGATGGGGCAGGGCCGGGCCGGGTGACAGGGCCGCGCGCGTCTGTCCCGATGCCGAGCGCGGCCGGGGGCCAGCCCCCGGACCCCCGAGGTATTTTTGGCCCGGAGAAGCGGGGCGCGGGCTTGCCGTGTCTTCGGGGGCTGCTTATAAGCCTGCCATGATCCGGATTTCCGCGCTCATTATACGAATTACTTTCCCGGCGCTCTGATTTATCGAGACGCCGGGCCGAGGTGTTTGAGACGCTCGCACCGCATTGATCCTATTTCCGCCATATCCCATCCGAAGGACGCCCCTCATGTGCGCCGACACGCCCCAGACGCCCGAATATAAATCCACGCTGAACCTGCCGAAGACAGATTTCCCGATGCGGGCCGGCCTGCCGACCCGCGAGCCGAACTGGCTGGCGCGCTGGGAGGAAATCGGGATTTATGACCGGTTGCGCGAGAAGAAGGGTCGCAAGCCGTTCACGCTGCATGACGGGCCGCCCTATGCCAACGGCAACCTGCATATCGGTCACGCGCTCAACAAGACCATCAAGGACATGATCGTGCGCAGCCATCAGATGATGGGTTATGATGCGCGCTATATCCCCGGCTGGGATTGTCACGGCCTGCCGATCGAGTGGAAGATCGAGGAGCAGTACCGCCAGAAGGGCCGCGACAAGGATCAGGTGCCGATCAATGATTTCCGCGGTGAATGCCGCAAGTTCGCCGCCGGTTGGGTCGATGTGCAGCGCGAGGAATTCAAACGGCTCGGGGTGACCGGCAATTGGCAAGATCCCTATCTGACCATGGATTTCCATGCCGAGCGGGTGATTGCCGAGGAATTCATGAAGTTCCTGATGAACGGCACGCTCTATCAGGGCTCCAAGCCGGTGATGTGGTCGCCGGTGGAGAAGACCGCGCTGGCCGAGGCCGAGGTCGAGTATCACGACAAGGAGAGTTTCACGATATGGGTGAAATTCGAGGTAACGGATTTCGCCACACCCGATCTGGAATTGTCCGACGAGGAGGAGACCGACGAGGCGCGTGCCGCAATTGCGGCGGCAACGGCGGATGCGGCCGGTGATTTTGTCGGCGCGCATGTGGTGATCTGGACCACGACCCCCTGGACCATCCCCTCCAACAAGGCTGTCGTCTTTGGTGAGGACTTTGGCTACGGCCTTTATGAAGTGACAGACGCGCCGGAAGAATGCTGGGCGGCTGTCGGTGATCGCTTCATCCTTGCCGACAAGCTTGCGGGTGAGGTGTTTGGCCGGGCGCGGCTTGAGGAAGGCATGTACCGGCGGCTGCGCGATGTGACTTCCGCCCAGCTTGGCGGGATGACCCTGCGTCATCCGCTCGCCGGGGCCGAGGGAAGCAACGGCGAATGGGACGCGCCGCGCGATTTCCGGGCTGCCGATTTCGTCACGGATACCGAAGGCACCGGCTTCGTGCATTGTGCGCCGAGCCATGGTCTGGAGGAATACGAGCTTTATCGTGATCTCGGCATGCTGGGTGAGGTGATCACCTATAATGTCATGGAAGACGGTCGTTTCCGCGATGATCTGCCGTTCTTTGGTGGCAAGGCGATCCTCAAGCCGAATGGCAAGGAGGGCAATGCCAACGCTGCGGTGATCGACAAGCTTGCCGAGGTCGGCGGGTTGCTGGCGCGCGGCAAGATCAAGCATTCCTATCCGCATTCGTGGCGTTCCAAGGCGCCGGTGATCTATCGCAACACACCGCAATGGTTTGCCGCGATCGACAAGGTGGTCGGTGACGGGCTCGACATGCATGGCAGGACGATCCGTGCGCGGGCGTTGGCCGAGATCGACAATGTGAACTGGGTGCCGCGGTCGGGGCGCAACCGGTTGCATTCGATGATGGAGGCCCGGCCCGATTGGGTGCTGTCGCGCCAGCGCGCCTGGGGCGTGCCGCTGACCTGTTTCGTGAAGAAAGGGGCGCTGCCGACGGCGGAGGATTTTCTGCTGCGCAATGAGGAAGTCAATGCGCGGATCGTGGCGGCCTTCGAGGCGGAGGGTGCCGATGTCTGGTATGAAGAGGGCGCCAAGGCGCGCTTCCTCGGCGGCATCGTCGCGCCGGAAGATTACGAGCAGGTGTTCGACATTCTCGACGTGTGGTTTGATTCCGGCTCGACCCATGCTTTCGTGCTGCGCGACCGCGAGGACGGCTCGGAAGACGGGATTGCCGATGTCTATATGGAGGGCACCGACCAGCATCGCGGCTGGTTCCATTCCTCGTTGCTGCAGTCGGTCGGCACCACCGGGCGCGCGCCCTACCGCAATGTGGTGACCCATGGTTTCACGCTCGATGCCAAGGGCATGAAGATGTCGAAGAGCATCGGCAACACAATCGTGCCCGAGACCATCGTCAAGCAATACGGCGCGGATATCCTGCGGCTGTGGGTGGCGCAGACCGATTATACCGCCGACCAGCGGATCGGGGACGAGATCCTGAAAGGGGTGGCGGACAGCTATCGCCGCCTGCGCAATACCATGCGCTACATGCTTGGTGCGTTGAACGATTTCAGCGAGGCGGATCGTATCGAGCCCGGCGAGATGCCGGAGCTGGAGCGTTTCGTGCTGCACCGTCTGGCCGAGCTCGACAACGTGGTGCGCGACGGATTTGCGCGGTATGACTTCCAAAACGTTTTCCAGGCGGTCTTCACCTTCGCGACGCTGGACCTGTCGGCGTTCTACTTCGATATCCGCAAGGATGTGCTTTATTGCGATGGCGACACGCTGGAGCGACGCGCGGCGCGTTCGGTGCTGGATATCCTGTTCCATCGGCTGACCACCTGGCTGGCGCCGATCCTGGTGTTCACCATGGAGGAAGTCTGGCTGGAGCGGTACCCGGGCGAGCAGAGTTCGGTGCATCTGGTGGATATGCCGCAGACGCCCACGGTCTGGCTTGACCCGGCGCTGGCGGCGAAGTGGACGCAGGTGCGCCGCGCCCGTCGAGTGGTCACGGCCGCGCTGGAAGTGCAGCGCAGCGACAAGGTGATCGGCTCCTCGCTGGAAGCAGCGCCGGTTGTGCATGTCGAGGATGAAGTGACGCTCGCGGCGCTGAAGGCGCTGCCCTTTGCCGATATCTGCATCACTTCTGGCGTATCGCTGACGGCGGATCCGGCTCCGGCGGAGGCGTTCCGTCTGGCCGAAGTGCCGGGGGTTGGCGTGGTGTTCGAGACTGCCGAAGGTGAGAAGTGCCAGCGCTGCTGGAAGATCCTGCCGGATGTCGGTCACCATGCGCATCCGGGTCTCTGCGGGCGCTGTGACGATGCCGTCTCGGAACTCGATTGAGGCAGAAATCGCGGCGCAGGTCGCCGCGCGGGGGGCAGGCAAGACGATCTGCCCCTCGGAGGTCGCGCGGGCGTTGAGCGATGATTGGCGCGGGCTGATGCCCGAGGTCCGCGCGGTGGCCGGGGCCATGGTGCGTGATGGGCGGATCATTGCGACGCAGGGCGGCGCGGTCATCGACCCCGAAAGGGCCCGGGGGCCGATCCGTCTGGGGCTGCCCGAGTCGCGTGGCTGATGAAACGTCTGTAAGCCGGGTCAGTCCTGCGTGTTGCCTGGGATGATCTGTTGGGCGATCCCGGCAAAGATCAGATAGACCGACGTTACGATCAGGCCCCAATGCGCCCAGCTTTCGGGGTGGAAATCGACCCAGGCGGCCCAGCCGGCAAAAAAGGTCCATGCCAGAGCCATCGGCAGGGTCACGCCGCGCCAGCGCTCGGTGCGCACAGGGTGGACGAACTTCAGCGGCAGGAACATGGTGATCGCCAGGAAGGTGACCAGCACCAGGCTGACCCACCATTCCGGTTTCAGCGCAAAGAGCACCAGAACCAGCATGTTCCAGCAACCCGGAAAGCCGGAAAAGGAATTGTCCTTGGTCTTCATCCGCGTATCGGCGAAATACATCGCGCTGGCGAAAGTGATGATGATGATCATCACCCAACCGCTCCACCCGTCCATCAGACCCGATTCGAACAGGGCGAAGGCCGGGATGAACACATAGGTCAGATAATCGATTATCAGGTCGAGCAGCACGCCGTCGAACTCGGGCGCGTTGGCTTTGACGTCATATTTGCGCGCCAGCGGCCCGTCGATGCCATCCACGAAGAAGGCCACCACCAGCCAGAGGAACATCATGTCCCATTCCCGATTGACGGCGGCGAGCATTGCCAGCATGGCAAAAACGGCGCCTGTGGCGGTGAACAGGTGGACGAGAAGGGCACGCATGTGAATTGTCATGTCACTGCATCGCAAATCTCGGGAACCTATGCAAAAGGAAAAGCAGGCGTCGTTTCGGTGCTTCGGCTTGACGCGCAGGCCGATTCCCACTAAAGCCAGCGGACGAATTCAGGCTCGCTTTGTGCGGCCTTTATAGGTGTTATGCCGGAGCGCCGGTAAGACCCGACAGCAAAAGGAAAAACCCATGTCGCGCCGTTGCGAATTGACCGGAAAAGGCCCGATGTCGGGCAACAATGTTAGCCACGCCAACAACCGTACCCGTCGTCGGTTTCTGCCGAACCTGAACGACGTGACCCTGCAGTCGGAAAAGCTGGGTCGCGGGTTCAAGCTGCGGATCTCGGCTGCTGCCCTGCGCAGCGTCGATCACCGCGGTGGCCTGGACAAGTTCCTCGCCAAGGCGAAGGACACCGAACTTTCCGACGCGGCACTGAAGATCAAGAAGGCGATCGCCAAGTCGAGCGACACCGCCGAAGCGCTTTCCTGAGCCACGACGCTCACCGGTGATTTTTCGCAACCCCGGCTGTGATGGCCGGGGTTGCGTCGTTTTGCGCCTCGTCTTGGCGCGTCGCGCAGGCTAGACCCGCGACATGAATTTGCACATGGTCATAGCTGTCGGGCTGGCGCTGATGCTGGGGCTGACGAGCCAGTCGATGGCTCTCGCCCGCGGCAATGAGGCGGTGACGGGGCAAATGGTGCTCTGTACTGGCGCGGGCCCGGTGGCGGTCTTTGTCGATGCGCAAGGCGAACCTACCGATACACCGCATATCTGTCCCGATTCCGCGCTCAACCTCGTATTCGTACTGGCGTTGCCCAACCCTGACAGGCCGCAGCGCCTGATCAGCGCGCGCTATCATACGGTCCTGCCGCCGCCGGTGCCGGCGTCGGCTCTGCGGCTCTTGCCGCCCAGCCGGGCCCCACCTCGGATGATCTGACGACACCGACATGTTTACAGATACCAAGGAAAATATGATGACGATCACCAGATTCACCAGCGCGGCCCTGACCGGCCTGATCCTGACCGTGGCCCCGGCACTTGCCGAGGGCTTCGTTGCGCACGACGCTTATGTCCGTGCCTCGACGCCGACAGCGACCAGCGCGGCCGCCTTCATGAAACTCGAGAACCGCAGCGGCAGCGAGGACCGGCTGATTGCCGTTGCCTCGGATATCGCCGAGCGCGTCGAACTGCACAGCCACAGCGAAGACTCCAACGGCATCATGCGTATGGGCGAGATCGAGAACGGGGTGACCTTGCCTGCCGGAGAGACCCATGTCTTCGCGCGCGGCGGCGATCACCTGATGTTCATGGGGGTTTCCGAGCCGCTCGAACAGGGCGGCGAGATCAGCGTGACACTGACCTTCGAGCAGGCGGGCGACGTGCATCTGCAGATCCCCATCGATCATGAACGCAAACCGGATCACAGGGCGATGTCGCACTGACAATGCTGGAACAGCCGTTTTCTTGAAGAAAACGGCACGGACTTTCTCAAAAAGTCCGGAGGTGCTCAGCCGCGGCTGAGCACCTCGTCGACCCAGGCGGCGACGGTCTGCGAGGCCGGACCGGTGCGGTGTTCTTCGAACATGTTGCCGACGCTGGAGCGTTCGAGGTTGAATTCGATCGTATGCGCCCCGGCGCGGCGCGCTTCGGCGACGAAACCGGCGGCCGGATAGACATTTCCCGAGGTGCCGATCGCCGCAAAAATGTCGGCCTCGCCGAGCAGTTCGAAGATCAGGTCCATCTCGTAGGGCATCTCGCCGAACCAGACGATATCGGGCCGCGCCTGCGGGCTGCCGCAGGACGGGCAGGCATCCCCCGGCGCCATCACCATCGGAGCGGGCCAGCGGTGTTCGCAGGCCGCACAGAGCGCAGATTTCAGCGCCCCATGCATATGCATCACCTTCCGTGAACCGCCTCTCTCATGCAGGTCATCGACATTCTGGGTGATCACCACCACCGAGCCTTCATGCTCGGCTTCCAGTTGGGCAAGAGCCTTGTGCGCCGCGTTGGGCTCAACCTCGGATGCCTGTTGGCGGCGGGCGTTGTAGAAATTGACCACGAGGCCCGGATCGCGCGCGAAACCCTCCGGCGTGGCGACGTCCTCAACCCGGTGCTGCGCCCACAGTCCGTCCTCGGCGCGGAAGGTATCAAGGCCGCTTTCCGCGGAAATGCCGGCCCCGGTCAGGATGACGATATTGCTCATGGGCGGGAATTCCTTCTGCGTCTGCATCTGTGCCTGTGGATCATGTCGCGCGATTGAAACAGCTGGACCGCCGGGCTGCAAGCGGCTCAGCTGTCCAGAAGACGAAAGCTGTCGGCGAGCCAGGGCAGGCGTGCGGTTGCCGGGGCGATCTTGTGTGTCTGGATCAGGCGGCGCATGGTCTGGGCGATCTGGCGCGGCACCGGGCCTGACCAGTCGGCCCCGGCGAAGAGCGAGATCTGGCGTGCCAGCGATGGCAGCGGCAGGGCGAATGCGTCGAGTTGATCATGCAGGCGCTCGGCGCGCATGAAGCCGAGCGGCGTGGTGATGCTCCAGCCGATCCCGCGCGCCACCATCGCCATCAGCGCCAGGTGGCTGCCGATCTCGAACCGCCCGGACAGGGAGATGTCATGCAGCGCCAGATGCGCCTCGATCTGCCGGGCGATCAGCTGATCGGCTTCATAGCGCAGGAAGGGCAGGGGATGAGCGGGGCGCAACAGGGCTTCGCCCTCGCTCACTGCGCCGACCGGGGCCACCAGGATGAAGGGGTCGCGGGCCAGCGGATATTCGTCGATCCCCTCTAGCGGCCCGTCGATGCGCGCAGAAATTGCCATGTGCAGGTTCTTGTCGCCAATCGCCTGCGCAAGTTCGTTACTGCCGACGGTAATCATCTTGAAGCGACAGCCGGTCATGCTTTCGGCAAGGATGGTGGCGAGGCGGGGCGAGAGGTCATTGTCGAAATCGTCGATAACACCGAGGTTCAGCGCCTCGACATGGGCCAGATCCATCACCGTGACCTCGCTCTGGGCTTGACGCAGCTGCGACAGGGCGGCCTCGGCCCGGCGCAGGAAAAGCTGACCGGCGGAGGTGAGCCGCATCGGACGACGCGCGTGATCGACCAGATCGGCCCCGAGGGCGGCTTCGAGGTTGCGCATCTGCTGGCTGACCGCTGGTTGACTGAGCCCGGTGCGCGTCGCGGTCTGCGCCACCGACCCGGTCTGCGCCAGCACTTCGAAGACTTCAATTCCGCGCAGGGTCACGCCTTTCCTGAGCATTTGTCGTCCTCCTCAAGTTTCGGGTTTTTGAGACCTTTGCGCGGTCGCGGTCAAGATAACATATCCTGCTCTGTCGCCCGCCTGTCGAAAATCAGAATGGAGTCGGCCGGTCTTAGCGGTACTTGAAGCCCCGGGTAAAGGCGCGCAGGATAGGCTCTGTTCCGCTGGAGACCCGTTGATGAAAATCGCTACCGCCGCCTATCCGCTCGATGTGCTCAGCTCCTGGGCGCAATATGAAGACAAGCTTGCAGGCTGGGTCCGGGAAGCCGCGGCGCAGGGTGCGGACCTGCTGGTCTTCCCTGAATATGGCGCGATGGAATTGGCGACACTGGCGGGACCGGAAGTGGCCGGGGATCTGGAGCAATCGCTCTTTGCGGTCTCGGACCGGTTGGAAGAGGCCGATGCGCTGCATGCAAGGCTGGCGGCGGAACATGATGTTCATATCGTTGCGGCCTCCGGCCCGGCGGCGACCGGTGCGGGGCGTCCGGTGAACCGCGCCCGTCTCATCACCCCGGGCGGGCGTATCGGGGTGCAGGACAAGCAGATCATGACCCGTTTCGAGCGGGAGGTCTGGGATGTCACCGGCGGCAATGCACTGCAGGTCTTTGAGACCGATCTTGGCAAGATCGGCATATTGATCTGCTATGACTGTGAATTTCCGCTGCTGGGACGGGCGCTTGCGGATTGTGACGTTATCGCCGTGCCCAGCGTCACCGAGGCGCTCGCCGGGTATTGGCGCGTGCGGATCGGGTCGATGGCGCGTGCGCTGGAGAATCAATGCATCACCGCGATGTCCTCGGTTGTCGGACCGGCGGATTGGTCCGAAGCCCTGGGGGATTCCTTCGGTGCCGGAGGGATCTTCTGCCCGCCTGACACCGGCTTTCCCGAGACCGGGGTGCTGGCGGTGGCCGAGATCAACAGGCCAGGCTGGACCTATGCGGAGGTCGATCCCGCGCAGGTTGCACATGTACGCAGCGAGGGTGTGGTGCTGAACCGTGATCACTGGGCCGACCAAACCGGGCGTGACGGGATTGCGATAAACGTCAACTTGCGTTGAATCACCCTTGAAAAGCGGGGCAAAACCCCCCATTTAAGCCTGCGCCCCCAGTTTGCGGGGCTTACAGTACAAGGAGAAACCATGGCCAAGGAAGATACGCTCGAATTTCCCGGTGTCGTCAAGGAACTCCTGCCCAATGCGACATTTCGGGTCGAGCTTGAAAACGGCCATGAAATCATCGCGCACACGGCAGGCAAGATGCGGAAGAATCGCATCAGGGTTCTGGCGGGCGACAAGGTTCAGGTCGAGATGACCCCCTATGATCTGACCAAGGGTCGGATCAACTATCGATTCAAGTAAACAGGTCCACATCCCGTGAGGTGATGTCCGGTACGCCGGAATGTCAGACCGGAAAGATTGGGGTGAGGACATGAAGTTCATTCTGGGTTCAGGATCACCGCGCCGCAAGCAATTGCTGGCGCAGATCGGCGTTGTGCCGGACGAAATCCGTGCGCCGGATATCGACGAAACCCCCGAAAAAGGCGAACTGCCGCGGCCCTATTGCGCGCGAATCGCGCGCGACAAAGCAGCGGCGCTGACTGTCGAATCCGGGGATATCGTGCTGTGCGCCGATACCACCGTAGCGCTTGGGCGGCGCGTTCTCGGCAAGCCGCGCGATCGTGCGGAGGCGGAAACCTTTCTGCGCGCCCTGTCTGGGCGACGTCACAAGGTGGTGACAGCGGTGGCCCTGCGCAGGGGAGACAGGCTTTGGGAGCGCGATGTGCAGAGCATCGTGAAGATGAAATCGCTCTCGGATGAAGAGCTGAACGCCTATCTCGACACAAACGACTGGCAGGGCAAGGCCGGGGGCTACGGCATTCAGGGGGCGGCGGCGGCGTTGATCCCCTGGATGAGCGGGTCCTTTACCGGCATCGTTGGTCTGCCCTTGGCAGAGACCGCCAATCTGCTGCGCGCTGCCGGATACCAATGGAAAGGAACCGCGCCATGAAGGGTCGCACGATCATTCTGGATCACCTTGGCGACGTCGAAGCTGCTGCCTTGATGGTGGACGGGCAGCTCGACGATCTGCTGCTCGACAGCAACGCGCCGCGCCCCGGCACGATCTATCGTGCCATTGCCGATCGTCCGGTGAAGGGGCAGGGGGGCATGTTCCTCAAGACACCGGATGGTGCCGCCTTTCTGCGGCAGGTCAAGGGGCTGGCCCCGGGTCAGGAGATCCTAGTGCAGGTCAGCGGTTTCGCCGAGCCCGGCAAGGCGATCCCGGTGACCCAGAAGCTGCTGTTCAAAAGCCGCTTTGCGATCGTCACGCCGGAAGCGCCGGGGCTCAACATCTCGCGCAGCATCCGCGACGAGGAAGAACGCGACCGGCTGCTCGAGATTGCCCATGAGATCGCGGGAGAGAGCGCCTATGGCGTGATCCTGCGCTCTGCCTGTGCCGGGGCCGATGCCGAGGAGATCGCCGAGGATATCGGCGCAATGTTGTCGCTCGCGGAAACGGTGATGCAGGATGACGGAACCGGGATGGAAACGCTCAGCGAAGGTGACGGGCCGCATCTGCTTGCCTGGCGCGACTGGGCCGCCCCTGCGGAGGTGGTGACCGAAGCGGGCGGTTTTGAGCTGCATGGGGTGCTCGACATGCTCGATCAGGTCGAAGGCGCGGGAGTCCCGCTCGGCGGTGGCGCCTCGATGTATGTGGAGCCGACCCGCGCGCTTGTCGCGGTAGATGTCAATACCGGCAGCGACGCTTCGCTGGCCGCCGGAATCAAGGCCAACATGGCCTGCGCCCGCGCCCTCCCGCGCGCCCTGCGCCTGCGCGGCCTCGGCGGTCAGATCACGCTCGACCTCGCGCCGATGCCCAAGAAGGACCGCAAGACCTTCGAAGCCGCCCTGCGCCAGGCATTGCGCGGCGACGAGGTCGAGACCACCCTCGTGGGCTGGACGCCACTGGGTCATTACGAACTGCAGCGCAAACGCGTCCGGGCGCCGCTCAAATGGCCCGGCGCATGAGCTGCCCGATCTGCAAGAAGGCGACTGAGGCGGCCTACCGCCCCTTCTGCTCGCGACGCTGCGCCGATGTCGACCTAGCCAAGTGGCTCAACGGCAACTACGCCGCCCCCTCCCGGGATCCCGAAGACATCGAAGCCGCGCTGGAGGCCAGCGAAGAGGCCCTGACACGGACCCGAAAGCCCCAGTGACGCGGCAATTCGATGCTTCGCAAATTTCCTTGAAAAAGAGGCTGGACACCCCCGCCCCAACGCCCTAGAACCCGCTCACCCGACCACTTCGGTGGCCTCCCGTGCCCGGGTAGCTCAGGGGTAGAGCAGTGGATTGAAAATCCTCGTGTCGGTGGTTCGATTCCGCCCCCGGGCACCACTTTATCTTTCAGTTGCGTCCGATATTGTCCGATAGTAGCCTCTACTTGCAGGATAATTCTGTTTCGGTTGTTTCATGTTGTCCTGTCACGTTCAGCCCAGTCTACCCCATTTGGGGGCATTTATAGGGGTACGTGTCTCGCAGCAGTTTGGAAGATACCCCCATGAGTGTTTTGAGTGACGCTAAGATTCGGGCCATCAGTCCCAAAGCCAAGCCATTTAAGCGCGCGGACTTTGACGGGTTGTACCTTTTGGTGAACCCTGGCGGTTCAAAACTTTGGCGCTTTAAGTACCGATTGCACGGCAAGGAAAAGCTACTAGCGCTGGGCAAGTACCCCGACATTTCATTGGCCGGTGCTCGCAAGCTCCGCGACGAGGCAAGAGGGTTGGTAGCGAATGGCATGGACCCCTCCGCCAAACGGAAGGCACAACAGCGACAGGAAGCTGCAGAGCAGCAAGACACCTTTGCACTTCTCGCAGCGGAGTTGCTTCAGAAGAAGCGTAAGGAAGGCCGCGCCGAGGCGACGCTTAGCAAAACCGAATGGCTGCATCGGTTGCTCAACGCAGACATTGGCCACATGCCAGTGACCAAGATCACAGCACAAGATGTCCTCATCCCCCTGCGCAAGATGGAGAAGAAAGGCAACCATGAGAGCGCCAAGCGATTGCGCTCAGCTGCGGGTGCGGTTTTTCGCTATGCAATCGCGCTAGGCAAGGCAGAGAACGATCCGACTTACGGTCTGAAAGACGCGTTGATCCAACACAAAGTCACGCACAGGGCAGCTATTACCGACCCTAAGGAGGTTGGGGCTCTGATGCGCGCTATCGACGGCTTTTCAGGACAGAGAACGACACGGCTCGCGCTGCAACTGCTCTCCATCACCGCCGTACGGCCCGGCGAGCTGCGCCTCGCCATGTGGGACGAATTTGATGAAGATAACGCCTCTTGGACCATCCCCGAAGAACGCACCAAAATGCGGCGAGAGCATACGATCCCCCTGCCACGTCAAGCGCAGACTTCTTTGAGGGAGCTTAAGGCGCTCACCGGTTGGGGGAAGCTTCTATTTCCCTCTGTGCGTTCTTCGCAACGCGCCATGAGCGACAACACCCTAAACGCCGCCCTCCGCCGCATCGGATACAGTAAAGACGAAATGACTGCTCACGGGTTTCGCGCGGTGTTTTCGACCTTGGCGAACGAATCTGGTCTTTGGCATCCCGACGCAATTGAACGGGCGTTGGCGCATGTTGAGCAGAATGAAATTCGCCGAGCATATGCCCGGGGCCAGCACTGGGACGAGCGCGTAAAGCTGGCCCAGTGGTGGGCCGACAAACTTGATCAGCTACGACAGGACTAAAGAACTAGATGAAAGATGCGGTTATGCGCCCCGCCAAACCAACAGAACACCTCATGCAGGCTTGGATATATCAGGAATTTTGGACTACACGAAACGCGCTGCTCCTGGCGCTGGGCATTTCGCCAGATGCTGGGGACGCTGAGGAGCACCTCACGCCGCAAAAGGCGCTCTTGGACAGGACAATACGCGACGGGATACGATCAGGTTCACCAGAAGACTGGCTGTGGTGGGGAGAGAAAAACGGTGTCTCGTTTCACAGCGATTGGTGGATAGCGATCATGCCTCGAGGCCCCATTGGTTTTGACGGCCAGCACTTTGCCTTGCAGCGCGAAGAGATGCTCTCGGACGCCTACTTGCAGCAGGAACGTCGCCTGATCACCAAATGGGCGCGCAAGCCCTATTGGACGCCTCGTGAGGCAATCGACCTCTCGCTGAACTTCGATCCATTTACCACCGATAGCTGGCGAGGGGAGGAACCTGAGTTCGGCGACACAATTAGGGAGCGGGATGATCGGCTCCAAATGTTGGAGCGCGCAGTTGAGGCTGGTGACATATCGGAGAAAGCCAGTCCGAAGGACTATGTACGCTGGTTGGACAAGTGCGGTTACATCATTTCAAAGGCTTGGCGGCGTGCTGTAGAGGCAGAGAGCAAAAATCATGAGAAAGTGGATGTCGACAAGTTCACGGCCTTAACAGGTGAGAATGCCCAGTTGCGGAGGGAATTGGCGAAGCAGATAGCGAAGGGGATCGAGCAAGAAGACATGGCCCAGCAGCTTGCCGCGCTGGGCGAAGAGAACGAAAACCTGCGGAAAAGGGTGCTGGAACTGACCCAAGAAACGCAGAAGCTGGGACAGCGGACACCAAAATCAAAAAGCGAAGATGGTGAGCCTGAAGTGATCACAAAACTAAGAAAGCGAATCAAGCTCCTTTCTGGTAAGCCAGCCAACCATAACGAGGTCAGCGCTATCACGCGTAGGGTCGGTCTTTTGGAGATCGCTCTACTGGCCGCTGCTGTAGACGGACACTCCTACAATCCCCGTGTGGGAAAGTCCCCTGTACCAAAACAAATCGCAGACAAAACTGCCGAGCTAGGTCAGCCCATGGCGGCCATTACGGTTCGAGCATACCTGCAAGAAAGTAGCGCCGCGCATGTCGAGCCTCACGTTTGGACCGAGATGTACCCTTAAAAATATGGAAGCCAAAGTGGTGGCACTTTGGACAAGGTGGCACAACCCAAACCGATTTCGGACTAAGCGAACCGTAAGCGGTCGCGGGATAGCACTGTCGGTTCAGCTTGACGTCCTGAAGTTCCACGGCAGCAGATCGTCGATGCGGC
>NZ_JBHUMP010000013.1:0-109104 GCF_042685005.1 Sulfitobacter aestuarii | reverse complement strand
CCGGGTGCAGATCGCCTGAAGCGTGATGTCGGGGTCCGCGCCCTTGATGCCGGCGACGATGGCGGGCAGACGGTCGTCGGTTTCGCGGCGCCCGGCGCGGGCTAGCACCTCGGCCGGCAGGAAGCCGTCGCCGACATAGGCCTTCACAGCGCGCAAGAGACGGCTTTGGGTCCAGCGACGCGCCTCGGGCAAGGGGCCGTTGATGATGCGCACCACGTCTTCCCAGGCCAAGTCGGGTCGCAACCGGCGCACATGGGGAACCCAATCTTGTGCCGTCTCGTTCAGATGCTCCATGTAGCCGTCTTGTCGCGCCAGCCGTACTTTGCGAAGAGCAGCAGGGTCTTTGGCCCGCAGTCCAGGGTTCCCGCCGACCCGGCCCTTGGTACGGGCGCTCGCCAGCCCCGCCTTGGTACGTTCCCGGATCAGCGCCCGCTCGAACTCGGCCGCGGCGCCCAGAACCTGCAGCGTGAACTTGCCTTGCGGGGATCCGGTGTCGATCGGGTCCTGAATGGAACGAAAGAACGCCCCCTTGGCCTCCAACCGTTCGATCACCTCGAGAAGGTGCGACAGAGACCGTGCGAGCCGGTCGATCCGTACGACAACCAGCGTGTCGCCCTTGCTAATGCGCTCCAGCAAGCGGGCAAGCACCGGCCGGGCACGATTGCCGCCTGAGGCGTGCTCTTCGAAGATCTCGACGCATCCCGCAGTTTGCAGGGCCTCAGACTGGGGCAGGGGGGTCTGATCCTCTGTGGATACGCGCGCATAGCCTATCAGGGGCATGAAAATCGGCCGTTTGCAATTTCATATACCGTTACTAAACGACCATTTGTAAACGAATGCAATCAAGCGTTCTCTCGTCGGGCTGGGCCACAATCCCTTGGTTTCCTTGCGCTGTGCGCGAACTGAGAGGTTCCGCCGGCAGTCGAGTGCGCGTACTATATAAAGGGCGCAGGCAGCTGCCAAAAAAAACGCTTGGGTAATGTGCAAGAAATCAGTCTTTTTGTGCACATGAAGACGCAAGCCTCTACTTTTACCGATGATTACGACGAACCCCTTATCACCATCCAGGAGGATGAAGAGGCTCACGAAGACGATCTCTGGTTTCTGCGTAGGTTACTTGAAGAAGAACCGGATGATTTGCCTCCAGGGCCACGGGCGGAACCGCCCGACACTGCTGTCGTCGAAGTCTGGGCAAAAGCAGAAGGCGTTCACGCTGCGCGACTGGCAAGAGTGGCTGGACGCTTGGGAGCTCTGGATGACTGGCTGCTGCGTGGCCCGGAAGGCTGGCGGCATCGCCTCGCTCTTATTGAGGCAGCGGACCTCAGCTGGTTCGCAGGGGATCGGGTGAGTTCTGATCGTCTGGCGCTCTGGATATCGATGCGGCTGTCAGGTGCACAGGATGACCTAAATGCACTGGCAAGAGTTGCATGGGCTGTTCGGCGCCTAACAGGCGGTCCTGGGCCGAAAGCTGACTTGGCCGCCTTCCTGGACCGTCGCGATCCCGAGAACACTGGAGACAGCGCTGAGCGTTTCGAGGATCGCGCGGGTGGGTGGCTGGACCTCATGGCAGCCGCAAAGGGTCTCCACCCGATCACACGGGCGTGCATGGGGTATAACCTGTGGAGCTTGGCGGGCCTCGGACGCCACGGCGACCAGATCGAAGCTACCGTCACCGCGTCCAGGGTCGCGACCAGCGATGGAAGCGGTGCCATCTTCGCGCCGCTCGCTATGGCTGGGGCCGGGGGGGTGCGCGTTTCGGGCTTGCCACCCGAACGTTTGGCCCGCTGGTTGGATGGGATGAGCAGCGCAATTATCTGGCCGCACACCGGTTGCCTTGTGAAAGGTTTTCACGGAATGGCCCTTGGTCTCCGCCCCGATGGCTGAGGCCATGACCGGAGCCAGCCGCGCCGCCGTTCAGCGCAATCTCGCCTGGATGGAGGCAAGCGGTTTGATCCGCGAGGTGGCGGGGCACGGGAGATGTCGCATGTGGAAAGCTGACTTAGTATAGGTCATTTGTCGAGGCTGACACAGGCTTGACCTGCCACGCTTTAGCGCCGCCCCAGATGATCGTTTAAGCCACTTTCCGTTCGAATGCTACAGGGCTTTTCCAGCCCAAAGCGTTCGTTCGCTGTTCGTCTCACGTTTTTGTGACAATTGATCGCTTGAAGCTCCAGTGGGTGAAGGTTGTAAACAGACGAAAGAGGCATGACCGAAGGGTTGATCATGAAGCTAATTAAAGACTCATCTTTCTCACGTCGCGGAGCGCTGCTCGGTGCGGCCGCAAGTGGGGTGTTCCTAGGAGCAGGCGTTGCAACCGCGCAAACCACAGCACCACTTGGTACACCACCAGTGCGCCGCAATATTTCATCCTTCAGCACCTCAAACTGGCGGGATCACTTCGAAAATCTAAACCACGGTGCAATCCTGTGCGACATTGATTCCCGAGCGGTGCAATATTGGTCAGAGGATGAAAGTGTTTATAAGCTGTATCCGTCGAGCGTTCCGGAATCCGAAGAACTGACAAAACGCGGATACACTAGCGTTATCAAGAAAGTGGAAGGACCAAGCTGGCGCCCAACTCCTTCGATGAAGATCCGCAACCCGGATTGGCCAGACTATTTTCCACCCGGTCCTGACAACCCCTTGGGCACACACGCCCTCTACCTTTCATGGCAATATTACCGCGTCCACGGAACGGGGGACACGCGGAAAATTGGCCGCCAATCGTCGAACGGATGCATCGGCCTTTACAACGAACATATCAAAGAACTGTTCGCTTTGGCTGAGGTAGGAACACAAGTGAAATTATTTTGATCGCGCACTTAGCATGACTTGTTAAAGTCTTTTCTCGTGTACTGGCGTTCATTCAACGTTCACCTTTCGAAAGCCACAGCTTCATGAATCGAAGAAAATTCCTCCTTGCCGCCGGGGCTGCTGGCGCTTTGACCAGTCAGCCAGTTTCAGCCCATGTAGTGCTGCCAAAGTATGATTTACCGCCGGAGTATTTACCCCAAGTAGTGAGCATTCCAGAGGGCTCCGCTCCATACGAAATCCATGTTGTTCCAAGCCAGTTTGCCCTGTTCTGGACCCAACCCGATAATACTGCAATTCGCTACACCGTCGGGATCGGTCGTCCGGGTCTTTATGAGGCAGGTGAATTCTATGTGGGGGCAAAGAAAGAATGGCCCAGCTGGACACCGACCCCGGGCATGTTGCGTCGTGAACCGAAGAAATATGGACCGTTTCGGAATGGAATGCCTGGCGGTCTGAGCAACCCTCTAGGCGCGCGGGCCCTCTACCTCTTTCAACCGGGACGCGGGGATACCTTTTTGCGTGTGCATGGCACTAATGACCCAAGCACTATTGGCCGTGCCGTTTCAAACGGATGCGCCAGATTGGTGAACGATCAGATTGTCCAGTTTTATGATATGGTTCCGCTGGACACGCGTGTGATCCTGTACCCCGCAACTTTCTAGGAAGAATTTAAGATGTCACTAGCGCGACGCGACCTGTCAAAAATTATACTTGCAACAGTCTTCGCAGCATTTTCTTTCACTACTGTGGCCGCGCAAGAACTCAATGAGGCAGATATTAAGCGTCTGGCGCTTGAAGCGATCTTGGAAAAACCCGAAATTCTGATCGAAGCGCTTTCAATCCTACAAGAACGTGAAAATGCAGCACTTGTTGAAGCGCAGTCTACAGCTTTAACTGAATTGCGCGACGACTTCGAACAGAACGCTCCTATCTTCGGAAATCTGGATGGTAGCGTCACGCTAGTCGAATTTTTTGACTATAACTGTGGATATTGCCGCCGCGCAGCACCTGAAGTCAAAGCCGTGCTGGAGACAAGCAAGGATGTCCGCATTGTTTATCGTGAATTCCCGATCCTAGGGCCCGGTTCCGAAATTGCAGCGCGCGCGTCACTTGCCGCGAGAAACCAAGGTAAATATCAGCAGTTTCACGAGGCAATGATGGCATTGAACGGACAAGCCTTTGAAGCAAGCGTTATGGAAGTTGCAGGCGATGTGGGGCTCGATCTCGAAGTTTTGAAAACAGATATGCAATCAGACCTAGTGAACGATCACATTGCTGCCTCTCTGCGTCTGGCAGAAGCTTTGCGTATAACTGGAACGCCGACGTTCGTATTGGGTGATGAAATAATCCCCGGTGTGATCGAGCGCGGCACCCTTCTTGAAAAGATTGCAGCCCTCGTCCCCGAGTGAAACGGACGACGATTGTGAAATCGGACCTTAAATTCCTTGACCTTCCACCTGCTGGACCCTCTATCTCTGTAGTTGTCCGGAGCAAGAGGTCTCAATATCGAAAGCGAAAAGTCATTCACGTCCGGCATTCAAAAGATGAATTGTTCATCTTGTATTGGCCATGTGGAAAAGGCTTTGAGCTCGGTATTGGGTTTCTCTGAGACGCACGTAAATCTGGTGTCACGTAGCCCTTACTTGTGAGATGAGAAATTCAACGAGATCAACGGCTGTCCTTTGCCCCTACTAAATATGAGATTTTGCTTTTAGCTCCGATATTCTTGCCCTTAATCTAAAGATAGAGTTCACAGACTTGTGCGGCAGATATCGATGGAAAATGATGGCGTCGACTCCGTTGCCGATAGTGATGAAGAGGTGCGCTGGCGATTGACGTCGCAACGCCGATATGGAAATAGCATGCCTGACCGCGATGCGGCAACTCGACGACATCCAGGCATGGTCAGCGCGGGCGGAAACCATGATGGCCCCGCTTTCTGGCAAGACACCACCAGCATTGCGCGCGGTGCTGACCGAATGGCCCGTCGTCTCCGCTCCAATAGCCGAGACCCTGACCGGTGCCAGCCGCGGCACCGTCCAGCGCAACCTTGCTTGGATGGAAGCACAAGGTCTAATCTGCGAGGTGACCGGAACGGAGTGTTTCCGCATGTGGCGGGCCATGCCATGAAACACATCTAAAGAAGCACTCGTTTTGGTGTGTAGCATCTGTTGCTGGTTTAACGGAGGCCCAGAATTGTGACAGAACAAAAATATGAGACAGTACATTTCGACGTGCGGCTCAGCAATAGTGGTCAGATGGGTTTGCAGTGTTTTCACCTATCTGTGATATCCAGGTGGATCCTCTAGTCCCTCTAGCCTCAAATTCTTCATTTTGAAATCACGAAAGAATAAGTCTCTTGGGCGCACAAACTGAGGCACGAAAATAGCGATCTCCCCGTGGACAGACGGGGTCAGTTTATCGAGCTGGGCGACCGCCCCATGAGGCCGAAACAGCCGATCACCGCTCAGATTTTGATCAATGCTGCCGTCGCGTACATGAATGCGATGCCGCCCAGAAACCCGACCAGTACGACTGGTGACATCAGCGCTGCCTGCCTGTCGGCGTTTTGACGGACAAGGTAGGCGCTGACCTCGACCATGACTTGCAGGATCGCACCCGCTCCGACGGCGAGTGCCAGTGCCGACCATTGCGGCGCATAGGCAAGGCTGCCCGCCCACATTCCGAGGATGGCCGGGCCACCGGCGAGCAGGGTCAGGGCGGCAAACGTCCAAAGGTTCGGCCGGGCACGAAGCATCGGGGCGGCGATGCCGATGCCCTCGGTGACATTGTGTAAGGCAAAGCCTAGGACGAGGAAAGTTCCAAGCCCCGCCGATCCGGCGGCGAATGCGCCGCCGATTGCCAGCCCTTCGCCGAAGTTGTGAAGCCCGATCCCAAGGGCGATGTAGAACGCAAGCGCGATGCCTTCCGGATTGCCGCGCCATCGCCCGATAGCCATCAATAGAAGAAAGCTTGCAAGCGCCGACAGCCAGACCATGGCAGAACCTTGGAATATCGCGGCCGCTTCTGCCGATAGCTCCAGTGCCTCGGATATGGTGTCGATCAGCAGGAAGGCCAGCAACCCGACCGTCAGCGCCAGCAGAAAGTTCATTCCCCTTCGCCCGACGCCCTTCATGGCCGGATAGAACATCAGGCCAAGCGCTACCGGCAAAAGGCCGACGATCGCCCCGATCACCGCCTGGAGCCGAAGTTGCCCCCAGGTGGGACTTGGCGTCGAGACGGCGACCCCGATCTCATGCCCGAAGGTCGCGCCCGTGTTGGTCAGCAGGTTGACGTGATGGGCCTCGCCGAGAACCCACGGATAGGGAATTCGCAACCAGACCGCTTCGCCCCGGGCAATCGGCCCCGCGGGCTCCTGCGTGAAGGTCCAGTAGGCGTCGTCCACTGCGACTTGCGCGACCACCATTGCTTCCGATCCGCCGGCGCGCACCCTGAGCGAAATCCCCGACCCGTCAAGGATCGTCCGTTCGACGGTCAGCGCCTCAACCGGGGGCGCGCCGTTATTGAAGCCGCGAAGGGGATCGAGCGACGCAATCCAGACAAAGGCGCCCAGCATGGCAGCCAGTGGCGCTAGCACCAGAAGCAGGCGGGTCTTCGGCGGGCGGCTGTGTTGGGTCTGATCGGTCATGCTCCGGCCTCCCGCACGTCGAAAAAGCCCATCCAGCCAAGTTCGGTGAACTCGGCCTGGTGGGCATGGAACATGTACAACCCATCCTCGTGATCGGCGAAGCTGAACTCGAGGATGCCGCGCTGCGCCTGACACTGCATAATCACATCGACCGTGCGCAGGGTCGGCGTGAGCTGGGTGCCGGTGTCGTAATAGTCGAAGAAATTCCCATGCAGGTGGAACGAGTTGATCGGATCGAACTCGGTCGCATTCATGAGGTAGATACGTACCGGGCGCGACTTGTCGATCCGGATCGGCGCGTTCATGTAAGCTTGGCCGACCGTGTTTACCGCATAGACCTCGTTCTCACCATCGAAATTGGTGTCAAAGCCGTTCATCACCATCGCCAGTTCCTGCCATTCGGCGTTTTCCGGGCTGCCCAGCACACGCGACGCCGCAACGGCCGCAAATTCGGGGTGGCGCGCCGGATCTGGATCGACCACGAACAGGCCGTACATGCCCTTGTGCATGTGCCGTTTCAGCGGCAGCGCGTGGCAATGATAGAGATGACAGCCGAAGGGCTTGGCATCGAACTCATAGACGAACTCCTCGCCCGGATCGATCAGCCCGGCGCCTTGAACGCCGTCCATTCGCGCCGAGTGAATGCCGTGAAAATGCATGGAATGCGGGTGTGACCCGAGGTTGCGAAAGACGATCCTCAGTCGTTCGCCCTCCTTCGCTCGCAGGGCGGGGCCTGGCACGCGGCCGTTGAACGTCCAGGCGGGAAAGAAAACGCCGGGAGCGATCTCGATCTCCACGTCGATGGCGTCCACCTCGAACGTTCGCAACGTGCGCCCATCCGGCAGGACTTCGGTGCGACCGATCTCCCAGTCGGTCAGCATGGCCGTCGGGTCGAACCCGTTCCGGGCGTGGTCGACCTGGCCGACCATCGTCATGTTGCCATGCGCCATGCCACTGTCATGGGCCGAATACGGATCGACCGCCCCGCCGGGCATAGCATGCCCCGCCATCGGGTCGGGCGTTGCCTGGGATTGCGCGCGGCTCGCGGCCACGGCCGCTCCGCCGGCAGCCACCAGACCGCCGACCAACAACGCGCGTCGCGACGCCGATACTGGCTCCGTGACCATCGCAGGTGGCGCTGTGGGCCGAGATGTCTCCACGGCGGACGACACATCGCGCCCTCGCTTGCTGGTATCGACAGGCATGGACGTTGTCCCCTCAGATGACACGCAGGCCAAAGTCCCGGCGCAAAAAGTTAGCTTCGGCTAATAATCATCGCTTAGGCTTTACGAGTCAATCCCGATCGTGCGAGGGTGACGGCATGACGGATGATGAGAACCTTGATCCAACCGAGGCAGAGGCACGTGCGGTCGAATCCCGCGCCGAGGCCTTCATCGGTGTGCGCGAAGCGCGGCGCAGCGAAGTGGCGGAAGATTATGTCGAACTGATCGCCGAACTCATCCACGAGAACGGCGAGGCCCGGCCGGTCGATATCGCGACACGGATGGGCGTGACTGCGCCGACGGTCGCAAAAACACTTGGCCGTCTGGCGCGGGACGGCTTGATCACCCGTGCGAAGTATCGCTCGGTATTTCTGACCGAGGAAGGCCGGGCGCTCGCCAAGGAATGCAGGCACCGCCACGAGATCGTCTTGCGGTTTCTCCTGAGCCTCGGGCTCGACCCCGAGACGGCTGAACGCGATGCCGAAGGCATCGAGCACCATGTCAGCGAACGGACGCTTGCGCTGTTCGCGGCGTTTTCCCAGCGGTCATAGTCGGGTGGTTGCCGTTGAAGTAAGCGGGTTGACCTTAGACTTTAACTTACCAATCGAGGGGTCCTCGATGCAATGTTCTACAAATAGGCTGATAGGCGGTGTTAACCATTCTCCGGACGGACTTATTCCAAAGCTTCTGTGACGGGGATGCCAAGGGCGGTGTAGCTGTTGACGACTGCTAAGCGGAACTGAAGCTTCGCACCATGGCGGCCAAAGTCCGACGCGATGAGCGGCTGACCAAGCAGTTTCACACATTGCATCTTCGTCTCGGCGCGGCTTCGGCGGGGATAACCGCTCCATTGTCGCCAGAGCGCACAGCCCAGAGACTGCGATGCCCGTATGGCCTAATTACGAGCCGCCGCTACAGCTATGATCTCCATCCAAGCTTTGCGTTCTTACGGGGCGAAATAACGGAATGAGAGCCGGAGATGGCATCGTAGTATTTGCGAGTGGCGTAAGTTCCGTGTGCCGTGACGCTCCCGATCTCATGGTCGCGATATCGAAGCCGCTGTGCCTAAATTTCCAGACAATCTGCGATTTCACGAAGTGTCGCTGCGCAACTTCGGACCAGGTATCGTGCGAGCAGTTTTCTCCTCCCAAGCAAACTGGAAACTGCCAGGATCGCATGTTTGCTCACGAAAATTTGCCCTTGAACCTCTAGCCACTAGAAGTCCTATCTATTCAATGAGAACACATACCGTTCTTGCCATCAATCGCCGGCGGGAACCGAAAGGGTACAAAATGCTGACAAGACGACACTTCATTCAGACAACAACGGCGCTTTTTTCGGTGACCGGTCCCGGTATGGCTTTTGCCGACACTTGGCCCACCGAGGCTCAGAAGGCTGAATGGGACGCACAGGTGACGCCTCAGGATTATGTTGCCGAGACTTCCAACCCATGGGGATTGCACCCGCGGTTCCTACCGCAACGTGTGGTCGCGAAGGCCGGTCTCGTGCCGGGAGATATCCATGTCGACGCGGTCGCACGATATCTCTACCACATTGAAGAGGGTGGAACCGCGATGCGCTACGGCGTGGCGATCGCGCGGGGGAACCTCTACGAGCCGGGTGTCTATACAATCAAGCGCAAGGTCAGGTGGCCGCACTGGCAACCGACACAGAGCATGATCAATCGCGACCCCGAACTTTATGCTGACATTGCCGATGGCATGGAACCGGGACCGGAAAACGCGCTTGGATCAAGGGCGCTGTATCTTTACGTCGGGGATCGCGATACCCTTCTGCGCATCCATGGCACTCCGAGCCCACGGAGTATCGGTGGCCGCGCAAGTTCGGGCTGCGTACGGATGGTTATGGCCCATATCAATGACCTTTACCCGAACGTCGAGACCGGCTCTACGGCCTATCTTTACTCGGCGGAGGACAGCGTGACTGCCCGCAGCTAAGCCAAGCAGCGGTCGGCAAACGTAATTAAGTTTCGCGAGGGGTGCAGATACGATTGCCGTTCGCCGTGCGCAGCGGCAGCAAGGTTGTTTCTACGGGGCCGCTGTGTTCGTACCAGTAGCACCCGTCTTCCGGTACCAAGCGCGCAGTTGCAACATCCTGATCCGGAGCAGCCATTGCAATCACGGCTTCGGGAACGTTGCCCCCCCGTTTTGCCGCGTCGCCCGGTCCAGTCGGCTGGACTGCGCACCCGGCCGTGAGCGACAGCGCCACTGCGACCATCATTTTTTGCTTCAGAATCAAAACCCGCATCAAGCTTCCTTTCATGTCTGTTTTTCTTTGCAGCGGCTGTTCATGCCTCAAGGCGTGATGGAGCCGGTCACCGCATCCTCTAGCAATAAATCAAACTGAAATACCACCGTATTTTGCTCTTGAAGCTCTAGCTACTGTAGGGGCTATTTCATGGTAAAGCACCCGAATCCAGAGGTCCATTCATGCCGTCCGACACCCATCGTCACGACCACGATCACGCCGAAGATGCCCAGACAAGCGGCGGCAGCTGCTGCGGGAGCGCCAGAACGTGCGGCGACACCGTTCCGGCGACCCCCGCGCCAGCGGGCGGGCGCAGTTTTCAGGTGTCCGGCCTCGATTGCGCCGAGGAGGTAGCAATCCTGAACAAGGTGGTCGGCCCGAAGATCGGCGGGGCCGAACATCTTGCGTTCGACGTGATCAATGGACGGATGACTATTCTCGACAGCGCCAAGAGTGTATCGGACGGCGAAATTGCAGAACTGGTCGCAAGCACCGGCATGACCGCCAAGCCTTGGGATGCCGAAAACGCGTCGGTCGACCAGGCGGCCCATCTTGCACGCCAGCGGCTGTTTACGTCGCTCAGTGGCGGCTTCTGGGCCGCGGGATTTCTGTGGCACATCATCGAGACCGGCATGGGGGGGGCACTCGGCCTCTTCGCAGGGCACGGCGAAGCGCCGATGCCACTGGTCGAGGCAGGGTTATTCGCGGTTGCGATCCTGTTCGGTGTTTGGCTCGTGGCGCCCAAGGCATGGTCGTCCGCACGGCGGCTGTCGCCCGACATGAACCTGCTCATGGTCGTCGCAGTCGCGGGTGCAATTGGCCTCGGCGAATTTTTCGAGGCGGCGACGGTCGCGTTCTTCTTCTCGCTCTCGCTTTTCCTCGAAAGCTGGAGCGTCGGGCGTGCGAGGAATGCGGTTTCAGCTCTGCTGGACCTGGCGCCGCCGACGGCAAGAATTCTTTATGATGACGGTTCGGAAGCGGACGTACCGGCTTCCGCGGTTGCTATCAACGCACGTTTCGTCGTGCGCGGCGGAGACCGCATCCCATTGGATGGTGAGGTTGTCGATGGGGCAGGGGCCGTCGATCAGGCGCCAATCACCGGAGAGAGTGCGCTGGTCCCAAAGGAACGGGGCGACGAAGTCTATGCCGGTACGATCAACGGCGAAGGCACACTTACGGTGCGCGCCACGAAGGCCGCCTCGGACACCGTGTTGGCCAAGATTATCCGCATGGTCGGCGACGCCCATGCCCGCCGCGCGCCGGTGGAGCAGTGGGTGGCGAAATTCGCCCGCATCTATACGCCTATCGTCATGGCTCTCGCCATTGCAATTGCCCTGCTGCCGCCGCTCATTTTCGGTGGGGCCTGGGATTATTGGTTCTACAATGCACTCGTGCTGCTGGTGATCGCCTGCCCGTGTGCTCTGGTCATCTCGACACCGGTCTCCATCGTCGCCGCACTCACCGCCTCAGCGCGGGCCGGAGTGCTGATCAAGGGCGGTGCATATATCGAGGCACCGGGTAAGACCACTGCACTGGCCATGGACAAGACCGGCACGATCACCATGGGCGAGCCCGAGGTGGCGGCGGTGCATCCGCTGGGCAAAGCATCGGCGCAAGATCTGATGGCCCTCGCCGCTGGGCTGGAGGCACGTTCCTCGCATCCCTTGGCGCGCGCCATTCTCGCGCGGGCAGAAGCCGACGGCATCAAGGTATTCGCCGCGGAAGATACCCGAACCGTTCCGGGCAGGGGACTTGAAGGACGCACAGACGGCCGGTCGATCTGGCTGGGGTCGGACCGGTTTGCCGAGGAGAAGGGTTTCGGCGACGCCATTCCGAAGGATTTGCGCGACCGCATCGAAGGGGCTGGCAGCACCCTTGTTGCCGTGGGCGACGACACCGGCGTCACCGGCATCCTGGAATTGCGCGACCGTATCCGCCCCGATGCCAAGGGCATCGTGGCACAGCTCCACGCGCAGGGCGTGAAGACCATCGTCATGCTGACGGGCGACAACGAGCGGACAGCGCGCGCTGTTGCAGCCGAGGTCGGCATCGACGAGGTCCGTGCCGAGCTTCTGCCCGAAGACAAGGTGACAGCTATCGAAGAACTGGTCGAAACGCATGACATGGTGGCCATGATCGGCGACGGGGTCAACGACGCCCCGGCCATGGCGCGCGCGCATTACGCCATCGCAATGGGTGCCGTTGGTTCGGACGCGGCAATCGAGACGGCGGATATTGCCCTGATGACAGACGACCTCGGGAAGGTGCCTTGGCTGATCGGTCATTCGCGCCGGACAATGTCGATTATCCATCAGAACATCGGCATTTCCTTGGCGACCAAGGGCGTTTTCGTTGTCGCTACCGCGTTCGGACTGGCATCGATGTGGGGCGCTATTGCAGCCGACGTAGGAGTGTCATTGCTGGTGGTGGCCAACGCCCTGCGCCTGCTTAACAGCCAAGAGGCCAAGGCGCCGCCGTCCGGCGGTGAACAGGTTGGCGAAGGCTTGGCCAAAGGGGCGCTGGCACATGGTCATTGAACTGGGAGAACGCGGAAAGGAGCCGAGACGGGACATGAGCGTGAAGGGCAGGATGATGTGTCCGGTTTGCGAGGTGCCCTTGAGTATGACAGAACGCCAGGGGATCGAGATCGACTTTTGTCCCGATTGCCGGGGTGTCTGGCTCGACCGAGGCGAACTGGACAAGATCATCGAGCGTTCGGCACCTGATGTGGCGCCTCAGCGGGTGCCTGAGCCGCGCGGCTACAACGATGATCGCGGCTACCGGCGCGGAAAACACGGCGGCGGCGACGGCAAGCACGGCTATCGCCGCAAATCCTGGCTTCACGAGTTGTTCGATTAAGGCCTGCCGTGGCTCCCTGCCGGTCGCCCTCAAGGCGCTGCGGTAGGCCCGCAAGGCATTCAGCGGTGAGCAGGTTGGTCCAGCGATGGCAAAGGCCGCGCTTGCCCACGGACATTGATCACGCAGCATTTGCAAGGTAATGTAGTGTCCATATCAGCCCTCACGAAAGAGGCATCGAGCAGTGAAAACCATCCGATTTCCCCGCCGCGCCGTCCTGCTGGGCGGGTTGGCAGCGTTTTTGTCTGGCTGTGCCAGCAAGTTCCGCAGCTATGGCGGACCCGAGGTGACCCGTGTTCGGCTTTACAAGGGGCAGCGTTTGCTTGTTCTGGACGGAGCCGATCGCGTATTGCAAACCTATCCGGTCGGGCTGGGTTTCGCTCCTGAGGGTCACAAGCAATTCGAGGGAGACGGCCGGACCCCTGAGGGCGCTTACGTAGTCGATAAGCGCAACCCCGACAGTACGTATCATCTTTCGGTTGGCATCTCCTATCCGAATGAGGCCGACATCGCCTTTGCTGAAGCGCAGGGCCTTTCCCCCGGCGGCGACATCTTCATCCATGGTGGTCCACGCCCCGGCATCGACCCAACGGACGTCCGCGACTGGACAGCTGGCTGCATCGCGGTCACAGATCGGCAGATCGAGGACATCTATGCAATGGTGAAAGACGGAACACCGATCGACATCTACGCCTGATGGGAGGAGATGATCTTCCGTCAGATCAGGCAAATCGTCGGTACAGGGCCACGTTGATCGCTTCGATGGCGATCACGGCCAAAGTGACGCTCGCCGCCGTGGGGCAGCGCAAGCACCCGGTACGCGTAAGGACACTACAATATGTGTCCAGCCATGGCAGTGGCGCAACAGGCGGGCCCTAGCGGAGAAGAATACGTCTGGTCTCATGTCGAATTCAATCTATCCGAGGCCATAGACGATGGTCACGACGGTAATCATGCCAACCATGAACATGGAGAATGCGCCAAGTGCGAGCGTACGGCCCATGTCCCGGTTCGGCTTCTCTACTTTCAGACGCAGTTCCTCCGCGGTTTCCGGAAACTCGAGCGCCGCCGCATTCGATTGGCGCATCAGGTCGTAGCGGGACGTCCAGCGCCGTTCCTCCGCCGCGTTCCAGCCGTTCAGCACCAGAATGATTGCCACGATGAGAACCATCGATGACGGGACCCAGATTACGTAGCCACCGATTGTCTCGTCAGCCAGGGCGCGAAGTCGACCATCGCTCGCTGCGATGATTTCTGATCCATAGAGGGGCACATCCTTGAGCGTTGTCAGGGAGCCTAGAAAGATGTTGGAAACGATCACCACGAACCCTGACATCAGCCGAGCACCGCGCCGCGCTCCTTCAGGTGGATCGCGCAGATCGAACAGCAAAGCAAAGTACCAAAGCCCAGCCAGCACCATAGACAGATGTGCCAGCGCTTCCATCGCTGCAATACGTTGTGTAAGGGCGTAAATCATCGGGATTTGCCAGACGAAAAGCGCACCAATCAACAAGGAGGTGGCAGATGCAGGAAGCGCCAAGAATCGCGGGATGCGCGCACGCCCAATCGCGGCAAGGCGTCGGCGCCATTCCCTTTTCAACCCGGCTTGAAGGCCAAGCCAGGGCTGAGAAACCGCGATAAGAAGCGGTCCTACCAGTCGCAGAAGAAGATGCTCGACCTGATGTACGGAAAATAGACTGTGCCCCAATGGCGCGAGCGGCCCATTCGTCGCGACGAGGACGGCCGCGAGGCCGACAAAGAAGGCGGTTCGACGCCAACCAGAAACCCTTCCGAGACAGCGAGCGTGTATTTTGAGCCCACGCAAAAACAGCCATGCTGTAAGACCGACAACAATGA
Source organism: Sulfitobacter aestuarii (assembly GCF_042685005.1). Taxonomy (NCBI): domain Bacteria; kingdom Pseudomonadati; phylum Pseudomonadota; class Alphaproteobacteria; order Rhodobacterales; family Roseobacteraceae; genus Sulfitobacter; species Sulfitobacter aestuarii. The sequence goes on along the minus strand of NZ_JBHUMP010000013.1, from coordinate 94,437 downwards.
GCGACACCGGTGACAGCACATAGCCGAAAGGGTCGTAAAGGAAGAAGAAGTTCGTGATCATTCGCTCTGGCCCTCGCTCATCCGAGGGTTGTCGGAGGTAGCCGGTGTGAGCCGCGATATCCCGGAAGCGCCGCCACGGGCCAGTGACAGATCGGTCGACATGGTGAGGTATTCGCCTTGTATCCACGAGGGAAAGAGATTGTCGTAGAATCGAGATAGCGGATGTCCCGACTGTCCGGCGGGCGAGATGTAGTATGATCCCGCTGCTTCCGATATCGACATGACCGTCTGAAAATTGCTTCCGGCACTCACAAGGAATGGACGGTCTTCTTCAACACCAAATGACGTCAAGAATTGCGTAAAGGGATCGCCTGAGATCGGCGCTTGAAGGGACAGCAGGTCGGTCAGCAACCCACGTGAACTGATCGGCGACCACTGCATGTCCAATGTATGCTCCTCCCCCCAGGTCCAGGTCGAAAGATCGCGCCCATATCGATCGACCAGCCAGCCAAGGGCATCATCCAAGGCCACTCGAACCTGCTTCTCACATGTCTCTCGAGGTGACGATGGACGGATGTCGCACCAGATCGCGCTGCCGCGACGATCGCTGAGTACCGCATAAAGAAAGTCCGGGTTCGGACGGGTCCAGAGTTGCTTCGCTATCGGAAACTCGTCTTTCAAAATGCGCTGCTGCAGAGCCCAGACCCAGGTCCAAAACAGCAGAGGTTCCGGCGAATATCGATCCATTTCGCCATTCCACGACGCAAGCCTGTCCAGTAGCTCACGACGAAGGTCGTCTGTATCGGTGCCTTCGATGCTGTCTCTGGACTGCACGAACCAAAGCTCTTTCGCCATCAGGGGCAGGAGGGTTCGCGCCACGGAACTTACGGTGTCCCTTTGAACACCCATGACGCCTTCTGTCGAGAAGATCGATTGCCGCGTTTCAAGCTCCGCCAGTCGAATGTCGCGAAATGACGACGCCCGTACGGCTTCCTCTTTTGGCCAACGGTCAACGGTCTCTCGATCAATTACCAATGCCTCCATGCCCTTCGGCAACATGTCTGCGGCAACTCTAGTGGCATCGTTCGCGTCGGCTGAACGCGCAAACAGCTCCAGCATCGTCAGGAAACCTGCCGTCTGCATGGATGATGGCCCCCCTGGCGCCTCCTCGTCTGGCACGGGAAGTGACCGGAAGGCCCAGGCGACGCGCGCGTTGCGGCCAACAATAGCGAAAGGTACGCCCGGCATTGTGGCCCCTATGGCCGGCCCCGTCGAAAATTGAAGATCGGCGAGATACCATTTCGAGGGAAGCGACAGGGAACCGCTGATTTCGGCGGCGAGAATTGGCGTCCCGGTAGCGGTTCGGTCACCGTCCATCGCCCACGCATTGAGTCGCTGCTGCGGATCAGTCGCAAGTAGTTCGGGCACTCTCGGGCGATCCGTCGGTATAATGGCACCTGATATACTCGGCATTCCTTCCCGTGCGCTTCCCGGTCGCAGGCCATTCAGGAAAGACCGGGCAATCCTCAGGCTATCGCCGGGTGTCCAGGCCGCGATCGACCGTTCGTCTGCGATCAGCAGCTCCGGAGAGCCTCTGCCACGCCCGCCTTCCGACACAAGCTCGAGCCACGCATTGACGCCCGCGGCATAGGACGCGAGCGCGTCTGAGACCGCTGGCGCAACGGACAATGTCTCATCGGATGGCCACGAAGCTTCCGCTTTTCGCCTTGCCCTTAACAGTTGACCGAGCCTGTCTTGGGCGTGAACGAAGCCGATCGCGAAGTAGACATCTGCAGCGGAAGTTGCGGAGATGTGCGGGACTGCCGAAGAATCTCGCAGAATGTCGACCGGTCCGCCTAAGCCTGCGACCGCGAAGTCCTCGTCGTAGTCGGGAACGGATGCGCTCAGCAGAAAATAGACCAACCCGGAACCAACCGATACCGTGATGCAGATTGCCAGAAACCCGTACAGCAATATGTTGAAAAGCCGTCTCATGTCGGTGCTGTTTCGAAACCCTTCTTAAAAAAAGATGCGCAAGAGGACCACCGATATGAAATAGGTGAGAAGACCGAAGGCGATCGCCGAACTCGCCGCATACTGGAGGATATCCAGCCGGTTTCCTTTTCGGCGTCGCGCCAGATATCCACCCCAGATCGCACCCGCGACAATGCCCGCGATTAACAGCATGACTTTTTCTCCGTTCTTGTTCTCTTGTTGCACCGGTGTGTGCCAATCAGACCTGCAGCCAGTCCCACGGTCCAAGTAGTGAAGATGAGAGCCAGCAGCGCCCAGTCGCCGAAGCGCGCATAGAGCGTTGGCGGATGAGCAGAGGGCAGAGCCGCATCTATGACACCGGTTTCTCCATTGCCGAGCCGCGCGACGAGGTCACCGTTTGCGTCGATGATCGCGGAGATCCCTGTGTTTGCGGCCCGGACGATGGGAAGCCCTTCCTCGACAGCGCGCATGCGTGCTGAGGCGAGGTGCTGCTCCGGTCCAATGCTGGTTCCGAACCAAGCATCATTGGTCGCATTGAAAATCCAGTCCGGCCGGAACAGGTCGTCGACCACATGGCCTGGGAAGATGATCTCATAGCAGATCGCCACGGCGACCAGCGGCACACCCGGAAGCGCAAGCGTTCTCGGGCCCGGTCCGGGCGTAAAATCGCCCAGACCCGCCGTGAGCCGCTCGATGGGCAACCAGCTGCGGAATGGCACATATTCGCCGAAGGGTACGAGATGGTGTTTCGCGTATCCGGTCAGGATCTCGCCGGTCTCGTCAAATGCCTGAACCGTGTTGAAATATTGGATCCCATCCTCACTCCGTACACGGTCCGGCACCCCGGTGAGCAGCACGCTGCCTTCCGGTAGCGCAGCGGCAATGCGGGCCTGCGCCTCCGTATCCTCATCGAGGAAACCCGGAAAGGCGGTTTCCGGCCAGAGAAGAACGTCGAAATCGCCGCGCCGGGTTGAAAGCTCAAGATAGCGCGCGAAGGTCGCCTCGCGGTTCTCGGGCGCCCATTTCTCCTCTTGTGGAATGTTGCCCTGGACGATGCGCAAATCGACACCGGGTGGCTGTTGTGCATCCGACTGGAGGCGAAGCGTGCCGACAGCCCACATCGTCGCTATGCCGGCCAGCGCCATGAGCGAAATGGTCAATCGTTGCCGCCCGGACGCCATGGCAGCCGCGCCGGGGAGTACCGCAACGAACACGGTGAGAAAGCTTAACCCATAGCTTCCGACCCAGGCGGTGGGCTGGCGAAAAGCGGCGTAATCGACCAGAGCGTAGCTGGCGAGGTTCCACGGAAGTCCTGTCAAAACGTGACCTCGCAACCACTCGGCAGCGGTCCAGGAGGTCGCGAACAGGAGGCAGGCCAAGAGACTGCCCATGGCTCCGCGCCGCGCGATTTCGGCAAAAAGCGCGGCGGCAATGGCTGGGAAAATCGCGAGACCTGCGGACAATCCCGCGACCGCCGGGATCGCCATCGTCCCAAACCGCTCGGCCTCGACGTAGAAACTTTCCGCGATCCACGAAATCCCGAAACCGAACTGGCCAAGACCAAACGCCCAGCCGACGAGGAAAGCGCGCCCGAAGGAGAGATCGCGAAGACCGACAAACAACGCGGAATAGGCAATGGGAACAAGCAAGAGAAGCGAGAAAGGCGGGAAAGTCAGAACGGTCAGCGCCCCGGCGACGAAACCAAGCGTCATCCGCGAAAGAAAACGGTGGCGCAGAGCGATGCGGTTCAGAATTTCCGGCTTCACGACTTGATCGAACGCCGCGCGCTGATCCATGCCGCGGCGAGCAAGAGCCCCACGCCACTGACGACAAATACATCGGCCAAGTTGAAGGCAGGCCAATGTGTTGTGCCAATGTAGAAATCGAGAAAGTCTGTTACAGCCCGATACCGCACACGATCGATGACATTGCCCAGGGCTCCGCCAATGATCGCGCCATAGGCAAGTGTTTCGACCGCATTTTCGGCGCGAAACAGCATAACCCCTAGCCAAACACAGATGGCAAGAGCGAGAGCGATGAGGCTCCACCACGGAGCGCCGCCCAGCATCCCGAAAGTCACGCCGTCATTACGATAAAAGACGAGGTTGAATCCCGGAAACACGGAAATCCCGGCGCTTAAAGTGGCGGCATTCGCAACAACAATGGCTTTGGTGATCTGATCAATCGCGAACGCAGCAAGTGCTGCGAAGACGCCGATCATCGGAGATACCTTGTTTAGTGACATTGCCTCATCCCAACCAGACATCAAGGAACAGCATCAGAACGAGCCCGACTGCGAGACCGAGCGTCGCCCTGTTCTGATGGCCGCTGCGATGGGTTTCGGGGATGATTTCGTGGCTGATGACGTAGAGCATCGCTCCCGCGGCAAAGGCCAGTCCCCATGGAAGCAGCGGTTCCGACAGTGTGATGATCCCGGCCCCGAACAGGCCGCCAATCGGCTCGACCATGCCCGTTAGCGCCGCGATGCTCCAGGCGCGCAGCTTCGGATATCCCTCGCCCAGCAGAGATACAGCAACGGCCAATCCTTCGGGCGCATTCTGAAGCCCGATGCCGACAGCAAGCGGCAGACCGCCCTCTATACCTCCGGATCCGAAGCCGACCCCGACCGCGAGGCCTTCGGGGAAGTTGTGGATCGTGATCGCGATGATGAACAGCCAGACCCGCCGCAGAGACGCCGCTTCGGGTCCTTCGCGTCCTGTCTTGAAGTGCTCGTGCGGCAGCTTTTCGTTCATCAGCGCGACAGCCCCCATGCCCAGAAGGATCGAGACGCATACGATGGCCGCAGGCATCGCGCCGTTTTCGAATATTGGCTCTGCCGCATCCAATGCCGGGATGATCAGCGAAAAGAACGAGGCTGACAGCATGACACCGGCGGCGAAGCCGAGCGACAGATCGCGCGTGGCCCGAGACGGGATGCGCCCGAACAGCACGGGAGCTGCTCCGACTGCTGTGAGCGAACCGGCGGCGAGACTTCCGAGAAAGCCGAGCGTTATCGGAGACAGATTTTCCATGGGCGGGCCAGATTATCCTTCGGCGTAGCTCGAAAAGACTTCCGTCGACCCGTCCTTGCGGATGAGGAAGACATCATAGGCCTCGCGGTCGTCTTCTGGCCCCATGCCGGGCGAGCCGTAGGGCATCCCCGGAACGGCGAGGCCGACGGCGTCCGGGCGCTCCTCGCGAAGGCGGCGGATGTCAGCGGCTGGGACATGGCCTTCGATCACGTAGCCATCAATGAGCGCGGTGTGGCAGGAGACCATGCGCTGCGGCACGCCGTTGTCGAGCTTGAAGCGAACCAGCGCCCCACCGAACATGTTCTCGCCCTTCGGCGCAAACCCGTTTTCTTCGAGATGGTTCATCCACGAGAGGCAGCAGCCGCAACCGTTCGTCTTGCGGACGTCGATCGCCGTTGCCTCTGCGAGGGCCTGTGCCGCCGGGAACAGGGCGAGCGTGATGGCAAGAGCTTGGGTCATACGTTTCATGGGTCAGAGCCTTTCGGTTGTCGTTTTGGCAATCTCGCTGCCGAGGTTTTCATTCAGAAGCGCGCGCGCCTCGGCCAGGCGGTAGAGCGCGGCGGTATCATCCGCTTCGCTCTCTGCTGCTTCGGCGAGCCGGTTGTCAGAGAGGGGGTCAGTCGGGCGCCCATCCACGAGAACTTCGTAGTGCAGGTTCGGACCTGTCGCCGTGCCAGTCGCGCCGACGCGGCCGATCACATCTCCCGCCGCAACGCGTTGGCCTTGTGCCAGGTCTTCCGGCACGGCGCTCAGATGCGCGTAGCGCGTCATGGTGTCGGAGCCGTGCAAGATTTCAACCACGCGACCATATCCGCCGCGCCAGCCGATGAAATTGACCCGCCCCGGTGCCGTCGCTTGAACCGGTGTCCCACGTGCCGCTGCGAAATCGACGCCGGTGTGCATCCGGACGTTGCCAAAGACCGGATGCGTTCGGCGCCCGAACACCGAGCTGAGGCGCGCACCCTCGACCGGCTGTGCGAAGACGCGCAGCACCTCGCCATCGACGTAGATCGTCGCCTGACCGCTTCCGTCGTCAGGCCATACGATCTCATAGAGCGAACCGCCGATCTCCAATGCCGCGAAGGCAAGATCGGGTTGTCCGATCCTGTCCTCGCCGACCCGCGCCTCGCGCCAGAGAAGCCTTAGTGTCTCGCCACCGGCCATCTCGCGGCGGAAATCCACGGTCCCACCCAGCATCTGCGCAAGGTCCACCGAAAAACGGGCGGGTATGCCGGCTTCGTCGAGTGCCGCGAAGATCGAGCTGTCGATCACGGCTTCGCCGGCAAGGGTTAAGATCTCCGGATCCGGAGCCACGACCTGCGTGGACAACTGCTCGCCGAAAACCACCTCGATCCGCACTCCGTCCTCGACGGCGAGTGAGACGATGCGGGGGCTGCCGTCCACGGTCGAAGCGACAGTGACCGAGTGCCCAGGCCGCAGCCGTCGCAGATCGTATTCCGCGCCAAGCGCGAGGGCAACTTCGGCTCTGTCAGGTGCCGCAAGTCCAGCTTCGGACAGCAAGAAATCGAGCGTCTCGCCAGGTGCAATGTCGCGCGACCACGTCGACAACGGTGGCTCGATCGCCCTTACCGGCCTGTCGGCAAACGCGACCTGCAGAAGGGGTAGGGGGCCGAGGTCGGGTGCATCCTCTGCCCATGCCGTCGCGGGCGGCGTCACGAGGATGTCAACGTTTCTAAAGGCTTCAGGACCTTGGGGCATCCAGCCACCTGCCTGAGCAAGTTCCGGTGGCGCGGGTTCTTTCGACATGAAATCAGAGATGGCGATAGCCGCTCCCGAAACCGTCCCCGCAATTGCGACACAAGCCGCCAAAGTTCTGAGCCTCATGTCGCCCCCTCCATTTCTTCTGCCAGCGCGCGGCGAATTTTCGGCACCGCGAATTCTCTGGGTTCGTGATAGTCGATCATGGTGACGAACCGCCCAGAGGCTGCGAATAGGAAGACGCTCGCGGTGTGGTTCATCGTGTAATCGCCGCTTTCCATCGGCACCCGCACGTAGGTGGCGCGGAAGCCGTCCGCGACGCGCGCGATCTGCTCTTCCGGTCCCGTCCAGCCACGTATCCCAGGATGGAAGTAGCCGACATATTCGGCCATCGTTTCGACAGTGTCGCGCTCGGGATCGACCGTGATGAAAACCACGTTCATCTCGTCGGCCTCGCCTCCCAGATCGTCGAGCCATCCCGAAATGTCCGAGAGCGTGGTCGGGCAGACATCGGGACAGTAGGTGAAGCCGAAGAACGCCATCGTCGGGCGACCGATCAGGGTTTCTGGCCCGACCGCGTTGCCCTCATGATCCGTCAGACGGAAATCCATCTCGGTCAGGGCGACAGGCCGCTGCCCGACAGGTTCCGGTCCATCGACCTGCCACCAACCGACGAAGAGCATCAGGGCGACCGCCCCGACACCAGCCGCGCCGTACCCCAAGATCGCCCGTCGCCGCATCAGTCCTCTGGCCCCCGCGCGGCTATTCCGAGGATCGGCACCTCGACCGTCACTTCGCCTCCGTCGTCGAAAAGCAGGGTCAGCGGAAAGGTGTCCCCTTCCGTCATCGGTTCTTGTAGCCGCATCAGCATTGCGTGCAGGCCCCCCGGTTCGAGCGCGACGCTCTCGCCCGGGGCGATCGCGATCTCCCCCGCCGGGCTCATGGAACTTACACCTTCGGCATTTGTCTTCGTCTCGTGGATTTCGGGCATCATCGCGAGCGGTGTGGCAAGGCCGGTCAGCGTCACTGGCTCGTCGCCAGTGTTGCGGATCGTCATGTAAGCGGCCCCGGGACGGTTCATCCCGATGGACGCGCGGGACCACGCGTTCTCGACGACCACATCCTCGGGTCCGGCCAGCGCGGGCACCGAGAGCCCTCCAAGGGTCAAAAGCGCCGCCAGTGTGCTGGTCAAAATATACTTTTTCATCGTTCTGATCCTGCCCGTTGTATTCAGCTTTGCGCGGCAGCGACTTCGGCGGCCACCAGACGACGCAATTCTGCCTCCCCGAATGGATCGAGCGGCTTGCCGTTCACGAAGAATGTGGGCGTCTGGCGAATTCCCACGGTCTCGACGTCAGCACGATCCTGGTTCAGGATCGCCACGACATCGGGTGCCAGCATTTGCGTGCGCGCGGCCTCGGCATCGAGTCCGGCCGTGGCGGCGATCTGAAGGATCAAGCCAGGCGCCGGGGCACCGTGCGACGCCCATCTCGGCTGTTCCCGCAGAACGGCCTCAAGCACCGGCACGTAAACGTCCTGCATGCGCGCCGCCTCGAGCACGCGGATCGCTTCCTCGGATGCCGCGCCGTGGAAGGGCGTGTAGCGGATCACGACGCGGACAGCATCCCCATGCTCGGCCATGATGTCCTTCACGATGGGATGAAAGGCGCGACAGGCCTCGCAGGCCGGATCGAAGAATTCGACGATCGTGACGGGCGCCTCCGCAGGTCCGAGGATGGGCGAGTAGGGGCGGATCATCGCCTCAGCAAGTTCCGGAGCAACAGGCTCCGCTTCGGCCACCGGGCCGGGGCGGGTTGCAAACCAGGTGGCTCCGCCGAAACCGGCGACGCCGAGGGCGAGAACGGACAGGATCAGGCCGCGTCGGTTCATGTTCGTGTGTCCTTCAATGAAAGGGCCGACAGCGCCCCGATCAGCGCGAAGGCGACGAGCGCCATCAGCGGGATAGGGACGCCGAAGACCAGTTGGTTGTCATCGGTGCAAGAGGGGCCGGTGGCCGTGCAGGGCTGGATGCGTTCGGGAACAAGACCGACGTACAGCCCCATGTGCCACAGGGCGACTGCGCCGCCGCCAAGCGCCAATGCGATGCCGTAGCGCCCCACACGGCCGTCCCGCCACCACAGGCCCAGCCCGAGGATAATGGCCAAGGGGAACATGAAGGCGCGCTGGAACCAGCACAGCACACAGGGCGTCTGCCCCAGCACCTCGCCGATAAAAAGCACGGCAAGCGAGGCGACGAGCGCGATGATCCACGCCAGCCCGAGGGCTGTTTCTCCGGATATGCGGTTCATTTCGGTCAAATCCTCTCTTCCAGATCGGCGAGGATCTCTTTGGCGGAGGTGCCGTAGGGCCACGAGTCGGCGAAGCCTGCCTCGGGGTCGAAGAGGAACAGATGCGACGTGTGGCCCATGGTGTACCCATCCGGCGCTGCGGCCTCTTCGACGCGCTCAAAGAAGATTGGAAACGTCTCGGACGTGGCGGCGATCTGTTCCGGCGTGCCCGTCAGCCCAATGATGCCCGCATCGAACAGCGGGACGTATTTGGCGAGTGCTGGGGGCGTGTCTCGTTCAGGGTCGATTGTTATGAAAATCGGCTGGACCTCGGCGGCATCGTCGCCCAGACCGTCCATCACCGCCGCGACCTCAGATAGGGTCGTCGGGCAGACATCGGGGCAGTTGGTAAAGCCGAAAAACACCAGCATCCAGCGCCCCGCAAAGTCCTCCTCGGTTTGAACCATACCCCGGTGATCTGTCAGTTCGAATTCAGCGAAAAAAAGCGGCTCGGCGTCAGTTCGGGCGCTGTCGACACGATAGTCAGACCAGAGCAAAAGCCATACGAAGGCAAGCGCTGCCACGCCTGCCAAAACCCAAAGAAATTTCTGTGCCGATGTAAGGGACAATCCTGTGCGCCTGTTTGTGATTCTTATTGCATGTGCGGATACATCCTCTAGCCGCTAGAGGTTCAAGCACGAAATCATGGTATAGCTTGAACTCACGCGTCTGTGAATCCGGCACTTGTTTATTCCGACGGCAAAACCTACACAAACTATATCTTTTTCATGGAGGCGAAAATGCTCACGATCGGTACGCTGTCAAAGAAGACCGGCACAAAGGTGCAGACCATCCGGTACTACGAACAGATTGGGCTCATGCCCGAACCTGGCAGGACCGAAGGCGGACAGAGGCGCTACGACAATGCACAGCTCGACCGACTATCCTTCATCCGCCATTCGCGACAACTCGGTTTCTCGCTCGATGCGATCCGCGAGCTGCTCGACCTCAGCGACCATCCCAACCGACCCTGTGACGAAGCCGATGCGATCGCGCGCCGGCAGCTCAAACAGGTGGAGCAGCGCATGGCCCGCCTGAAGGCGCTGCGCACGGAACTGAAACGCATGGTTCACGAATGCAGCGGCGGGCGGATGGGAGATTGCAAGGTGCTTGAGGTGTTGCGGGACCATTCGGAATGCCTGACCGAGCACGAGGAAATCGGGGCCTGAAGGAATTCAGCCAACATTCCGGCTGGAACGCAGATCAGCCGCAGAAGTTAATGTGTCGTACAACACAAGCTGGAACCACAAAATGGCCGCTAGACAAGATTCAATGGAGAGACGGACGCTTTGGATCGTTCTGGCGCTCAATATCGGTTTGGCCGTGGCCTTTTTCGCAACAGGCGCCTTCGGCGACTCAAGTGCCCTGATCGCCAACGGGCTCGATAACCTCTCCGACAGCTTCGTCTACGCGATCAGCCTTTTCGCTTTGTCCCGATCCGACAAATGGAAACGCGGGGCGGCGAATGTTTCCGGTGGGCTGCTGATCCTGTTCGCTGCAGGCATCCTCTACGATGCGTGGCGCCGCTACATCGGCGGGTCAGATCCGCTCGGGACGATCATGATCGCCATGGCCCTGATTGCTGCGGCCATCAACGCAGTCTGCGTCTGGCTGCTCGCTAAGCTCAAGGATCCGGACGTCAACATCCGCGCGGCCAACACCTTCAGTTACAACGATTTCGCCGCGAACCTCGGAATCGTCGTGGCTGGCGGCCTCGTCGCCTGGCTAGGAACCAACTGGCCGGACCTCGTCGTCGGCGTGATTGTCGCCGGGATCGCGGCCTGGGGAGGTATCGACATTCTGCGCGACGCACACGGCGAACACCACAAAGCAGTTCATACGGGAAAGTAAATGCGGGAGATTCTTTCTGAAAGAAAGGATTGAAGCTACAGTGACTATAGCAATTAGTCTTATTCCAAGACGATTCGAGGAGCGACCCGTTGCAGATGACCGACCCCCTACTTGTACCCACTAAACTACTGAATTTTGATGCCGCGCCTCTTGCGCATCTAATTGAGAACCGCAGCTGGCGCGGCTTATCCGAATACGATCAGATCGGAGCTGCCTATGATTTCGTTCGGAATGAAATCGCGTTCGGATACAATCGAGCTGACGACATCCCCGCATCCGAAGTGCTTTCCGACGGCTACGGGCAGTGCAATACCAAAGGCACGCTCTTGATGGCGCTGCTGCGTGGTGTCGGCATTCGTTGCCGGTTGCATGGGTTTAAGATCCACAAAGGCTTGCAGCGCGGTGTTGTCCCTGAGCTGGTGTATCCGCTTGCTCCGCAGGAAATTCTCCACTCATGGGTAGAGATCGAATATCAAGGTGCCTGGATCAACCTTGAAGGCTTCATCTTGGATGACGCTTTCCTCAATGTCCTGCAAACGTCATTCTCGGACACAGAAAGTCTCTGCGGTTATGGCGCGGGCACGGATTGCCTTGGCGCGCCTCCCGTTGCCTGGAACGGAGAAGATACCTACATTCAGAAAACCGGCATCCTGCAAGATTTCGGCGTGTTTGATACGCCGGACGCCTTCTATTTGTCCCATGAGCAATCCTTTGGATGGCTGCGTGGTGCCCTTTACCGTCATATCATACGCCACTGGATGAATGCGCGCGTACGTGGTTTCCGCAGCGGCCGCCTCAAGACTGACCGACGCGCGACACACGCGCATGAGGAGCCTGCCAATGCCGCATGACCATGGGCACGCGCATATCGATCCGGATTCTGGCGATCGGCGGGTTGCCATCGCCATCTGGGCAAACGGGCTACTTACCATTGCGCAAGTCGTTGGGGGCATATTCTCGGGCAGTCTGGCACTGATCGCCGATGCGCTGCACAACTTTTCCGATATGGCCTCGCTTGTTATTGCCTTCGCCGCACGCAAGATCGCGCGCCGCCCAGCCGATGAGCGCATGACCTTCGGCTATGGCCGGGTCGAAATCGTCGCGGCCCTAATCAACTACACCACCCTCATCGTGATCGGCTTCTATCTGATCTACGAAGGCGGCATGCGCATGATTGATCCACCCGAAGTCATGGGTTGGACCGTCGTCATTCTCGGTGGAATTGCGCTTGTGGTCGACACGCTGACCGCAATGCTGACCTATTCGATGCAGAAGGGCAGCGTGAACATCCGCGCGCTTTTTCTGCATAACCTGTCGGACGCGCTTGCTTCGGTCGCGGTTATCGTCGGTGGATCACTGATCATCCTTTACGACATGCGTTGGGTTGATCCTGCCATCACCATCGGCATCGCGCTCTACATCCTGTATCTGTCTTTCACTGAAATAGGCGGCCCAATCCGAACCCTGATGCTCGGGAGCCCGCCGGACATCGACAACGAGGCCGTCGTCGAAGCGGTGCGAAAAGTCGAAGGCGTCGCCGACGTCCACCACGTCCATCTCTGGCAAATGCAAGAGCACGAGGCTGCGCTCGATTGTCATGTCGTCGTGGCAGCCGAGGGGTGGTCGAAGATCGAAGAGATCAAGAGCGCGATCAAGAAGCGGCTGAAGGAAGAGTTCGGCATCAGCCATTCCAGTCTCGAATTTGAGCACGAGGATCGCGCTCATCAGAACGCCGATCTCTACGGTCACGGCAACGCAAGTGAAAAGGAGAAGACCAATGTTCAAGGAAACGCTGACCGAGCATGATGATGTCATCGGGCTCGTCTGCGAAGGCAAGTTGACAGAGGCAGACTTCAAGAAAATGCACGCGCTGCTTCATGAACGTCTTGGAACAACCGATAATCCGGGTCTGGTTCTCGACCTTACAAGTTTCGAGGGCTACGAAGAGCCTTCGGCGATCTTGGAAGATCTGAAGATCGACACCGCCCACGTGAACGATTTCCGTCGCATAGCGGTTTTCGGAGAACGTAGATGGATGGAATGGGGCGCACGGGTGGTCAACCTACTGACGGGCTCCGAGATGCAGTGGTTCGAATCCAGCGATACCGAGTCCGCACTTGCGTGGGCGCGTGACGGGTAGCCAACGATTCTGCAAGAAAAGGACTAACTGAATTGGATATGGAATAATGCTTCTGGCGGATCCGGACCTACTACGTAGCGACTTTAACCGGGTACTGTGTGCCAATGTGCGATTCGAGTGAAATGAGATCCGCCTCAAGATCGTGAGGCTACAGGGGCATCACGTCTAAGTTACAGAATATCGCTTGACCTCCCCTTACTGGAAGGTGGCATAAGCGCCACATGATCCGCGTTTTTCGCCTTGTTTTGATTCTCATGCTGACTTTCGGCGCCGTGACTGCGCCGGATGCGTCGTCGGCAAGTATGTCGGACACGGCGATGGCGCAGATGGAAACTGCCGAAAGCGCCGATGGCCTCTGCAATGGTTGCGATCCCGCTGGATTTGCTGACGGTACTGCCTGTGAAGGTGGGTGTCCTGTTCCTTGCGGCTCCAGCGGTACTTCTGACCTCCTTGCCAAGATGCCGTCAGAGCGGCTCGCGATGCCCTTTGGTACTGCCATCCGGGGTGCCGAACCTTTGATCCCAGTCGGCGCAAATCCGTCGCTTGATCCGTTCCCTCCCAAACTGCCTGTTTGAACCTGATACCGGCCTCGCCTGCTGCGAGGCCTGATTGTTGCCTTGGCCGAAGCTGGCTGAGTGCGGCCCTTTCAGATCAAGGCAAATGCGATGATCCTCCACAGACCGATTTCACGAAGGCACGTGCTTCGCACAGGTGCCGCATTAACAGCCCTATCCGCTCTGTCACCTGCACGAATGGCGATGGCCGATCCAACTGGGGACCCATTCGTCCTACGCGCGGCATCCGGACAGGCCGCCCTGCGACCGTTGCCATACGGCCCGACTAATGTCTGGAGCTATAGCGGATCCGTCCCCGGTCCTGAAATCAGGGTCCGGCAAGGCGACCGTATCCGGGTTCTGGCTCAGAATGGGTTGGATGAAGGGACCACAATCCACTGGCATGGCATCCGCACGCCCAATGCGATGGACGGGGTGCCGTTCCTCACGCAGGACCCGATCCCCGTCGCGGGCGAATTCCTTTACGAATTCGATGCGCTGGATGCGGGCACGTTCTGGTACCATCCGCACCAGCGCAGTTCCGAACAGGTCGGACGCGGCCTTTACGGGCCGCTGATTGTCGAGGAAGCGGACCCGATCCGCGTGGATCGGGACCTGACCTGGATGCTGGACGACTGGCGCATGACCCGCGACGGACAGATTGCGGGTGACTTCGGCAGCCGCCACGACGCCATGCATGGCGGTCGTATCGGGAATTCCGTGACGATCAACGGTCAGATGCCGGAGCGCATTGCGGTGCGGTCCGGCGAACGTATCCGGCTGCGATTGATCAACACAGCGAACGCGCGGATTTTTGGGCTGGATTTCGGGGCTCTTGAGCCTGTCGTAGTCGCTTTGGACGGTCAGCCCGTGACGCCTCATGTCCCTGATAGCAACATCGTTGTGATCGGCCCGGCCATGCGTGTCGATCTGGTGATCGACATGACCGGCAAGCCTGGAGACGCCGTGACCGTCATCGATACCTTCTACGAGGGGCTCGAATACCGGCTGGTCGATCTTGCCTACGGACCGGACAGGTTGCGGGACGCGGTACCGGACTGGTCGATGGACCTGCCGCCCAACCCGCTGGTCGAACCGGACATGGCGTCGGCCGCGCGGCACCAGATCGTCTTCAACGGCGGAATGATGGGGCAGATGATGATGGGCAGCGGTATGGGGTCGATGATGGACCAGATGCGCGAGGGCAACATGTGGTTCATCAACGGAGAAGCCGCGACGGGTCATATGATGGACCCCTTGCTGGTCCTGCCGCAGGGCACGTCGCACGTGTTCGAGATGGATAATCGCACCGCCTGGCACCATCCGATCCATTTTCACGGGCATTCGTTCCGTGTGATCGCCCGCAACGGACAACCGACTCGGTATCGCGAATGGCAGGACACCGTCCTGATGGCACCCGAAGAACGGGTCGAGATCGCGTTCGCCGCGGACAATCCCGGTGACTGGATGTTCCATTGCCACATTCTGGAACACCAGGCGGCGGGCATGATGGGCGTCATCCGTGTCGAACCTGGCACGACCAAAACCTGAAACTCACACACTTAGGACCATGAAAATGAATGAACCGATAAAGAAGATACTTGGATTTGCCAGCCTCGGCACGGCAGGTGCCGTCGCCGTCCTTGCGATGAGCCTGAATGCCGCGCCTGCCGCGGCGCAGGAGGTCACGCTCTACAAGAACCCACAATGCGGATGTTGCGAGAGTTACGCGGACTATCTGCGCGAGAACGGTTTCACGGTGGAGGTGAAGCCGACCCACGATCTGGCGCAGATCAGCCGCGATGCGGGCATCCCGGATGACTTCCAAGGCTGCCATACAGGCTTTTTGGACGATTACGTCATCAGCGGCCACGTGCCGATTGATGTCGTCAACAGGCTGCTGGAAGAGCGCCCGGAAATTGCCGGTGTGACTCTTCCCGGCATGCCATTGGGGTCGCCGGGTATGGGCGGCGCGAAACAGGAGCCCTTCAAGATTTACACCGTCGAGGAAGGTCTGAGCCCGACCGTATATTCGGTCGAATGATCAATCGCGCGGTCTGGTGCGAATCCGTGCCAGACCGGTTTCAAGGGAAAACAAAGGATGGAATGCATGATGATGGACGGTGGAATGATGGGCGGCGGCATGATGATTGCGATGGGCGTCGTCTGGTTGCTGATCGTGGGTGTGCTGGTGCTCGCGGCGATCGCCTTGGTCAAATACATCCGTTCGGACAGCGGAAAATAGAAATGTGCCAGAATGCGGATTGAGGGTGCCAGCAGCGGCGACAGCCTGTTGTCGATGGGGTTGGTCTGGGCGCTTTGCGTCCTGCTTGTCCTGTCGTCGCTCGCGGCACTCATCGTCCTCTGTAGGTGGCTCGTAACAAGAAGGCGGAAACTTAGTGAAAAACACGATTAGGCTCTCGGCTGTCCTGCTCGCCACAACGGTTTTGCCGGTTGCGGCGCAGAGCGACGTGCGCATGGGTGAGCGCCTCTATCAAGAGAATTGCGCCAGTTGCCATGGGGCGAACCTAGAGGGGCAGCTAGATTGGCGCTCCAGATTGCCGAACGGAAGGTTGCCTGCCCCACCGCACGACGCCTCCGGCCATACCTGGCATCACCCCGACCGCGTATTGTTCGACATCGTGAAACGCGGACCGGCGGCGATTGTCGGGAACGGGTACGAAAGCGACATGCCCGGATATGAGGATGTGCTGACAGACGATGAGATCACGGCGATCATCGACTACATCAAGAGCACATGGCCCAACCGGATCCGCGCGTCGCAGGAAAGCCGATCCCTTGCCGATGAGCAGGCGCAGCCATGACGGAAGAGGTCGAGAGAAATGCCGACCCTGTGTCGCGACGCAGAATCTCCGGGTTCGTGCTGGTGCCGCTGATAGCTTTTGCCCTCATGGTCCTGTTCAGTTGGGGGCTTTTTTGGGGTGGCGACGACTTGCCGTCGGCACTTCTCGGTAAACCCGTGCCCGACTTCGCGCTGCCCCCGGTGCTCGGCCGCGAAGAAGGTCTTTCGACGCAGGACCTGATCGGCCATGTCTCGCTGGTGAACGTCTTTGCCTCGTGGTGTGTGCCCTGCCGTGCCGAACATCCGCTGTTCATGGAGTTGAGCGCAACCGGTGAGGTGCCGCTCTACGGAATCAACTACAAGGACCCGCCCGATCAGGCGCGCGCCTGGCTCGACGAGTTGGGTGATCCCTACGCGCGCATCGGGGCCGACATCAACGGACGCGCCGGTATCGAATGGGGCGTCTATGGCGTGCCCGAAACCTACGTCATCGCGCCTGACGGCACCATAGCCTACCGCCATGTTGGTCCGATCACACGAGCAATCCTGCAGGAAACGCTGCTGCCGATCGTCCGTGACCACAAAACCCAATCCGCCAAGGAGAAAACGCCATGAAAAATCTGAAACCGGCGCTGATCGCCTGGGCACTGTCCGTCGGCGCGGCTTTCGCGACACCGCAAGGGTTTGCACTTCACGACACCCCGCAGCCTGTCGCCAATGTGCGCTACGATAAAGATGACGGCAGCCGCGGAGACATGGAAGATTTTCGCGGCAAGGTGATCCTCGTGAATGTCTGGGCAACCTGGTGCGTCCCCTGCCGCGAAGAGATGCCGACGCTCGATGCGCTTCAGGCGGAACTTGGCGGCGACGACTTCGAAGTGGTTGCCCTTTCCATCGACCGGGCCGGATCACAAATCGTTCGGCGTTTCTACGACGAGATCGGTGTCACCAATCTCAATATGTATGTCGACCAGACCATGCTTTCGATGACCGCGCTGCGCACCGTTGGCCTGCCGACGACGATCCTGATCGACGCGCAGGGGCGGGAGCTCGGGCGACTGGTCGGCCCGGCCGAATGGGATGATCCCGAGATGGTGTCCTTTTTGCGAAGCTTTATTGAATGAATTCCAGCAAAAGTCCACTGCTCACCCTTGACCTTCCAGTTACTGGAATGACTAGCTTTTAATCATCGAAAGGACTTTCCGGATGACCGAAATATCACCTTCCAACATTGCGGGTGCCGCCAACATCGAAAGCGCAGGAAATTGGCCCCGGTGGTTGACGCGCAGACGATTGCTGTTCGTCGGTGCGGCAACTGTGATGGGGGGCGGCATGGCCTTGAACTGGGGATGGCTCACCGCGATCGGGCTCGCGCCTGTTCTGGTCTCGCTGGCCCCCTGTGCCGCGATGTGCGGCTTGGGTCTGTGCATGAAGGGCGGGTCTGGAAAGGGCTGCTCCAAATCGCCGGAGGGGGCGTCTCCCGACTGAGCTCTTTCAATAACCACACGACCAACCAACCCAAGGAGAAAACCATGAGAAAAGCATTTAAAACCTTCGTCGTCGCAACAGCCCTTACCGCAAGTGCATTTGCCGTCAGCGCCCAAGAACAGACCACGTCGGAAACGGGCGAAATGATGCAGAATGAGGGGGCCATGCAAGGCGGCATGATGGACGGCGACATGATGGACATGATGAAGATGATGACCGAAATGAAACCCATGATGGAAGCCTGCACCGAGATGATGGCGTCCATGACCGAGAATATGGAGGCGGCATGATGCCTTCGCCAAATTCTGACGGCTAAATTGCCGAAAGTGCCTGTCGGTCTACGGATCGGCAGGCAAAAGTTTTGAAGGATTCAAGAATTGACAGCACTAACACGACGCGCCGCTTTGGCGATACTTGTGACCACGATTTCGTCTCCGGCCTTCGCCGATCATCCGGGTGAAAACCTGGATGCGCGCATGTTCGAGATGGAGCCCTACTTCCAAGCCATCGATGCAGCGCAGGCTCCGGGTTTCGAGCTGCAGGATTCCGAGGGGAATCCCGTGCGCTTGTCGGATTTTAGCGACAAGGTGGTCATCCTGCACTTCATCTACGCCAACTGCCCGGATGTCTGCCCGCTCCACTCCCAAAAGATCGCGGCCATACAGGCCTCGATCAACGACGGGCCGATGAAGGATTTAGTGCAGTTCATCTCGATCACGACCGATCCGGTGAACGACACGCCGGACGTGCTGCGCGATTACGCGGATCGGCATGGGTTCGATCAAAGCAACTGGGTCATTTTGACCAAGCAGCCCGATCAGGCTGAAGACACCACGCGCCTTCTGGCGCGGGACTTTGGGCTTGAGTTCACGATGACCGCCGACAGCGACATGATGATGCACGGGGCAGTCACTCATGTCTTGGATATCGGTGGGCGGTTCGCCGCAAAATTCCATGGCATGGAGTTCAAGAACGTGAACCTGATCCTCTATGTCAGCGAGTTGATCAACAATGCCCAGCATCGACGCCGGGAGCTCAGCTGGTGGGACCGGCTGACAGGTGTGTTTCAATGAGTGTCGTCGCGACTGGCGTCAGGCTGTCCTTAACAGACGGAATTTCCCTGACAGCTCTGCGTCGGTATTTTGCGGTGATCATCCCGGCCAACTTGTTCTGGGAGTTCGCGCATATGCCGCTCTACACGATCTGGAACGAGGGCACTTGGGGTGAGATCGTTTTCGCAGCCGTCCATTGCACGGGTGGTGATATCCTGATCGCCATGAGCGCGCTGATGCTTGCCCTTATGCTGACGGGCCAGGGCTGGCCTCTGGTCGCCTCCACGCGGCGGTCTGTGACCGTCCTGACGGTGGTGTTCGGGCTGGGATACACGCTGTTCAGTGAATGGCTCAACATCGTGATCCGTGAGGCATGGGCCTATTCGGACCTGATGCCGATCATTCCGATCCTCGATGCGGGCCTGTCACCTGTTTTGCAATGGATGGTGGTCCCGCTGGTCGCGTTCTGGTGGGCCGTGTGGCCCTTCAGCACCGAGCGTGATGTATGATGGATATTTCCGGCATCGGCATTTTCGCGGCATTCCTGGCGGGAGCCATCTCTTTCCTATCACCCTGCGTCCTGCCGCTGGTGCCGGGCTACGTATCCTATATCGCGGGTCAGCCGGATTTGCGCACGACGCGGTCGGTCGGCTTGCGGGCGCGCGCCGGGGCGCTCGGGTTGAGTGCCTGCTTTGTCCTGGGCTTTTCGACGGTCTTCGTCGCCCTCGGGGCCGGGGCCAGCGCGCTCGGATCCCTGCTGCTGACATGGCGCTCCGAGCTCAACTTTCTCGGCGGCGCGATCATCATTCTGTTCGGACTGGTCATGCTGGGTGTCTTTCGTCTGGAGACGTTCTCGCGCGATACCCGTTTCAATCTCGACATTCCCGGCGGTCGCCCGTTTGGGGCCTACGTGCTGGGACTGGCCTTCGCCTTTGGCTGGACACCCTGTATAGGACCGATCCTCGGCGCGATCCTGACACTCAGTTCGACGTCCGGCGGCATGTCGGACGGCATCTGGCTGCTGTCGATCTATTCCGCGGGGCTGGGGGTGCCGTTCCTGTTGGCGGCGCTGTTCACCGACGCCATCGCCGCGCGGGTCAGGCAGATCGGCAAGGCCGGTCGCTGGCTCTACAAGGGCGCGGGTGTTGCCATGATCATCATGGGCATTGCCATCATGACCGGGCAATTGTCACGGTTTGCCTATTGGTTGCTGGGGACGTTTCCCTTTCTCGCGACGATCGGCTGACGAACCTCGAACCAGCTCTTGGCGCGATGGCTGGTAGGTGAGGATCATCTCCACCACTCAGCAAGGTCGTACACGCCGCGCCTCTGTAGAGGTCGCGGGGCCGTCAGCCGATCAGGTAGACCCGGATCGGCATCCAGATACCCATGACCATCATCATCAGGTTCTCGGTGAGCGAGACGAACCCTAGTGGCACGTTGCTGTCGCCCCCGACGCAGGCGCATTTCAACTCGCGCTTGTCGATGTACACGGCCTTGAAGACCGAAACCGCGCCGACGGTGCCGATGAACAAGGCCACGGGTGCCGACAGCCAGGTGAGCGCCCCGGCGACCATGAGGATACCGGCGAAGGCCTCTCCGAAGGGATAGAGATAGCCGTAGCGCACCCAGCGGCGCGCCAGCAGGTCGTAATTCAGGAACATGGTCGAAAAGCTCTCGACATCCTGAAGCTTCTGCACTGCAAGCAAGCACATCGAGATCGAGACGAACCATTCCAGCGCGCGCAGGCTGAGGATGGTTCCAAAGCTGTACCATGACAGGCCGAGCGCCATCAGAAACGCGACGGCAAAGATCGCGATCACCGGCCGATAGGAGGTGTCCGAGCGCTCGCTTTCCGGCGCGTCGAGGCCGAAATGGACCCGCAGATCGTCGTAGCCGCCAATCCGCTTGTCGCCGATCCAGGTCTGCGGCGTGGTCTCGACCCCGTGCTTTTCCATGAAGGCATCGGTTTCCTCGCGTGTCGTCAGGTGATGATCCTCAACCTCGTACCCTTCGCGTTCGAGCAGGTCCTTGGACTTCAGGCCATAGGGGCAAAGATGATCCGGCATGACCATCCGGTAGAGTTGGGCTGATTTCGATGCGTCATTCGGCATAGTGTTTCCTCCAGTTTCTGGTTCAGGCACCGCAACCGTAATATCCGCGATACCCTGCACGCAGACCGGACCCAAGTTCGAGAACGAGATCGGCGTCCTGCATTTCGCCACTATTTGCGTCCAATGTGCCGGTTCCGCTCGGCGCGCTCAACGCCACTGTCATGCCTTCCGTGCCCCAAGTGCTTCCGGCGTCGCCAGCCTCCAGCCGCACCAGATCGCCGCTGATCTTGGCGAGAGCTACACTCCCACCGTCGATGCGGCCCACCGCCAGCGCAGGCCTGCTTGTGGTGGTGTAGGTGAACGTGCACGCCGCGCCGCCGGGAAACATCTGCGCAATGTCCTCCGTAGTAAGAAATTCGAGGTCGAGAATGGCGATTTCCGGGGTTGATAGCGCCTCGTCAAGGCTCATGATCTGCGTCGGTCCGCTTTCTGACTGTGCCAGACTGTCACCGTTGGCGTCGATATCGTTCACCAGATAACGCATCTCGGCGATTTCCTTGTCCTGCGCATAGATGATCTCATCCGCCAGCTTGCGCACGCGCGGGTCCGAGATATCGGCGCGGCTGGAGGTCATGATCGCGATCGAGTGGTGCGGAATCATTGCCCGCATGTAGCTGGTGTCGCCCACCGTCACCTGGCTGCGGACCAGCCAAAGCGAGGCGGCAAAGACCACGGCGGCACCGATGAAGAAGGCGGCGTTAGCCATCTTGCTGGAATACATCGACAGCATGAAGCCCAGCATGATGATCGCCATGGTGGCACCCATCAGGAGAGCCATGTAGGCCCGCGTTTCCGACCAGAACACATGCGTCCAGAGGTAGGTATTGAGATACATCAGACCGAACATGACGACGGTAGATGTGGCGATCATCGCGAAAAAGCGGCCATATGACATGAAGTTGTCCTCTCTCGAAATCGTGAAGTCTAGAGGTGGAACAACTTTCCCGCGCTGGAATGTTCCGAAATAGCTGCAGCCAGTCGCACCTTGTGGGTGGCGCTGCCCGCTGCGGGACGTATCTAAGCCCGCTTAATCCGCTGCCCTGGCGGTCCGGGTCTTATCCTCTTCCATAGCCAGATCTGCGAGAATCGGACAATTAGGCCTGTGATCGCCAGCGCAGGCATCGACAAGGTGCGACAACGTCGCGCGCATCTCGGTCAGTTCTGCGATTTTCCGGTCGATCCGGTCGAGGTGTTCCTCGGCGATCTGCTTGACCTCCGCGCTGGCGCGGTCGGTATCGGCATAGAGTTTCAGCAGGCTCCGGCAGTCCTCGATTGTGAAGCCAAGCGCACGCGCTCGCCCGAGAAACGCCAGCTTGTGGACGTCGCTCTGCCGAAAGCTGCGATAACCGTTCGCGCTGCGCAGCGGCTCGACCAGCCCGATGTCCTCGTAGTAGCGGATGGTCTTCGCAGGAAGGCCGGACAGGTCGGCCACGTCTCCGATATTCATGATCGTTTTCTCCTTGTTTCATTCTGCCGGGAGGGGGGACATGCGGGGGGCAGTCGCGGCCTTCGCCGCGTCGTCCATCGCCGGGCGGACACGGCGCAGGCGCAGCGCGTTCGTCAGTACGAAGACCGAGCTGAGCGCCATTGCCCCAGCCGCCAGCACCGGCGACAGCAGCAGGCCCGACACCGGGTAGAGCAGCCCCGCCGCCACCGGAATGAGGGCCACGTTATAGCCGAAGGCCCAGAACAGGTTCTGGCGGATGTTGCGCATCGTACGCCGCGACACTTCCAGCGCGTTGACCACGCCGCGCAAATCGCCCGACATCAGCACCACATCGGCGGATTCGATGGCGACGTCGGTGCCGGTGCCGATGGCGATGCCCACGTCCGCATGGGCAAGCGCGGGCGCATCGTTGATGCCGTCGCCGACAAAGGCGATGTGCTGGCCCGTGCCGCGCAGATCGTCCAATGCCGCGACCTTGCCATCCGGCAGCACACCCGCGATCACATGGTCGATGCCGGTCTCGCGCGCGATGGCTTCTGCCGTCTCGCGCTTGTCGCCGGTGATCATGGCAACCTTCAGGCCCAGATCGTGCAGCGCCCGGATGGCTGCCGCGCTGGACCGCTTCACCGGATCGGCCACGGCGATGACGGCGGCAACGCGTCCGTCGATGGCGGCGTAAAGCGCGGTGCGGCCCCGTTCGGCCAGGCGGCGCTCTTCGTCGGCCAACGCACCGATGTCCAGCCCTTCGTGCGTCATCAAACGGTCGGCCCCCACCAGCACGTCATGGCCCGAAACCTCTGCCCGGACACCGTAGCCGGTGATGGAGGTGAATTTCTGCGCGTCGTGACGGGCAACGCCCTCGGCCTCCGCCGCCCGCAGGATGGCCTCGGCGATGGGATGTTCCGACTGCGCCTCGACCGCCGCGATCAGCGCCAGCACCTCGGCGCGGTCAAAGCCGTCGGCCAGCACCAGATCGGTCAGCTCGGGGCGGCCTTCGGTCACCGTGCCGGTCTTGTCCAGCGCCACCACATCCACTGTCGAAAGCTGTTGCAGCGCATCGCCCTTGCGGAACAGCACGCCCATTTCGGCGGCGCGCCCTGTGCCCACCATGATCGAGGTCGGTGTAGCGAGCCCCATCGCGCAGGGGCAGGCGATGATCAGGACCGAAACACCGGCGACCATCGCAAAGGACAGGGCGGGTGACGGCCCGGCCAGCAGCCAGACCAAGACGGTCAGGGCGGCAAAAGCCATGACCGCGGGCACAAACCACAGAGTGATCCGGTCGACCAGCCCCTGGATCGGCAACTTCGCCCCCTGCGCCTCTTCGACCATGCGGATGATCCGGGCCAGCGTCGTATCCGCCCCCACGCGCGTCGCGCGGAACCGAAAGGCACCGGAGCCGTTGACCGTCCCGCCTGTGACGGGGTCGCCCACCGACTTGGCAACCGGCACCGGTTCGCCGGTGATCATGCTCTCATCGACACGCGCGCTGCCTTCGGTCACCTCGCCGTCCACCGCGATCCGCTCTCCGGGACGCACCAACAGGATGTCGCCCGCAGTGATACGTTCGATAGCCACGTCCTGCGGCTCTCCGCCCACCACCACTCGTGCGGTCTTGGCCTGAAGGCCTAGCAGCTTATGGATCGCGGCCCCGGCCCGGCCCTTTGCGCGGGCTTCCAGCCAGCGGCCCAGCAGGATCAGCACGACAATGACCGCCGCCGCCTCGAAATAGACCGCGCGCGACCCTTCGGGCAGCAGCGCGGGCGCGAAGAGCGCCACGAGGGAATAGAGATAGGCCGCCGAGGTGCCGACAGCGACAAGGCTGTTCATGTCCGGTGCGCCCTTGAGCAGCGCGGGAAACCCGAGCGTGTAGAAGCTGCGCCCCGGCCAGAACAGGACCACGGTGGTCAGACCGAACTGGATCAGCCAGCTGGCCCGGTGGCCAATGGTTTCGCCGATCAGGCCATGCATCCCGGGGATCAGGTGCGCGCCCATTTCCAGCAGGAACACCGGCAGGGCGAGGGCCGCCGCCATAGCGGTCCTGCGGGCCAGCCTGCGCGCCTCTTCATCCTTGCGGGCACTCGTGTCTTCCCGCGCGCTGTCCTGCGGCAGGGTCGCGGGATAGCCTGCGTCAACCGCCGCCTTGAGCAGGTCGGCGACCACGACCGCGCCTTCGAGATAAGTCACCGTGGCGGTTTCCGAGGCCAGATTGACGTTCACGTCCAGCACGCCCGGCATCGCCGCCAGCGCCTTGTCCACCCGCCCGACGCAGGACGCGCAGGACATGGAGGCCACGTTCAGACGAACGCTCTGAGTCCGGACGGGATAGCCGATCTCTTCCAACTTCTCGACGATGTCCGAGATGCGCTCCGGCCCGTCGATCTGCGCCTGGGCCGTCTCGCTGGCGAGGTTGACGCGAACGTCGCTGACACCCGGCAGGCCGGAAAGCCCACGCTCCACCCGCCCAACGCAAGAGGCGCAGGACATGTTTTGAAGGGAAATTCGGACGTTGTGTGGACCGGACATGGAAATCTCCTGATTCTGATCCTCCGAGAGATAAGGGTTCCATTCGCTGGAAGGTCAACAGGTGCATCGAGAAATTTTTTCGGGCATTGACCTTCCCATAGGGGAACGCCCTAGGTAGCAGCAGCAAGAAGGAGATCGTGATGATCAGGTTCAGCGTGCCGGACATGAACTGCGGACATTGCACCGCGTCGATAAAGAAGGCCATTGTGACGATAGACCCACACGCGACTGTCACCTGTGACCTGACTGCGCGTTCCGTCGAGGTAGATAGCGCATTGGATGAAAGCGCTCTGAAGGCAGCGATTCACGATGCGGGCTACGGATCGGAAAGACTGACTTAGTCCCGTCAATTCCAGTCATTAAAGACATACTCCCTGCCATTTTCGCTTCTTCTGTCTGAATGGTGAACGTTGCTATGTACCTATTGCGCAACAGTTTTGAGCGCTTGCAGCGAGAATTCGCCTGCCTCGCTAGAATGTGCCAAACCTTCCCGCGCTGTAAGCGTTGACTAATTTGTCAAAACGTCCAAGTTTCCGTTCATGAGAATGCGTGTCGCCACTTCGGTATGGGTGAAATTCCTCACTTGCTTCGCTTTTGCGTTGGCTCTGGTTCTTTCTCCACCTTCTGCGGCACACGCGGCCTCGGGAATGCATGATGGTCAGCATTCTGGATCGATCAGCGCCCTTCTCAGCGAACCGACTGTTGGTCAGGGAACTGATATCCACGCCGACCACATGAAACACCCGGCGACAGTTGACGTGGATGACATATCCTCCGACATTGGTGAAACAGAGCATCAATCAACTCAGTGTTGTAACGGAATATGCATTTCTGTCGTCATTCCAGACGCAGACTTGGTATTCCCGGATCCTATTGCTGCGAAAGAATATATGATCCTGAGCGGTCAGACGCATTCCGTCGAAACATCAGGGTTTCTGCGGCCCCCTCGATTCCTGATCTGAAACGGCGCCCAATCCGGGTGTGAGCCTTGCGCAGACTCTGCGTGAGACATCGTTCATCAATCAGGATACCTTCATGAAAATTCATCTACTTATGGGGGCTTCGGCCCTCGGGCTTGGCGCATGCGCCTATGAGCCTACCCCTTTGCCCTCCGTTGCGACACAACAGGCTGTCGTCAACGCGACCGTTTCGTCTCCGATCAGCTATCAAGATCCATTGGCTGGCTACACCTATCGTGGTCCGACCGGCCCCCGTGATTGGCGGTCTGTCAATCAAGAGCAGACGGAGGGCAACTGATGCGGGTATCTAAGATTCCGCTGGTTCTTGGCTTGCCACTTTTCTTGGGTGCCTGCGCAACCGCAGTACCGGGAAGCTACACCGAACCGAAGGCCGGTTTTGCCAATGTGGCCAGCCAGATCACGCCAGCGATCGGCAAACGGACCGTGTTTGCGGAAACGCAGGCCGAAAACGAAGCTCTCAAGAAACAGGTGCACAGCATGGTGCATCAGAAGACGATCTCGGCCGATACGGCGGTTCAGGTTGCGTTGCTGAACAATAAGGGTCTGCAAGCGTCTTACGTCAATGTTGGCCTCTCGGCCGCTGAGGCTTGGCAGCAATCGACGCCGGAAAACCCGATCGTCTCAATTGGCGTCCTGGGAATCGGTGCGCCTGAGCTCGGTGCCTACAGGGCGATCGAAGGGCTGATCCGGTCGAACGTCCTCGATGCCACCACGCGCAAACAGCGCATGGCCATTGCTGATGCAAGCTTCCGGCAGGCTCAGCTCAATGCCGTGAACGACACACTTGCACTGGCCAATCAGACGCGAAAGGCATGGGTCGATGCAGTCGCCGCCTTCGAGGCAGTGAGCTATCTGCGGCGCGCGAAAGCGACCTCTGACGCCGGCTCTGAACTGGCGATGAGGTTGGGCGAGACCGGCGCACTTAACAAAGCTGGGCAGGCCCGCGAACAGGCATTCAATGCCGAACTGGCGGGGCAACTTGCACAGGCACGATTGAACGCCACTCGGTCCAAGGAGGCTTTGACCAGGTTGATGGGCCTCTGGGGCACCGGAGTCGATTACTATGTGCCAGATGCCCTTCCTTCACTGCCGCGTTCTGTCGGCCGTGTGACCGACATCGAGGCCAAGGCGCTAAGAAATCGGGTGGATCTGCGTGTTGCCAAAGTTGGCCTGGAAGCGCAGGCCAAGGCGTTTGGTCTGACCGACCAGACCCGCATTGTCAGCGATCTGGAGATCGTTGCGGGAGCCGAATTTGAGCGTGAAGTTGAAGGCAGTGGCGACATTGAAACCAAGACTTTGCCTCAGGTGGAAGTGGAGTTCGCGATCCCGATCTACGACACCGGCAAGGCCCGGATGCGCAAGGCGGAATTGTCTTATCTTCAAGCGGCCAACGTGCTCGCAGAGAAGGCCGTGAACGTCCGGTCTGAAGCGCGCGGTGCTGAAGCCTCTTATCATGCCGCATACAAAATCGCTCGCCACTACCGCGACGTTCTGGTGCCGCTACGCACGACCGTCGAAGAAGAGGGTTTGCTGTCCTACAACGGCATGATCACCAACACTTTCGAGCTGCTGACTGATGTGCGCGAGAAACTTGCCGCATCCCTGGAAGCGGCAAATGCAAAACGCGAATTCTATATGGCACAGGCCGATCTGACCGCCGCGATCTATGGCGGCGGCGAAGGCGGTGCTGGTGCTGGTGGAGAAGGCGCATCACTTGCCGCCGGTGGCGGCGCAGGACACTGAAAGGAACTGACATGTTGAACAGACGTCAATTACTCGGAGCCGGCGCCGCAGGTGCAACGCTGGTCTCTTCAAAAGCCTGGGGTCAAACCCTGAACATGGGCCTCCCCGAAGCCGCGCAGATGGACAGTGCGGCAACGGCGATTACGGCGCGTCCGTCGTCAGGGCCGGACTACACACCAGTGGTCACGCTGAACGGGTGGACCCTGCCGCACCGGATGAACAACGGGGTCAAGGAATTTCACCTCGTCGCCGAACCGGTAGAGCGCGAACTTGCAGACGGCATGATTGCGCATTTGTGGGGTTACAACGGCCAGTCCACCGGTCCAACGATCGAAGCAGTCGAAGGCGACCGGGTCCGCATCTACGTCACCAACAAGCTGCCGGAAGGCACCACGGTGCATTGGCACGGGCTCATCCTGCCCTCGGGCATGGATGGGGTCTCCGGGTTGAGTCATCCCAGCATCCCGCCAGGAAAAACGTTTGTCTACGAATTCGACTTGGTGAAGTCCGGCACGTTCATGTACCACCCCCATGGCGACGAAATGACCCAGATGGCGATGGGGATGATGGGCATGTTCGTGGTCCATCCCAAGGATCCCACCTTCATGCCGGTGGATCGCGATTTTCTGATCATGCTGAATGCCTTTGACATCGATCCCGGCACATACGTGCCCCGCATCATGACGATGACGGACTTCAACCTGTGGACATGGAACAGTCGGATCTTCCCCGACATCGATCCGCTGGTCGTGAACAAGGGCGACAAGGTGCGAGTACGCGTCGGCAACCTCACGATGACAAACCACCCGATCCACATGCACGGCTATGATTTCAAGGTCACCTGCACGGATGGTGGCTGGGTACCGCCAGAAGCGCAATGGCCGGAGGTCAGCATCGACATCCCCGTGGGCGCGATGCGCGCCTATGAGTTCGTCGCAGAGCATCTGGGTGACTGGGCGATTCACTGCCACAAGTCGCACCACACGATGAATGCCATGGGTCACGATGTGCCGACGTTCATCGGGGTCAACAAGAAGCCGCTGACCCAGAAGATCCGTCAGTTCCAGCCGGAATACATGCCCATGGGGATGTCCGGCATGGGGGACATGGCGAAAATGGAAATGCCGCTGCCTGACAACACGATCCCGATGATGACGGGTTGGGGGCCCTACGGCCCCATCGAGATGGGCGGCATGTTTTCGGTCGTAAAGGTGCGGGACGGCATCGACGCGGACGATTACTCCGATCCCGGCTGGTACGAAAATCCTCCGGGCGAGATGGCCTACGAATGGACCGGCGAATTGCCCGAGTTCGCCTCGAACAACAGTCCCAAGACCATTCTCACACCAAAACCAAACTCGAAGGGCTGAACGGCCCTTCGTCAACTCCAACCAAACCAACCTACAGGACAATGAAATGAGAAATCTTCTTTTGACGACAAGCTTCGCGTTGGTGCTTTCGGCACCAGCATTTGCCGCAGGCACACATGATGGCGGGCACGGTGAGACCAAGCCGGCCGCAATGATGATCGGTATGCCGGGTGAAGCCGCCAATGTGGACCGCACAATTGATGTCACTCTGCTCGAAAACGACGAAGGCGAAATGCTGATCGAGAGCGAAGAGATGACCATCAAGGAGGGTGAAACCATCCGCTTCAACATCACGAACAAGGGTGAGCTGGAGCATGAATTCGTCCTTGATACAGTCGAGCGTAACGCCGAGCACAAGATCGAAATGGCCAAGATGGATATGGAACACGACGACCCGAACCGAATCCGTCTCGATGCAGGCGCTTCGGGTGAGGTCGTCTGGACGTTCGCGAATGCTGGTACGTTCGAAGCGGCGTGCCTGATTCCGGGTCACTACGAATCCGGAATGCACCGTGCGGTCTCAGTGGGGGACCAGATGGCTCAGGCTGACGTGGAATATACGAGCGGGACCATCAAGAAGATCGACGCCAAGGCCGGCAAGGTCACAATCATCCACGGCCCTCTGGTCAACCTCGATATGCCCGCGATGACGATGGTGTTCCGCGCGGACGAAGCGATGATGGCCAAGATGGCGGAAGGTCAGGACATCGAGTTCGTTGCCGACCGGGTCAAGGGCAAGCTTACTGTCACGCAGATGAAGTGAAGATAGACAATGGGGCCGAGGCGAACACGCCCGGCCCCAACGTTTTGAGGCAATAAAATCAAGCGCTACGGAAATAGCCGAGCATTATGAATTTCCTGATAATCTGCACCACCGCCCTTGTGCTCGTCTTTCCGGCTTTCTCAGTGAACGCTTCTAGTGGCAAAGGCCAGCAACCTCATGCGCGGGCCTTTGAATTGCCTGGCCATGATGCGATCGGGAAGCCCGGTGTCGGTTCCTCATTCGACCGGACGATCGAAATATCCATCAGGGAGACAGAAAGCGGATACATGCTTTTCGAGCCGGACGCGATCCAGATTGAAAAGGGATCGGTCGTTCGGTTTTTGATCGGCAATACGGGCGCTCTGGATCACGAGTTCTTTCTCGGCTCCTTTGACGAAATTGCGAAACATCAGCAATGGATGCGCGAACACCCCGATATGCAACATGATCGCGCCAACTCGGTTTTGATCCCAAGTGGACAAAATGCCGACCTGATCTGGGAGTTCTCCGATATGACAAACCTGGAGTTCGTGTGCTTGATACCCGGCCACCGGGAAGCGGGCATGTGGGGCGTCATCATGGTGCACGATCACCTTGCGCCGAAATCAAAGGGTTAGAATTTTTGATGTCACTCCTGGACAGGTATCACGTGCTTGTACACAACGTATCTGCCGCGTTTGGGTACGACTACAGCGATGCGACGCCAGACTGGGTTCACCCGTTCATTCATCTGATACTGGTCTTGGCGCCCGCGCTGCTGATCACTGTCGGCTCACATCTTGCTATTCGCGGCATTCTCAAGCTTTGGAAGCGCCGTCACACCCCTACGTTCCACCCCGAACCCATACGGGGGCTTGAAGGCAGTCTTTTCAGCACGGTCCTGCGCTACTCCAGAAGGCAGCAGGCATTGATGATTGTCGTCAGCCTCATCGCGATGCCTATTCTATATTTGACCCTCGAACTGCCAAAGCAGATCGTCAACAACGCTTTGGATTCTGATCGTTTCCCCGTTGCCGTTTTGGGGCGAGACGTCGATCAGGTCGTTTTCCTAATGCTTCTCTGTGGTCTCTACCTTTTGGCGATCATCCTGAATGGGCTAAACAAATATGGCCTTAACGTGTTCAAGGGATATGTAGCTGAGCGTTTTCTGCGGCGCTTCCGGCTGCTGGTCTATCGGCAATGGCGCAGCGATCCCGACTCCCGAAACCAGAGCGAAATCGTCCCTATTCTCGCACAGGAAGTTGAGCCCATAGGTGGCTTCGCGGCAGATGTCCTCACGCTGCCAATCCTACAAGGTGGTACACTGTTGACGATCCTGTTTTTCATGTTCGTTCAGGACCCTGTGTTGGGTGCCGCCGCACTGACGGTGCTGCCAATCCAGCTCGTGCTGCTACCCAAGCTACAGCGGCGTGTCAACGCCCTTTCACGTACAAGAATCAAGGAAGTCCGACAGCTCGGCAGACAGCTTAGCGAACAGTTGCATGAACGGCAGGTCAATCCGACCGGACTGCTACCGGCCGGAGCGAGTTTTAGAGAGCTTGAGCACGTCCGCAGGAAGATTTTCCGCCTGAAGTTCTTCATCAAGGCCCTCAACAATTTTCTAACCGCGCTGACCCCATTCCTGTTCTACTCATTGGGAGGATATTTCGTCATCGAAGGGCGTATCACATTCGGTGCCCTGGTGGCCGTCCTAGCCGCACACAAAGACTTCTCGGCACCGCTGAAAGAACTCTTCAATTACTATCAGACGCTGGAAGACACGCGGATCCGGTACCACGAAATCACGACCTTTTTCAACAAATCGATCCAGCAATCCGCAATTGTTCAAGCAGACAACACCATGCCGCAGGACGTCAGTCAATTCGAGCAAGCCCAACTGAGATACCCGGCTTCGTCTCTAAAAAGGCAGGGGCCATCGCAACATCATGAAAGAGTTTGATAGTATGAAATGGGCAGCGATATTTTTCGCTCTGGTCGCCGTCGTTGCAGCAGTATGGTTCATTGTGCAACCGAGCCACTCTCGGACGGGCGTCCAGAGGGAGGAGGGCATCGCGCTTTCCGCGGGTGCTCTCGCTACTGTCAAGCTACCAAACAGTTTCACAGAGCAGGAGCAAATCGGCGCAAGCGCTTATGATGCGGTCTGTTCCGCTTGCCACGGTCGAAACGCGCAGGGCCAAGATGGCGTCGCTCCTCCGCTTGTTCACAAGATTTATGAACCCAGCCACCACGGCGACATGGCGTTTGTCCTTGCAGCGCAGAATGGAGTTCGGGCGCACCACTGGGAATTTGGCAACATGCCAGCGGTTGAAGGCGTGACGCGCTCAGACATCCTTGCTATCGTGGCGTACATTCGAGCTTTGCAGCGGGCCAACGGAATTGACTAGGCACTTTCGTCGGTCAAAAGAAGGGGAGTTGGCGCACGGTCAATCAGCATTTGGTTTGCCACAGAAAAACAATAACGGTGGGAAAATTCTGTTCATGAGTAAATGTTCTGCTGCATCGACTCTGATCCTTGGTGCATTGCTCGCTTCGTCCACCGCATCATACGCGGAGGAAACCGGATTATTCAGATTGACCGACCGCGGATCACCGGTTGGCATCAATGCGCGCGAACCATCACTCGCACCCTTGTCGGATGGCAGGGTTTTACTGAGCTGGACCGAAGAAAGCGGAACCGAAGCGGAAGTTCGCATGGCCATCCTCAACGGCAGTGAGTGGTCGGACGTCCGCACAATTAATGTATCGTCAAAGATTTACATCAACTGGGCCGACTTCCCTTCGGTAGTGGCGCTTGCTGGTGGCGGTTTGGCGGCACAATGGTTAGAGCTGAATGGACCGGGCGATTACCAATACGACGTCAAAATCGCTTTTTCCAAAGATGAAGGCAGAAGCTGGACTGACTCGATTGTCCCTCACGATGACAGGTCTCAACGTGAGCATGGTTTTGTTTCGTTGGTACCCGACCAATTTGGTGGATTGACGGCGCTGTGGCTGGATGGCCGGGAGTATGGCAGTCAGACAGAAGGCGACAGCTTCGAAAATACGATGCAGTTGCGCGCGCGGCAGATCAACTTTGACGGAACGATGCAGCCAGAAAGCCTGTTGGATGTGCGCACCTGTACCTGTTGCCAGACTTCTGCAACGCGGACTGCATCAGGCGACATCGTGGCGGTCTATCGTGACAGAACCGCCGATGAAATTCGCGATATATCGGCTGTCCGGCAGGCCGACGGGGAGTGGACGGAGCCCGCCACGATCCATAACGACGGATGGGAAATCGCCGGATGCCCCGTCAATGGCCCGGCCATTGATACCATGGGCGACAGGATTTCCGTTATCTGGTTCACGGCAGCCGAGAACGAGCCGAAGGTTCGTATCGCCTTTTCGGACGATGGCGGTGCGCAGTTCGACGAACCGCTCCGCATTGACCTCGGCGCAGCCGCAGGTCGGGTGGACGTCCTGCAATTTGCAGATGGCAGCGCATTGGCGCTCTGGATCGAATATGTGGGAGGCGGTGAAGCGATCGTCATGTGCCACGTAACGCCAGATGCCGGATGTGTCGCGCCTCAGGCGCTCCACATCAATCGAGGCGGCGGTTCGGTCGGTTTTCCGAGGATGGCGCTTGGCGGAACCGGGGCGTTTGTGGCCTGGACGCAACCAATCAGCGGCGCGGACGGCAGTACCACCATTCGCGTCGTTGAAGTCGCTCTGACGCCATAGGTTTCAAGCATTCATCTCGATTCCCAATGCCTCCTTAATGCTGTTGCCCTTATTCTGCGGCCTGCCCGAGGGCCAAATCAGGCGCTGTACCGGCCTTCTTGAAGCTCCAGCCTTTGATGATGGCATAAACCGCCGGAATGACGATCAGGGTTAGCAAGGTTGACGACACCATACCTCCGATCATCGGCACTGCGATGCGCTGCATGATCTCGGACCCGGTTCCATGCGCCCAGAGGATCGGCATTAGGCCGGCCATGATTGCGACAACTGTCATCATCTTGGGGCGAACGCGATCTACTGCACCCACCATGATCGCGGCGTAGAGTTCGTCGCGGGTCAGGTCGCGGCCGCCCGCGCGGTCACGCGCTTCATTCAACGCCTGATCGAAATAGATCAACATGATCACACCGGTTTCAGCCGCCACCCCGGCCAGCGCGATAAACCCGACGGCCACCGCAACCGACATGTTGAAGCCCATGAACCACATGAGCCAAATGCCGCCCACCAGCGCGAAGGGCAGCGACAGCATCACGATCAGCGTTTCCGTCAGACGGCGGAAGTTCAGGTAAAGCAGCAGAAAGATCAGCGCCAGCGTTAACGGCACAACTGTGGCCAGCCGCTGTTTCGCACGTTCAAGGTACTCGAACTGCCCGCTCCAGCCCAATGAAAAGCCGGGTGGCAGGGTGACGGAAGCCGCGACCGCCGCCTGCGCTTCGGCCACGTAGCCACCAAGATCGCGTCCGACGATATCGACGAAGATATAGACGGCAAGCTGTCCGTTTTCGGTGCGGATCGACGTGGCTCCGCGAGTGCGTTCGATGGTGGCTACGTCCCCGAGTGGAATTGTGCCACCGCCCGGCAGCGCCACTTGAACCTCGCGTCCGATGGCCTCCGGATCGGACCTCAGTGTCGCCGGATAGCGCACTGCGACGTCGTAGCGCTCGCGGCCCTCGACGGTCTGCGTGATGGCCTTGGCCCCCAATGCCATGCCGATCACCTCCTGCACATCCTGCACCGACAGACCGTAGCGGCCAAGGGCAGCGCGGTCGGGCGTGATGTCCAGATAATAGCCGCCAATCACCCGTTCGGCATAGGCGCTGGTCGTTCCTGGCACCGTGCGCACGACGGCTTCGACCTCACGGGCTACCTTTTCCATCTCGGTCAGGCTGGTACCGAAGACCTTGATCCCCACTGGTGTGCGGATGCCGGTGGACAACATGTCGATTCGCGCCCGGATCGGCATCGTCCAGGCGTTCGACACGCCGGGAAATTGCAGCGCGGCATCCATTTCCTGCCGCAGGCTTTCGATGGTGACACCGGGACGCCATTCGTCTTCCGGGCGGAGCTGGATGATCGTCTCGAACATCTCCGTCGGTGCTGGATCGGTCGCAGTCAGCGCGCGGCCTGCCTTGCCGAAAACCGACAACACTTCGGGGAAGGTCTTGATGATGCGGTCCTGGGTCTGCATCAGCTCGGCGGCCTTGGTGACCGAAAGCCCGGGCAGCGTGGTCGGCATGTACATAAGCGTGCCCTCGTTCAGGACAGGCATGAATTCAGACCCCAGCTGGCGCGCGGGCCAGATGGTGATTACCAGTGCCGCAATGGCCACGATGATCGTAAGGCTCTTGGCCTTCAACACGGCGCTGATAATCGGGCGGTAGACCGCGATTAGCACGCGGTTTACCGGATTCCTGTGTTCAGGGATGATCCGACCCCGCACGAAAACCACCATCAACGCAGGCACCAGCGTCACCGACAGGAACGCTGCTGCCGCCATCGAGAAGGTTTTGGTGTAGGCGAGCGGGCCGAACATGCGTCCCTCCTGTCCTTCAAGCGAAAAGATTGGCAGAAACGAGACAGTGATGATCAGCAAGCTGAAGAACAGCGCGGGGCCGACCTCGCTTGCCGCTTCGATCAGCACCTGGATGCGTGGCTTGTCAGGGGCGGCCCGTTCGAGGTGTTTGTGCGCATTTTCGATCATCACGATGGCCGCGTCGATCATCGCGCCGATCGCGATGGCAATGCCGCCGAGGCTCATGATATTGGCCCCGATCCCGAGAAATTTCATTGCCGTGAAGGCCATGAGCAATCCGACAGGCAGCATGATGATCGCCACGAGGGCGGAGCGGACGTGCAACAGAAAAATGATCGTTACCCCCGCCACGACAAGGCTTTCTTCGAGCAGCGTTGTTTTCAACGTCTCGATTGCCGACAGGATCAGGTCGGACCTGTCATAGACCGGCACGATGTCGACTCCTTCCGGCAGGCTTTGGGCCACCACGTCCAGTTCTGCCTTGGCGTTTTCAATCACATCCAGCGCATTGGCACCCACCCGCTGAAGCACGATACCACTGGCGACCTCGCCCTCACCGTTCAACTCGGCGATGCCGCGGCGTTCGCTGGGGACGATTTCGATCCGTGCGACGTCTTTCAGGTTGATCGGCACCCCGCCAATGCTGCGCAGGGTGATGTTGCCGATATCCTCGGTCCCCGCCAGATAGCCGCGTCCGCGCACCATGAATTCGAACTCGGACAGCTCCACCGTGCGCCCGCCGGTGTCCATGTTGCTCTCGGAGATGGCCTTGCCGATATCAGACAGCGTGATCCCCTGCGCGCGCATCCGGACCGGGTCAACTGTGACCGAGTATTGCTTAACGAAGCCACCGACACTGGCCACTTCGGACACGCCCTCTGCACGGCTGGCCCCGAAACGCACTACCCAATCCTGCAACGACCGCAATTCAGCAAGGCTCAGGTTCTCGCCGGTGATCGCATATTGGTAGACCCAGCCCACCCCCGTCGCATCCGGACCAAGGGCTGGTGTCACCCCGTCCGGCAGGCGAGCCGCTGCGGCGTTGAGGTATTCCAGCACGCGCGACCGCGCCCAGTACGGGTCAACGCCGTCCTCGAAGATGATGTAGACAAAGGAAATGCCGAAGAACGAAAACCCGCGCACGACGCGGGATCGCGGCACCGTCAGCATGGCCGAGGTCAGCGGATAAGTGACCTGGTCCTCCACCACCTGAGGGGCCTGGCCCGGGTAGTCGGTCAGCACGATCACCTGCACGTCCGACAGATCGGGAATAGCGTCGATCGGCAAGTTGCGCAGTGACCAGACCCCGGCGGCGATGATCAGGGCCGTGGCAAAGAACACCAGAACAAGGTTCCGGGCGGACCATTCGATGACACGCGCGATCATTCGCTTGCCTCCGGGGAGGCCAGCGCAGCCAGGGCGGCGTTCAGGTTGCTTTCCGCGTCGATCAGAAAGGTCGAGGTGGTGACGACCCGGTCGCCCTCGGCAATACCTTCGCGGATTTCCACCATTCCGGAGGCCTGTCGCCCCACGACCACATCCTGCGGCGCGAATTTACCCTCTCCCATGTCCCGGATCACCACCTGGCGATCGCCGGTGTCGATCACTGACGTTTCCGGCACTTGCACCACGGGCGCGCCGTCGCCCGTCGCCAAAGCCACATCAGCAAACATGTTGACCAGCAGGCGTCCCTCAGTATTGGGCAGATCGATGCGGACGCGTGCAGTTCGGGTCTGCATATCGACCTCAGGGTATATCTTGTCGATCAAGCCGCTGAAGGTTTCGCCCGGCAGGCCGGGAAAGGTGATCGTGGCCGCGTTTCCGTCCGCAAGGCCGATCAGAGCGGATTCCGGCACGTCCGCAAAGACCCAGACAACCGAGGTATCGGCAATACGAAACAGCGTTTCGCCAGCCTCGGACATCATGCCTTCGACGGCCATTCGTTCCAGAACCACGCCCGACCGCGGTGCCATCAGGCTGATTTGCACCGGCGCACGCCTGTCCGCCGCGATCTTGTCGATCACTGACACGGGAACTCCCAGGTTTGCCAGCCTTTGACGGCTGCCTTCCACGCGCCCTTCACCACTTCGCAGGTCCGAAACATACTGTGCGGCCGCCGAGACGATATCCGGAGAATAGAGCATCGCCAGCGGTTCGCCCGCTTCAACGATTGATCCGGTCGTTACATCCTCAACTTCTTCGATGAAAGCATCTGCACGCAATGAAATGACGCTTACCCGACGCTCATCCAGCGCGACGATCCCCGGCGCTCGCACCGTCATTGCCATGGGCTTGAGCACCGCAACTGACGTACGTACGCCGGTGCGCTGTAGTTTGCCGGGCGATACCGTCACCGATCCGGCATCTTTTGCCTCATCGGCAAAAACGGGAAGGTAGTCCATGCCCATGGAATCCTGCTTAGGCACCGGCGACGTATCGGGCAGGCCCATCGGATGCCGGTAGTAGAGAACGGTTCGTTCGCCAATTTTCGCCTCTAGGGGGTTGGGCGCCTCTGGGTCAAACGACACATCTTCGCTTGCCAGCACCGGCAGAAACGCCTTGCCATCGACGGTGTCGGTCGGCACCGCGGACCACTCGGCAAGACCGTCAGGGTGTCGATAGTAGATAATCGGGCCCATCGCCGATCGGATTTCGGCCGGCATCGCATCAGCTCTACGTCCCAAAAGTGCTGTGAGCTGCGTCTGCGCCACATCCGTCAGCATCGCAGGCGTCCAGCCTTTGCCGCCCGCCGCAAGGCCAACCCATCCAGCCGCGCTGCCAACGACGGCGATCAGCACCAGTTTGCCAAAGGCGCTCATGGCTGTACCTCGATCACGATCTGTGCCTGAACGGTTTCCATCTCGCCCTGCACCTTGGCCGCAACGGAAAAGCGCCAGTTTCCGTCCATCGTCAGATCGGCAGAGAAGCGATAGAGACCCGGCTCTTCGCCGGGTAACGCCAAGACCGGTGAAGTCATCGTCTCCATCCCGTCCGGCGCCATATCCAACCTTGTGGCAAAGATGACGGCGCCCTCCACGGGCGCATTGGTGCGGGTATCAATCAGACGAACTTCTAGAACCGCATCGTCTCCGAAGGCATAAGTCGTCTCGACAAGAACGAGAATGTAATCAGATGCAGCGGCCTGTGCCACCGGCACGGAAAGCTGGGCTGCGACCACGAGGGCAGCAAGGGCGCTGTGAATATAACGGGGCATGATACGCCTGTATTGACGGGCAACGGGAACGCCGACCATCGTATCGACCTGGAACTGGTCTAAACGTTACATCGGCGCGCGGCTTTTGGTGCGACAAGCACCAGAACCGCTATGCCTTGGGCGGTCTTTGCAATCCGCCGTCCGCGTGTTGCAGGATCGCCGTCGCCTCGGTCCGCAAGAACCCGGCACGTCCGGAGCGAGGCAGGTTCGCCAGGATCACCCGTTCGAGCCCGGCCACGATCGGGACCACACGACATTGCGTCGTGGAAATGCAGGCAGCATCGCATTCCGGCATATCCGGACAATCACTCGGGCAGCAATCGCTCTGCATGGCCATT
The DNA here is from genome assembly GCF_042685005.1 of Sulfitobacter aestuarii. Lineage (NCBI taxonomy): Bacteria > Pseudomonadati > Pseudomonadota > Alphaproteobacteria > Rhodobacterales > Roseobacteraceae > Sulfitobacter > Sulfitobacter aestuarii. The sequence continues at coordinate 55,427 of NZ_JBHUMP010000013.1, read as the reverse complement.
TCAGGCGCTGGGTCCACGCTTGAAATGGACGCAAGATTGATTTGCACCAGAACAGCGCCAACCAACAGAGCAACCAGAAAAAGGCGCGTTTTGAATAACATGCAACATACTATGCTGAAGTTCTCATAGATCAGCAATACACGTTTTGCTGAAATAGAAGTGTCGTCCAGCTTCACGCTCAATACGCGGATCGTCTAAAGCCTCAATCGCCGTAGTCTGAGCGCGTTCGCGATGACCGAGACCGACGAGAGGCTCATTGCGGCGGCGGCGAACATGGGCGACATCAACAGCCCGAATACCGGGTAGAGCACGCCCGCAGCTAAGGGCACACCGAGCGTGTTGTAGGCAAAGGCCCAGAACAGGTTCTGGCGTATGTTACGGATCGTCGCCACGGCCAGCGTCCGTGCCTTGACGATACCGTTCAAATCGCCGCGCAAGAGAGTGATGCCCGCGCTTTCAACCGCCACGTCCGCACCCGTACCCATTGCAAGGCCGACATCCGCTGCAGCGAGGGCAGGCGCGTCGTTGACACCATCGCCGGCCATGGCGACCTTTTTGCCATTCGCGTGGAGCTCGTCCACCAGTGCCTTTTTGTCTTCCGGGAGAACGCCGGCTCGTACTTCGTCGATGCCAAGACGCTGCGCCACGGCCCTTGCTGTGCGTTCGTTATCACCCGTAGCCATGATTATCCGCAGGCCCGCCTCGTGCAATTGCTTGATGGCCTCGGCCGTCGTTTCCTTGATCGGGTCGGCGACGGCGACGATGCCGGACAGTTTTCCTTCTATGGCCACGAACATGGCCGTCTTGCCTTCGCTTCGCAGAACATCTGCTGCCTCCTCTGCTGCGGAGGTGTCGAGGGACATGTCGCGCATCATCGCGGTGTTACCAAGCGCGACGGCGCGGCCCGAGACGGTTCCGCTCACACCCTTGCCGGTCACGGCTTCGAAGTTCTCGGCATTGCCGACTTTGATACCTCTCTCTTTCGCACCTTCGACGATGGCCTCCGCCAGCGGGTGCTCGGAGCCTTTTTCCAAGGCAGCCGCGAGGGTCAGAATGGTTTCTTCGGACTCGTCGTCCAAAGCGTTCACATCGGTTAGCGTCGGCTTGCCTTCGGTCAGGGTGCCGGTCTTATCGACGATCAGCGTATCGACCTTGGCCATGCGTTCCAGCGCTTCGGCGTCCTTGATCAGGACACCCGCCTGCGCACCGCGACCTGCGGCCGTCGTGATCGAAATCGGGGTCGCCAGACCCAGAGCACAGGGGCAGGCGATGATCAGCACTGACACCGCCGAGGCGATAGCAAAGACGAGTGCCGGTTCGGGCCCGAAGCCGAGCCAAGCGGCGAAGGAAAGGATGGCGACCACGACAACGGTCGGCACGAAATAGGAAGAAACCTGGTCCGCGAGCCCCTGGATCGGTGCACGGGATCGCCGCGCGTTCGAGACCATCTCGACGATCTGGCTCAGCATCGTGTCGGCACCTACACGGGCGGCTTCTATGACAAGGGAGCCGATCTTATTGATTGTGCCGCCGGTGACCGTATCGCCCGGACCTTTTTCGACCGGCAACGGCTCGCCGGTTATCATGCTCTCGTCGATGGATGACGTTCCGTCAACAACCTTGGCGTCAACGGGGACCGCATCACCTGGGCGAACCCTCAGGCGATCTCCCTCAACGATGTTTTCCAGCGGTGCGTCGTATTCCGTACCGTCGGGCAGAATGCGTCGCGCGGTTTTCGGGGCCAGATCGAGCAGCGCCCGGATGGCATCGCCGGTCCGTTCCCGCGCCCGCAATTCCAGTACTTGCCCGACGAAAATCAGAGTGATGATGACGACGGCAGCTTCAAAATAGGTGCCGACACCCGCGCCCATTCGGTACTCGTCCGGAAACACACCAGGAAGGAACGTGGCGACCAGCGAATAGAGATATGCCGCGCCGACACCAATCGCGATCAGCGTCCACATGTTGGGTGAGCGGTTCACGATCGACGCACAACCCCGCACGAAAAACGGCTTCGCCGCCCACAGCACGATCGGCGTCGCCAACAGGAACTCGAGGTATGTCGCCAGTTGATGCCCGATCCAGTCCCGGACCGGCAGACCGACCAGCTCTCCCATAGTCAAGATAACCAGAGGAACGGCCGCGGCGGCACTGATCCACATTCGGCGGGTAAAGTCGGTCAGTTCTTCGCTGGGTTCATCCGACGGCACCATCGGTTCAAGCGCCATGCCGCAGATCGGACAGGCGCCGGGCTCGTCACGAACTATCTCGGGGTGCATTGGGCAGGTGTACTGAGTCCCGGCTTTCGGGGTCATGCTGTGATCCGATGCCGTACCTGAGGCATAGTAGATCGGATCGGCCTCGAACCTGGTCTGGCACTTATCGGAGCAGAAGTAGAAGGTTTCACCGTCATAATTTGCCTGACGGGCCTCCGGAGACATAGTGACGGACATGCCGCAAACTGGATCCTTGGCCTGATCGGATGACCGCTCTTGCGGGTGCGGTTCTGTTACCTGTATCATGCTCTAGCCCTCCAAAATGATGCCAACTCCTAAGATGGGGCTTCCAGCAACGGGAAGGTCAAGCTTGGATTGCTGATTAGCGAAGGAAAGCTGATTGATACTGCCAATATATTACATAATAACTCTTACCGGTCCAAAATCTTAGTGTTGCGATAGTATATTATCGTAGATATGCTGAGCCTAGTCACAGAGGGCCCTCAGCATGCGTCATCTATTTAAGAAGCTCCTCCCGTCGGTCGCAGTCGCTTTGACTGTGACAAGTTCTTTGCTGCCGATGCCCGCTCGCGCGCAGACATACCCGATCGATTGCGCGATCCTCTTGTGCTTGTCTGGCGGCTGGCCTGCTTCCGTTCCTTGCGCCCGAGCACGCGCCGAATTCATCCGACGAATTACGCCTTGGCCGGTGGAACCTCCGCTTCAAATCTGGCGCTGCCCTATGGGCGCTTCCTTTGAGACCGCTCCAGCACCAAACAGTTCAGACCGCATCTTTGAAGCGTTCTTCCAGTACAACAGCACTGGTCTGCGACAATCCTATCCAGCGCGCGATACCGCTGACCCAATTGCGGCCGCTTGGCGCACCTCAGAAGCCCCGGACTACCTTGTTCCCGCCGAGCAGGCCCTCCGGCTCGTTCAAGATCGCGCGGACATCGATATCAGCGGACCTGAGTTCAACTTCGTGCAGTCCATTCGCGTCTTTGATGTCCGGTATGCGCGACAGCACGAATCCGGACGCGACGGCGATTGCAACCGTAGTGCCACCGTGGTCCTCGGCACATATGGAACGCAAGGTGACTTCGCCTGGCAGAGGTCCTCCATAACCGCCCTACCAGCCGCCCATGCCGGTCTCGAACGATGGGGCCAGAATTGCCCCAGTATCTATCATCAATCCGTTTTCGTCGACTGGCGTGACTACGAGGGCAACTACGGCTTTGAACAGGTGAACTACTGAACTTACGCGAAATGGCTCGGACTGTAAGATTGGTTTCGCGGACATGTGCAATGCCACCTCGCGCGTTAGTCGTCGCAGTACGGTTCGGCATTTCGGCAAACGCCGCAGGGTAGCCCTCCTCACCCGCCCTCGTCTCTTCCGATCCGCATGAGCGCCTCGAAGTCGATTTCTTGCTTCTGTTCGTCACTTATATCCGGCCGGATTTTTGATACCGGCTGGGGTCCATGGACGTCCCACATCACCGCGTGCGCGCCTGTAGTCCAGCTATAAACCCAACCAACAACGCTGCGCCCGTCGGTCCCGATCAGATTGGCAATCGCGACGCCTTCACCATTATCATCGTCCACTGTTTACTGACTTCCTGCACTTTGGCGCTGCAATCGCGGCATCGTGTTCTCAGGCTTCGCCTGCACAGCATGACGCAATTGGTGGATGTTGGCTAACTGCTCTTCCTTGAGGTAGCGGATTTCACGAAGGGACATCCAAAGCGGTACGCCCCAAATTTGCATTGCTCTCAAATCCTATGGTCGGGCTCCGTGGCGGCTTCAACGATCCCGAGAACCTCATAGGGGTCAAAGCCGATGGCGCGGGCGAGGACAACCAGCTCGACGACGTCGACCCGGCGCTGGCCGCTTTCAAGGCGGGCAATGAGGGATTGGTGGCATCTGAGCTTAGTCGCCAATTCAGCCTGTCCAAGGCCTGCCTTGATTCGGGCGTCGACCAACGCTTGGCAGAGTGCCACCTGTCCCGTGCTTCTGATTGTCTTTGCCACGCGTCACATACCTTTTGTAACGTCGCTAGCGGATGAAATCTGTTATCTAAAAAGTAGATATATGAGGGCGTTATCGGCGTCTGGTTTCCATGGGCTGCAAGTCTGATGCTCCCGAGGTCGCCCATCAATCCCCTACCAATTGCAGAAATCGGCCATAGTCCTCGCTGACTTCGCGCGCTTCCTCGAAGGCACGGGCCCGTTCACCGTCGAGGCAACGGAAGTAGTTCTGGATATCCTGGATGTAATCTTCGAAATCGCCACGGATGATGTCCGCATATTCCCGCGCCGCCAGCGAATCGCTTGGTAGAAAAGGGCGGGTTGGGGCGAAGCAGGATTCCGCCAAAACCAGCCCGGGAACGCAGATCAGAGGGACCACAGATTGCAATGGCAGCAGTCCAGTCAACCTTGGGTTTGTCAAACCTGTTATCTCCTTGATCGCGGACACTAGCCGTGACTAGTGTCCGCGTGACTAAACTACAGCTGATGCATGATATTACATCTTGCGGTTGAAAGTATACTATCGTAACTCTGGGCTTCAAGTGAAAATGCCTAGGGTCGCGCCATTGAAGAAAGCGTGAGCCGGGCCATGAACTGGGACATCGAAGCACCAAATGTGGTTACGGAAGCCAGGTTCCGCGAACTCGTGGAAAGCGGCTATTGTGCAGAAATCCTGTGCCAGGAGACGGCACATAAGAAAGGCCCCAGCTATTACGGGGTCTGGATTATGCGTGTTGTCTCTGATGACGGGGTGGAAAAGCTCCTCGTCACCGCCCGCACGCGGACGACCTACAACGATATCAAGATCCGCGAGTTCAAGACGGTCTCCGGCGTGGTGTCTTTCTTCATTGGCCTTGGTTTTGCGCATGTCGACCTGCCGCTTGAGGCGGGAACAACCCGCACGCATAAACTCGCCCCGCCAGACAAAGCCCCATCAGACAAGGGCGCTGACAACTAACCTCGTCTGCCTCTGGCTGGTCGCCATGCCAGCCTCCGCGCAAATAGTCCTGGTCATGGATAGCGACGGCTCTCTTACCCCGTCGCGCTCCCAAAGCAGCTTTGCTCGAAACTACAATGACGGGATTGGTCAGGGTTCGGCCTCCGATGGGATCGCGATCCTCGGCGAGGTAGAGTCCGAGCAAGAGGGCGTCCAAGTTGCGGCCTTTGCCCGCCTGACTCCCCTGCCCCGCGCCGATGTTCTCTCTGGGATTCAGACCACGGCCTTGCGCTATGCCGGCCATCCCGGCCTGCGTCGCGCGGGGCTTTCCGTGACGGATTGGCTGGCTCTCTATCGAGCCAATATCGAGGTTGAGAGCGCCTATCGGCAGAATGCGATTTCAAGTGCAGGTGCCATTGGCCTTGGCCAGTTAATGCCCGCCACGGCCAGTGATCTGGGCGTCGACCCGCGTGATCCGCTGCAGAACCTCGACGGCTCCGCCCGCTACCTCGCGATGATGCTGGGGGCCTTCGGCGATCCGCGTCTCGCCCTCGCAGCCTACAACGCCGGACCCGATGCGGTCCGCCAGTATGACGGCATTCCCCCTTACCGAGAAACCCAGAACCACGTGGCCCGCGTCATGGCCGTCGTAGCCCGATTGGAAGGATCAAATTCATGATGTCCCAGCCTTTTTGGAAATCATTCCTAAAAACACTTATCGGCAATGTCACGAGAGCGCGCAGCGCGGCAGTGCATTGGCGATACCGCTTTTTCCAAACAAGTTGGATTTCACACCTCTTTGTCGCCTCGCTGGCGCTCTTTCTGGTATTCGCTGAGCCTGCGCTTGCGCAAAGCATTGATCTTTCCCCGATTCAGAGCCTGTTGCAGGGCATCGTTGATGCGCTGACCGGCCCGCTCGGCGTCGTGATCGCCACACTCGCCGTTCTGGGCGTGTTCCTCAGCTGGTTCTTCAATATCATCGATCTGCGACAGGCCCTCTGGGTTCTCGTCGGCATTGCCGGTGTTGCCGCCGCTCCCACTATCGTTGCCGCAGTTTTCGCCGGTGGCTGAGCGCTCGCCTCTCTTTCTCGGCCTCGTGCGCCCGCCCAAGCTTCTGGGCCTGCCCATCATGTACGCGATGGTCTGGCTTTTCGGCTCGGTGCTCTTGTTCGTCTGGGTCCAGCACATCGCGGTGCTGGGTGTGGCGGCCCTGCTCTACCCGGTGCTCTGGAAGGCTGCGGATTGGGACCCACGCTTCATCGACGTGATGATGACGGCGCTGCAAGAGACGCCGCCCACGCGGAACCGCTCCATCCACGGCGGGGACAGCTATGCCCCGTGAAGCCGCGCTTGATCTCCGCACGATGACGCCGGACTGGTACGCGCACGAGACCCGCCTCGCGCACATGCTGCCCTATGTGAGCCTCGTCGATGACCAGACCGTGCGGACCCGGGTCAACGAGCTTTTCCAGTGCATCCGGCTCGACGGGGTCAATAGCTACACGACCGATGACGCCTATCTCGACAAGGTGACCGCGCTCTTTGCCCGGATCATTGCGCAATTGGGGCCGGAGTTCAGCTATTACGTCCATAAGGTCTCGAAGGCGATCACGCCGGACCTCGAGCCGCTGCGCGAGGACAGTTTCGCGGGAGAAGTCGACCGGCTCTGGCGCAAGAAGCTAGAGACCAGCGGGCTGCGCGACAAGACGCTCACCCTTACGATCATCCATCGCCCGCCTCCAAAAAGCGTCCTGCCATTCCTGAACCGCAGCGCGCCGGATCGCCTCAAGGAAGCGACCGAGAAGCGCCTTCGCCGATTGGGCGAGGCCGTGAACGTGTTCCTGTCTGGCCTGACGGAGCTGAATCCACGTGTGCTTTCGGCCAAGTCCGGCGAGTTGATCGGCTTTCTGGGGGCCCTCAACACTGGCCAGGAACTGCCGCTCTATCCGGCGAACACCTATGGCTTCCTGTCCTTCAACGTCGCCAACACGCGAGTGACGTTTCAAGGCGATCACTTCGAGCTCTCCGAAGGCGTCGTGGGACACCGCTACGGCAAGAGTTTCACCATCGGGGAATACTCGGAAGGCACCTCCTGCACCGTTTTCGACATGCTGAACCTGCCGGTCGACATGATCGTCACCCATTCCTTCACGCCGATCAATTCGAACCTCATGGCAGGCCGCATCAAGCGGCAAAAGCGCCAGATGCAGGCCTCCCAGGACGCGGCCCTGTCGCTGATGGAAGCGCTCGACATCGCCGCCGATGATCTGGAGGCCAAACGCCAGAGCTTCGGCGAGCACCACATGGTGGTGACGATCTTCTGCGATACGCTGGACGAGTTGCAAACGCTCAGCGCCGAGATCGTCAACGCCGCTGCCGCCGAAGGCGTGAAGATGATCGGCGAGCGGGTCGCGGCCAAAGCCCACTACCTCAGTCAGCATCCCGGCAACCAGCCGAAACGCGTGCGTGCCAGTGCGATCACCAACCGTAATTTCGCCGACTTCGCGGCGTTTCATCGGACGCAGCTCGGCAAACCTGCTCAGAAAACCCCTTGGGGGAAGGTCATCACCTATCTGCCCACGCCCGAACAGAGCGCTTACCGGTTTTCTTATCACGAGCAAGGCAGCCCCAAGAAAGAACCCACCAGCGGGCATACCTTGATCATGGGACGGCCCGGATCGGGCAAGTCGGTGCTTTCCGCTTTTCTCATGACGCAAGCCCGTCGAGCAGGGGCGCGGATCTTCGTCTTCGATTACCGTCTCGGTATGGAGATGGCGGTCCGCGCCAATGGCGGGCGCTACGCCTCCCTGAAAGCAGGCCAGCCCACCGGTCTCAATCCACTTTGGACCGAGACCGATGCGCGGGGCACCGCGTGGCTCTCGGACTGGCTCACCACACTGCTCTACCGCGCCGACAAGCCTCTGACCCCTGCGCAGACCAACCGCATCCAGGAAGTCGTGCGCCAGAACGCGCAGGCCACAAACCCGGCCCTACGGAACTGGCGGGATTTCGCATCGCTCTTTGTCTCCACCGACGATGGCGGCGATCTGCACCAGCGTTTGCTCGAGTGGACCGAAGAGGGCCGCTATGGCTGGATCTTCGGGCAGACGCTGGAAGACACGTTCTCGCTCGAAGGCGATGTCGTCGGGTTCGATCTCACCGGCATTCTCGACAGCGAGGCCGAGAAAGAACGGATGGCCGTCCTCTCCTATCTCTTCCGCCGGGTCGAGCGCGAGATCGAGGACCGCCGCCCCACCATCATCGTGATCGACGAGGCCTGGAAGGCGCTTGACAATGCGTATTTCGCCGAACGGCTCTCGAACTGGCTGGTGACCGCGCGCAAGCAGAACACCGTCGCGGTGATGATGACGCAATACGCGAGCCAATTGGAGCGCACGCGCACGGGCAAGACCATCATCGAGGCCGTGCCGACGCAGATCCTGCTCCCAAACATCCGCGCCCATGCCGCCGATTACGCGATGCTCAATCTCTATGAGAAGGAACTCGATGTGCTTCTCAACACCGGGAGCGACAGCCGCCTTGCGCTGATCCGTGATGACCAGGGCTCCATCGTCGTCGATGCAGGTCTTAGCGCCCTCGGGCCCAATCTCACCATCCTCGGCGGCATGGAGAAAGGCGAGGCGCTCGTCGGATCCGATTACCGCAACCGCCCGGACTTCTGGAGACTTTCATGATCCGTATTCTTATCGCTTTGGCTGCGCTCGGCGCGCTGGCCTCCTGCACCCAGTACCGGGAGCCGCAGGCGAACTGCTTCACATTCCTTGCGTCCACGGCACCCGTCGCGCCGGATTGCAGCTTCACGCCCCTCGGCGCACCGGAGGGTGACGTTGACGTCTAGGCTGCCCCATATCCTGGCGCTTTGCCTGTTGCCCGGTCTCGCCCTGTCCCAAGGCGTGCCAACCAATGACAGCGGGCTGACTGCACGCGATATCGTAGAAACGGGTGATCGCGAGGCAGACTTGGCTGTTCAGGCCGACAAGCTTGCCGTGCGCGAACTCATCGCCGAGATCGAACGGGAGCAGCTGGAAACCCTCCGACGCATCCTCGATGCCCAGACCAGCTTCGGCGGTCAGGGCCTGCCCGCCATGGTCTCGGGGCTGGAAAGCGGCAGCGGCGATCCCCACCGCGCCGTGGAAGCCGTCTATGGCACGGGAGAAATCGATCCCAATCCCGGCGGTGCGCAGATGTTCGGGGATGCGTCTGAGAACATCGAGCAGCTCATCATCCGGGTCGCCCAAGAGACCAGCGGCTTTGCGGGAGTTGGCCGCGCAGGGCTCTCGCCCGTCCAGTGGCGCGCGTTGCTGCAAGCCCTCATCTGGCAGGAAAGCCGGTTTACGATTGGGGCACGGTCTCCCGTCGGCGCCTATGGTCTCACCCAGATCATGCCCGGCACCGCCAGCGATCTTGGTATCAACCCGGAATATTATGACAGCCCCTACCTGCAGGTGCATGGTGGCGCGCGGTATCTGGCGGCCCAGCTCAACACCTTTGACGGCAATATCATCAACGCCCTCGCGGCCTACAACGCCGGCCCCGGTCGCGTGTTCGAATATGGGGGCGTGCCACCCTTCCGCGAGACTAGAGCCTACGTTCAGGTCATCCCCGAACGCTATAACCTCTATTTGACCCGTATCGGGGGGATCGAAGCGCTTGGCACGATCGACCCCGCGTTACTGGCAAATGCCAACCTCTCGATCACCGGGCATGGCGCGGCGTTCTATGGCAACAATTCGCCCACCGCGATCCGACAGGGCGCCCTGCGCATCGCGGACATCGTCGAGCGGATCTCTGAAACCGAGGATGTGCAGGAAAGCATCGCGCTCAACACCTATGCGCGCGCCGAACTCGTGCGCCTTGTCGCCGCACGCATCCGGCTACAGGCGGCGCGAACCCGCGTGCTGTCTGCCGAAGAGCTGGCACAGGCCAGCGCCCGCATGGCCGAGGGCGCGTTCATGGATTTCACGATCAGGGAGATTGAATGATGGGACATCTGCTCTTGAGGACAGCTTTGGCCACAACACTTGGGGTTGGCTTGCAGTTCGGCGCCATACCCCCTGCCGCAGCACAAGGTGTACCGGTCGTCGACACCCAGAACATCGCGCAAAACATCCAGCAGCTCCGGCAGATGATCGAAGACGAGATCCTGCAGAATGAGCAGCTGACGCAGCTCCGCGAACAGCTTGCCACACTCACGGAACAACTTGCGGAGCTGCAACGAACATATGAAGCCCTGACCCGCCTGGCCGAATTGCCGGAAATCATCCGCACGGAAATGGAAGACGAGTTGAACGGTCTGCTCGACCAGGAGTTCGGGGACATCCTCGCCACGATTGAGGCGATCAAGACCGGAGACTTCTCTGGCCTCTCCGGCTCCGGCGCAGGCGAGATCGAAACCCAGATGGACCGGGTGCTGGCCGATCTCGGCTTCGATGAAGACACGCTCTCGGAAATGGCCACGAGCGGCAATTCCGGGGCCAACCGCGTGGCGACGCAGGCAACAACCGGCGCGCTCGTCTCAGCCGCCGCCCAGAACAGCTATGAAGATGCCGGCCAATCGCTCGAGCGGGTCGACCGTCTTGTGGGGCTTATCGACGACATGGACGAACTCAAGGAAAGCATCGATCTCAACACGCGCGTGACCGCTGAATTGGCCATCGCCCTCGTGGCGATGTGGCAACTGGAAGCGATTCAAACCGTGGGTGACGGCACCGGCGGCGTGATCGACGCCGCCACCATCGCCGAGGAACAGCGCTTCATGGATTTCACGCTACCGGACCTCCAGGCAGACTGATCGTGGGGGCATGACGGGTGGCGACTGAACAAGAAATCATCGAGGAAGAACTGGTCTACGGTGCCTTGCGCCGCGAACGACTCTGGCAACGCCTTGGTCTGACAGGTCTTGTCTTCGGCATCATCGGCTGTCTGAGCGCAGCAGCAGTCTCGATCCTCGATGTCGACCCACCCCCCGTCGTTGTCCCGTATGATCCCGCCACTGGTTTTGCCCTGCCCGAGGCGTCCGTTGGGGCCACATCCGTCACCGCCAACCAAGCGATCATCGAGGCGGAGGTCTTCCGCTATGTGACCGACCGGGAGGTCTATAACCAGCTCGACAACGATCTGCGCATCCGAAGCGTCTTGCGCCGATCGGATCGGGCGGCCGAGAGTGGCTTACGCCAGATCTGGAACAGCGCCAACGAGAACTACCCGCCGACAGTCTACGGCCCGAATGCCCGGCTCGATGTGGAGATCCTCAGCATCAATCGCATCGGCACCAACCGCGCCACGGTCCGCCTGCGCAAACGTCTGACATCCATCAATGGCGTCCAGACCGGGCTCTTCACCGCCACGCTTCTCTTCGAGTTCCGCCCCGAGACCCGCCGCTCCATCGACGAGGTCTGGACCAACCCTTTCGGCTTCACGGTCCTCGAATATTCCATCCGTTCCGACAGATTGGAGAATTAGTTTGATCAATAAGTTATTTGGTGCTGCCATATTTGTTTTGCTGCCTGCCCTTGCCTTTGCCGAAGCGATCCCGCGCGGTGGTCCAAATGACAGCCGCGTGCGGCTGGCAACATATCAAGAAGGTCAGGTCTACCGTCTCAGCGTCTCGCTTACCCATGTCACCACGGTCGAATTCGGCGAGGGTGAAAGCATCCGCTCGATCATCGCGGGCGACACCGAGGGCTTCGAGATCGATGGCGTGCCCGGAGGCCAGGCATTTGCAATCAAGCCCGTCGCGCGCGGGGTCCATACCAATGTGACCGTCTACACGAACAGGCGCAGCTACTATCTCAACGTCGAGGAGGTTCGCAGCCCGACCTTCTATGTGGTGCAGTTCCGCTATCCTGATGACGCTGGGCGCCCGACTCGAGCCATCGCCGCCCAAGCGCCAAACTACAATTACGGTGCCAGCGCGCGGACCGAGTTTACGCCAACCCGCATCTGGGATGACGGGACGTTCACGTATTTCGCGTTTCCAAGAAACGCGCCTGTGCCCGCAATCTTCCGCTACGCGGGCGGCCGCGAGCGCACGGTCAACACGCAAACTCCTGAAGACGGCGTGATCCGCGTCAGCGGCGTGAACCGCCAATGGGTCCTGCGACTTGGCGAAGAGGTGGTCTGCATCGAGGCGATCCCGCCCGCGGAGGCCACCTCATGAGCGATACCGGGAACACCGAGCTGGAAAAACGCCTCGCCGCCCTTGAGAAAGGCAGTGCCCGCGCCCCCACGGCGTCGCAGCGCCGGTCGCCCCTTCTCGCGCTGATCGTGGTCCTCGTCATCGGCGCAGGTGGTGCCCTGCTCTATCTCCTCTCACAGCCCGACGAAGAGGAAGCCTTGCCGACGGCCACCCCGGACGTCTTCCAAAACGAGGGGGACGGCTTTGGCGCTATCGAGACCTTGCCCCCGCCCGAGCCCGAGGTTGTGTTTGTCGGACCGGATCCAGTCGAGCCCAACGCGGAGCTTCTGGCGCAGATCAGCGCCCTGCAGGCTCAGATCGAGGAGTTGCGCAACGCCCCTGAACCAGTTGTCGAGGAAGACACCGCCGCCGCAGAGGCTATTGACGCGCTGACCGCTCAGATTGCGGCGCTACAAGCCGCCTCGGAAGCCGCACAGCAACGATTTCAGGACGAACTGACGGCGCGGGATCGCAGCCTTGAGCAACTCCGCATGGATCTGGAACTGGCCCAACTCGAGGCCAGCCGACCGCAACCCGCGCCAGTGGGCCCCACGGAAGATGAGCTGCGCGCACGCGAGCAAGAGCGACTGCGCCGCGAGGAAGAAGCCCGGCGCATGGCCGAGCTGGAGCGCCGCGCCGCGGAGGAACGCGCCTTCCAGGAGCGGCGCATCACCTCGCCCACCATCGCGTTTGGCGGTGCCTCCGGAGCGAATGAAACGGCTCTGACAGAACGCACTTTTGGCGAGGTGACGGATTTCGTGCTGAACGGGGCGCTGCCCTCGACGGTGACGCAGGCCGAGGTGATCGCCAATCCCTCCAACACGATTCTACAGGGCACCATGATCCAAGCCGTCATGGAAACCGCCCTCGACAGCTCTCTGCCCGGCCAGACCCGGGCCCTTGTTTCCGAAGACGTGTTCAGTTTCGATGGCTCACGCCTCCTCATTCCGCGCGGGTCCCGCCTGATCGGGCGCTATCGCTCTGGCGTCGATATCGCGCAGCGCCGGGTCACCATCGCCTGGGATCGGATCATCCTGCCCGACAACCAGACGATCCAGATCAGCTCCTTCGGGGGCGATGAACTGGGTCGCTCAGGTGTGACCGGCTTTGTCGATACCCGCTTCGATGAACGCTTCGGCTCTGCGGCGTTGATTTCTCTGATCTCAGCGGCCCCAAGCGCCGCCGCTGCAAACGTGCAGGATGAGACCGCCGCGGACGTGCTCGAAGACGTGGGCGATGATCTCGCCGATGCCACGGACATTGTGATTGGCGACTACCTCTCCATCGGCCCCATTATCTATGTCGATCAGGGCGCGCGCGTCACGGTGATGGTCGACCGCGATCTGGAGATATTCTGAGCCCATGTCGCTGAGCTATCTCGAAACCTCGCTCGACCGGATCGATGCCGCCGCACGCGACGATGTCATCGAGATCTGCATCAACCCTGACGGTAGCTGTTGGGGAGAATTCCGGGGCGATCACTTCATGCGGAGGCTGGACCAGGCGTTGACCACGACGGAAGTCAAAGACCTCGGCAACCAGATCGCCTCCTCGGCCAATACCACAATGAGCAAGGACCGCCCCATCGTCTCGGTCTCGATCACCTACAAGGGCCGCCCTATCCGCGCACAGGTCATCACCCCGCCCGCCGTGCTCTCCGCCATGTCGATCAGCCTACGGTTCTTCTCGAGCCTGCCGCTCGAAGGGATCGCGCTCGATTTCCTCTACGGCAAAGAACGCAAGCTTGAAGAACTCCGCATTGAGAAAACCCGGGAACTGCGCGAGGTGGTCGCTGCAGGCGTCATCGACGATGCTCTGACCTTCTGCGTCGAGAACAAGCTGAACATGATCGTCTCCGGTGGCACCTCCACCGGAAAGACCGTAGCCGCGCGCAAGATCCTCTCTCACGTACCGGCCGAGGAACGCATCGTGACCATCGAAGAAGCCGCCGAGCTTCTGCCGACCCAGCCAAATGCCGTGACCCTCATCGCCAATCGCGACGCAGAATTCCAGACCGCCGATGTGCTTCTCACCGCCACGCTGCGCATGCGCCCCGACCGGATCATCCTGGGCGAGGTGCGCGGCAAGGAGGCCATGACCTTTCTGGAAGCCATCAACACCGGCCATGGCGGCTCGATGACCACGCTGCATGCCGAAACTCCCCAACTTGCCGTGCAGCGCCTCGCGATCGCAGCACTAAAGACCGAGATCCCGATGACCTATGCCGACATGATCCAGTACATCGAGAATTCCATCGACGTGATCATCCAGGCCGGTCGCCATGACGGCAAACGCGGCATCACCGAATTCTACCTCCCCGGCGCAACTGAGATTGGAATTTCCCCATGAAGACCTTTGAATACGATATCCTGTCCTTTCCCATGGCCCGAAAAACCAGCCTTGCCGACATGCAGGCCAGCCTGAATGCCAAAGGTGCGGAAGGCTGGGAGGTGGTGTCGATCAGCTCCTCGGAATTCGCCAATGTGGGACACACGGTCTTCCTGAAGCGTGAGACCACACCCGCCGGAGCCACGGCATGAGGCAGGCGGGCTGCACCCTCGTATTGACTGCGCTGGTCTTGGGCCTGACGTTGGCACCCGCCTTCGCTGAGCGCGATCTCGTGCCGACCCTCGATCGCAGCTTTGACGTCTGTCCGGACCGGCCCGCTGAACCCTTGTGGATGCAGGAGATCCCCCTGCGCCAAGCCTATCAGCGGGTTCTGGTTCAGGACATCTATCGCGCCCAGAATCTCGAGCGGGTCGTCGAGATCGGCAACTGCGACTGCGCGACCCGGTTCCCCTCTTGGGACGCAGCCGAGGCCGTGTTTCATGAGAGCTACGCGAGCGACGAACGATGGGAAATGCTGCAAGCCTCGGACGCCTACAACCGCCACGCCAACGCCGCCCGTCCCGAAGCCCAGGCCATCTGCGACGTCGCGGGCAATTGGTAAGGAAGCCCCGCGATGAGCGTCGTCACCTATTTCGTTGAAACCTCCCAAGCCTATCTCGACACCGCCGCTGAGACCCAGTTTGGTGCGGTTGCGGCAACGGTCGGCACGCTCCTGGTTTTGGGGACAACGCTGGTGGTGATCCTCGTCGGAATCAACATGATCTATCAATACCGGGCCATGGATGGGCACACAGCCTTCTGGCTCGCGGTCAAGATTGGGCTCATCGGGATATTCGCGACCAATTGGATGCAGTTCAACGCGTTCTCGTCTGCTATTCTCTATGGGATCGACAGTATCGCGGGCGCGCTCGTGGCCTCCGTCGGCGGCGGCAGCCCGGGGCCTTCTGGAACTTTCGCTGAAGAATTCGACCGGCTGATCGCCGAGCTCGGCGATTACCTGAATGCCGCCGGGTCCGAGCTGAATTGGATGGCTGGCGCCATGCTCGACATCGTCGGAGTGCTTCTGCTCTCGATCCTCGGCGGACTGGCCGCCTTCATCCTCGTGGCCTCCCGATTGATGATCGCGCTTCTGATCGGGATCGCCCCGGTGATGATTTTCCTGACCCTCTTCGAGGTCACCAAGGATTATTTCGCGCGCTGGTTATCCGCGCTTATCTCATTCGCGATCTACCCTATCGTGATCGCAGGGGTCTTCGCGACCATTACAGGGGTGGCCTCAGCTCTCATCGGCGAGTTGGGTGATCCGGAAGGGGCTTCCAACATTGGTGCCCTTCTCCCCTTCTTCATGATGGTCCTCATGGCCAAGGGCTTCATCATCGCAACACCCTTCATTGTCCGCGCGATCTCCGGCAACATCATGATGCCTGCCCTCTCCGGAGGCCTCGGTGGCGGATACAGCTTCGCTCGCGCAGCGATGGGCAGCCAGCAGGCCTACAATCGCTACCTCATCGGCGGGGCCAGTGGCGCAGAATACACAGCCCTCAGGGCGCGGCAGTTCTTGGGCGTGCAGCAAATGCCAGTGCGGCAAGGGATGGGGCAGACGGGTTCCGGAGGCGGCACAGGATCCGCAGACTCGGGATCAAAAATGCTGGCGCAGCTTGCGAGACTGGGACGGCTTGGACGACGGTGACGGCCCAGTCCGGCCGTTCACCGGGTTCACTTTCGCTGTGCTGCGGCTACACCGAACCGATCATCTATGGCGGTGTGCAGCGTAGTCGGGAAAGCCAAGTGTGCCAGCGCTGCATTCGGGCCTCCGAAGTGGCCGCTCACAGCCGAGTGCAGCAAAAACCGGAGGCGAATGTAGCCGAGAGTAGAGTGGTGAAGCGTTTCGTGTTCTTTTAGATATGGTCAGACGGCACGGGCTTTCCAGATTTGATAGATTGTCTTGCGGCGCTCAAATGCCTCCGGGCCGCCCTCCATGATGGAAATGACGTTGGACTGACAGGACTTATCGTCGATATTGCCAACCGATATGGCGATGTCATCATCGCTGGCGCTGCATGTGGTGATGGTCTCGGCATCGCCAAGCACCGGAAAATTCGCGTTATGTGTCGCGAAGATGAATTGCTGGTTTGGCTTGATCTGCCGAAGCAGCTTGACCACCTCCTCGTAGACGGTCTGGCTATCAAGATCATCTTCCGGCTGGTCGATGAGCAGAAGATCATTCCCCTTCTGGCTAAGCAGGAAGAGCATCATCGCGGAGGCGCGCTGACCAAGAGAATGCGACAGAAGTGCTTTGCCGTGATACGTCACCGCATAGCTGTTGGGCACCTGATAAGAGATGAGTGCGTAGAGATTTGCTATGAAGTGCTTTTTGAAGTCCTCGCTTTTTCCCTTCGCGTGAGCACAAGCCTTTTCGAGGTCTTTGAAAATCTCGCCAAAATCGGAGTAAGCCTCTGCAAGTGCATTATAATATTCCCTGCGAAGATTATTGCCTCGAAGTAACCCGTCGATATGGGTCGTGAAGGCGTTGCGATCTCCCTTGAACGCTACATTTACTCTCAATGATCCTTGCGATTCGTTGATGATTTTCAGCGCCGCCGCGATTAACTTGAATTCATCGTGCCAGGCATCATTCAGCGATGTCATGGCGATCAGGACGGCTTCGAGCCTTGTTTTTTCCTTTCCCGTCCGCTTGGCCAGCTCGGCGATTTCAGCTTCAAGCTCCTGCTTGCGCTGCGTAAGCTTGATATAGGCATCCGGCTGGATCGAGGTAACGCCCTGTTCGTCCAACGCTTTGACCAGTTCCCGCTCGGTCTCGGCAAATTCTTCCTTTAGGCCGTCGCGCACGCCTTCAAGCTCTTGGCGCAGTTCATCCAGATCGCAGGACTTGGTCTTGATGGTGGCAGCAAGAGCCTTGGCTGTCGCCACCGTGCCTTTTAGCTCTTCCACCTTGGCTGCGTAGCGCGTGAAGAAATCAGCATTTTGATCGGAGGCATGAACTTCTATCAGCTTGAAATCTTCTTCGGCCTGGGTTGCAGCATCATCAATCGTCTTGCGCCAGGCCGCAGCCGTCTCGTCAATACCCTGACAGTAGGTCAGGTCCTCGCTATAGGCCAATTGCTTTTCAAGCTTGTCCTTGATGCCATGCTTGTCGAATTGCTCCAGGTTGAATTCAACATCCTTCAGTTCATCTTCCAGCGCTTGCTTGTCCTCCGCATCGCCGCGGACAGAATTGAAGCTCTCTATAGCCGACTTTAGTTCGCCCGCGCGTTCCTCGATCTTTTGCCGCACACCCTTTAGGCTATCGCCCATGAGCTTTTCGACAAGATCGTGCCCGAAGCCCTTTCCAGCAGCGGAGAGGTCCTTCTGCCCGAAGTAAAGCGGCTTGGCGATGATCGTCTCCTTAATGGAGACACCGGGGCGCAGCACGTCATCGACATAAACATCCGGCAAATGCCCCCAGATGCGCCTTACCTCATAGCGACCGCCATGCCGATCGGTCGCTTCGACAATTACCTTGCCGCCGCTTTTCAGAACATGGGGCAGGAGCTTATCCTTATATTCCTTGTCCTGTGCCTTTTCGCCAAAGGGGATATCAAGCGCGTAGCGCACGCTTTCCAGGATAGAAGATTTTCCGCTGCCCTGAATGCCAATCAGACAATTCAGATGCGGAGAGAAGGTAACACGCCTACCATCCAGCAATCCGCCTTCAAAGCGAACGGCGTTGATGTGGGAATGGCCTATGGACGGTATATCCGGCGCAACGCGGAAAGCATGATCCGTCAGGGCAAATTTCACCGCATCGAAACCAACATCGCCAAGCTTCAGATAAACCTTCTTACCTTTGCCGATTTCAGAAATTTCTTTTGCATCAGAGCCTTCCACTTCGGCTGGATAGTGATCGCCCCACCAGCCCTTGACCTTCGTGCGGCAAACGCCATCCTGCTTGTCATGGGTGCGGACCTTCTGGAAGCCAAGGGCATATTTTTGAATGAGCGGCTCAGCGGCAAGTTCGCCCATTCGCCCGCCGCTTAACTCCTTCCACAGGCCACTATTAGCCTCGACATGCGCGAAGATAATGAAAAAGTCGCGGTTGTAGGATTCCAGTTTTCTGAGCGTCTCGATCAGGTCATCATTGCTACGTCCGTTTTCCTGCTCGTATTGCGCGGGAACCTTCCCAGCAAACGCTACGCCAAGAAATTGGTTGATGTAATCCTGACCATCGGCCAACCAAGCTTCGGAAAATACCACGAGTGTGTGAACGCCGTTTGCGCCGTCCTTGACGGATAGTTCCACGCCGGGGAGCACACCGATACCGAATTTGCGCGCCCTCTTGCGCAGAGCCTTGAATTCTTCCAAGTCAAATTTGTTGTGGTTGGTGATGACGGCAAGGCGTGTTCCGTTAGCTTCAAGGGCCTCGACATAGCTGGCGACGAAACGGTCAGCGTCGCCGTCATAACGAAATTCCTTATCCGCTCGAGTGTGCAGGTGGAAATCTGCCCTTACCCACTTCGTGCCATGCTCGAAGAGTTTCTGAAGCGCCTCACTCATTCGCTACGTCCCTGTGATCAATTAGTTTTTCTTCCCAATGAGACCACGCAATGCGGGTCTCTGTAAAGTTAGGCGCTGACTGGCCCGCGGTTGGCCAGAACGGCGCGCGGGCGGCGGCAGTGTGACTTGCCGTAGGGTGCAAGCGCGACTACGTCCGAGCGGTCGCTGCAATTGTGTTGCAGGCCCTTAGGGGAAGTCGACGTTATACCCGTTAGGTGGTCATGAATCCCTTGCCAGCGGCCATCAATCTGAATGGCTGGTCTCACAGTTAGGCTGCGGCTGCAATGCCGCGACGCCATGAGGCCGCTTTCCGCCCTGCGTTTCAGAGTTTGGCGCGATACTGCGCCAGACGCGCGGGACTGCTCTCAGCGCTTTGCGGTCTTATGCCCAAACGGCTGCGACCGTTAAGGTTCAGACTTAGTCAGAATTAACCGGCCTCTCCGTCCCGAGACCCGCCATCCTACGTGGAAGTGATCGGCCTGCGAGGTTAGAAGGGCGAATTAACGAGAACCCTCTTTCATTTTTTTGCGGGGGGCTTGCTAGATTTGCTAGGTTTCAGGGACGGTGTGTTCCCTGGTGTGGTTTTGTTGTCACGGCGTCGCTGATCCGGTTTCCCGGTTGATTTTGCTATCGGCTTCGGTCCTGGTTTAAGTGCCATGAATGCTCTCCGTTATTGGTTTGTTGATTTGATGCTCCCACGAATGTCCGCGTTGTAACGATGCTGCGGAAGCAACGCGGCATCGCCGCATGTGTGCTTCCCGCCCACGAAATCAAAGATTAACAGGCAGGCAGCCTGTTCGATATCTGAAGTTGGCCCAAAGCGATGGCGACCAACCGGCGATCGAAGATTTTCAATTTGCGCTGTCCAGCGACTTCCCCGCCAGCCCAGTCCTTAAGACCTTCCATCACTCCCTCAACAGTCGGTTCGATATCGTCGTGCTGCATCATCCAGTCGACAGTCGCCAGAAGTTCCATGCCGAGAGGCGACTCAAAGCCATCGATAGTGGCCGAAGCCCATTCCAGTACGCTTGAGAACTGCTTCCCTTCACCCGAGTTCAGATAGGCTTGCACTCGATCATACTTTGCGTCGTTGAACCAAATGAGATCCAAGGGATCGGCATCTGCAAGGCGCTTGTCGCACCGGAGATAACTTCCATCGAGACTGTCGAGCAGCTTCGTCAGGTTATGCGAATAAGGTCCGTACTTGTTTGCTTGGAACCTGAACTTGAGTGCGTCCGAACCCCCGAACCGTTTCACGCCGCGCTCGAGAAACCATCCCAATTTCTGCACCTCAAGAATCGAGCATTCAATCCCAAGGAGTGAGTACCGACGTACCATCTCAGCCACCAGTGCGCGTGCCGGGGTGAGCTTCTCAACACCAGTGCGCTTGGCGACATTCTGATACTTGGAAGTCGGCTCGTAGACAATGGCATTGACCCCTTCAAGTTCCGCCAATGCCGACTCGATAAGAGGACGCACATCGCGCCAGTCAAGGCCACCATTACCACAGCCAAGTGGAGGGATCGCAATTGAATTAATTCCCTTCTCACGAATTACTCGGACAAGGTCCTTCAATCCATCCTCGACCCATTCAATCTTAGTTTTCACTCGCCAATGGGTCTTTGTCGGGAAATTGATGATCCAGCGCGGCCCAAAGAGCTCCTTGTTCTCGGTAACAAACATTTTGCCAGTACGCACTTCGCCTTCATCGCAGGCGCGCGCATAAGCTTCGAAGTTTCGTGGGAATTGCTCCTTGAACATGAGGGCAATTCCTTTGCCCATGATTCCGACCGTGTTCACGGTGTTCACCACCGCGTCAACGTCAGCTTCCAGAAGATTGCCTTGCGTGTAAGTTACCATCAGAAATACCAGCCTGGTCGCGCCACGATCTTGAGATCGAGCCCAACCTCCTCCCGTTGCTGTTCAAGTGTTCCTTTTTCGTTCTCGCTTAGGCAGACTATGCCTGCAAGGTGCTCCACTGGCAAGTGCCTGTGCACGAGCGCCTCGGCCTGGTAGCGATCCGTCTTTTCGGGATCATCGACGTCGCGTTTGAAGTCTCTACGCTGCAGGATGCCCCAGTCGACCTTGTCGAGGTCGTCGAGCGAGGTGAAGAATTGCGCAGTCTGGAGGTATGCGTGGCGATCTGAAAACACCGTTGCTACGCCTCGATCCTCGAGCCCCCGAAGTGAGGACGCCATGATCACAATCTCCGTGTTCGGGAACTGGCGAATTCCTCCGTAGCCAGTCTTGATGTTGTACATCATCATCGAAAATGGCGTGAAATAGAACGGAATGTAATCTGATAGCGATCCGCCCGGTGCAACAGGTACATTCCGTGCAGTCCGACGCTGAATTAATTCGAGGTTCCCAATTCGCACGAAATTGGGGTCTTGCACTCCGGAATTCTTGCAATGAAGCCCATGCCTGAGGATCCACGGCACATTGTTGATGTGCGTAATCCTGAAGATCAGAGCTTTTTCGGCGGTCAAGTTGTTTGCCATGTCTCGATATGGATACAGTTTGGGCCAACTTCCCTCAAGATGTTATATGGTGGCCAGCGCCGTCGAGCACATAGCCGATTGACTGGTTCGCAAAACACTTGCCATTCGGTCTTCGCACGAACGCCAACCCTTGGCGACGGCCAGCCCCGAATGTCTGCGCCTGCTTATGGCGTTGAACCTTTTCGCACCCTTTGCAAATGTCCGGAATCCGTCTTCCCCGACAAGCAGGCGATGTCCGCCACCCTATCGAGCAACCAGCTTTTTACTCCCACCCCTCCCGCAACATCGCTTCCATATCATCCAATCCATCGACAGCAGAGCGCATCTGCGCCTCATCATCCACGCCCACTGACTCGGCAACCGCAATCTGGCTCCCAAAATCCATCTCCATCTGACGCTGTTCCTCGGTGATGACGGCTTGAACGACAGGCGCGGTCTTCTTTGGAGCGGCGTCGGCTTGGCCTGACGGTTGACCATCGCCAGCCTGGCTTGCCCTCTCCACATCGGCTTCTGTTCCCCCTGGCCCATCCAACGGCGTCATCGGCATGGCGCGCACACTCAGCGGCAGCGTGCCCTGCGGTCCCCTGTCCCCCGGCTTCGGAAACGGCAACTCGCCTGATTGCGCCGCGTGGATCGCCTTGAACAGCCGATCGTCAAAGTATTGGATCCGCTTCGCGCGGACCGGCATCTGGGCATCGATGACCATGACGATCTCGTCGAGCGGTAGCCGGCGCGCCTCATCCTCGGGCAGGAGAGAACTTTCTTCGGTCCGGGTGGACTGGCTACGGCCTTCGAAGGGGTTCTTGCCGATGGACTGGGATCGCGTGATGACGGTCTTCGTGGTCTTGCCGACAGCCTTGCTGAGCTCCTCGACGGTTTTTTCATCGGACGGCGTCAGGTAGAGCTTCACGCCCGCATTCCCCTGCAAGGCGCGGCGGGTGTTTTCGCCATAGATTTCATCGAGGGCGGGGATGGTTTGGGTGACCACGGCCAAATGGCCGCGATAGGTCCGCAGGGTCTCGATGCTCTCGACCACGATGGGCATCTTGCCGAGGCGATTGAACTCGTCGAGCATGATCATCACGGGCCAGGGTTCATCTGGCCCGGGATCCTTCTCCTGCATGGCGGAGAGCAGGTCGGAGAAAAACAGCCGGATCAGCGGCGCGAGCGGCTTCACCATCAGCGGCTGGACCACGAGATAGACCGAAAAGGGTTTCTTGCGGATCGTGCGGAAATCAAAATCCGACACCGCTGTCGCCTCATCGATGGCCGGGTTCTGCCATTGATCGAGCCCCGATGTCATCAGGAGCGAGACGTAAGAGGTCAGCGTATCGTTGTTGGTCGAGGCCAGCCGCGTGAAGATCAGCTTGGCGGCCCTGTTGTCCACCTCGTGGCCCCGCGCGAAATATTCCTTCTGCTTGTTCCCGCCCGAGGCGGCGATGCGGTAGATCTCGCCCAAGGTCGGACGCTTGCGCTGGAAGGCCAGGAGCCCTGCTGCCACAAAGAGATCGATCCCGCCCTTGAGCAGCCCCTGCACCCGGTCATTGTCGCTTTGCAGGAAGAGCGTCGCCAGGAGCTGCAATTCCATCTGCTGGCGCGCGGGATCTTTCAACTCATAGATGCGCAGGAGCGGGTTGTAGCGGTGCGTGCGCTTGCCCTCCCAATCGGTGGGGGCAAAGCGATAGATCTTGTCGCCTTGGGCGGCGCGGTGCCGGGCCGTGGCCTCAAAGCACTCGCCCTTCACATCGAGCGTCACGGCGGAGCCTTGCCAGGTCAGCAGGTTCGGAATGACGAAGCCCGTGGTCTTGCCGCGGCCCGTGGGCGCCACGATCAGCGCATGCGGGAAAACCTTGGAGCAGATGTAGTTGGCGCGGGAGCCCGGCGGCCCCAGCTTGCCGAGGATGAACCCGGTGCCGGGCGCCCCGAAGAACCCATTGGCCTTCATCTCGCGCGCGGTCTGCCAATGGGTCTGGCCAAAGCGTGTGAGGGCGGACCCCGAGAGGGCGAGGCTCAGCATCAAGCCGGCAGCGGCGAAGCTGCCGATGATCAGGTGAATAAGTTGCGCGTCTTCCGGGCGGCGATCGAGGATCGCCAGATAGTTCTGCGCGATATAGGCAAAGTCGATCTCGGCTCCGAAGCCGAGATCCTGATAGGTCAGCACCGCCGAGGCGATGGTGTAGCCTATGGCTGCGGTCACCAGCGTTACCACCAGGACGCCCGTGGCGATCCGCGCTTTTCCCATGGAGGCGCTCAATGGACCTGTCCCCGCTCGGTCTCGCCATCTACATCGCCAGTCCGGTGTTTTTCGTATTCGGTGTCGGCAAGATCATCGACCACCTGGCGCAAGGCCTCCGTGTTGGCCGTCGCGGCATCGGATTGCAGATAGACCTTGGCGACATAGAGCCGGTCAAGACGGTCCTCGAGAACCTTCTCCAGCGCATCGGCATCGCCAGATGTGAGCCGGTCGCGTTGGCGAACGTCCAGCACCCGCGCGATCTCGTCGCGGAATGCGTCCCGCTCCGCCTCGGTCTCGAAGGGCGCGGACAACTCCCCCGCCCGCTCATGCTTCAGAACACGCGTAATCCCGTCTGCGAGGCGATCGGTGTTGTCAGACTGCAGCGCAGTTTCATCGCGGGTCGCGAGGATGTCGTCGCGCGTGCCAGACCCAAGCCCGTCGCGCATCTCGGCTTCGCGGCGGACCTGATTGATGGCTTCCGTATCGCGTATCTCGACGACGGCCGCATAGGTCGCGCCGAGCCCACGGGCGAGATGGGACGGCATGTCCGGATAGCGCGCTCGTAAGTCATCCGTGACAGCATCTGCAACGGGCGTGCGGAGGTCGCGTCCCTCCATGATGCGGCCGACCTCGCGGGTGATCTCGCTGGCGCGGGCCGCATCGGTGATAGTCTCCCTGTAGGGCTCAGACCGGTCGATCACATCGCCGGGGCGTGCGAGCAGGTCCGGGTGTGCCTCGAGATACGCACGCTGCTCCGTCTCGATGCGGCGCTCCGCCCGTGAGACAACCTCCCAGTCCCGGTCCTCGATCTGCTGCGCTGTCAGGCCGTCTGCGCGCATCTCCTGACGGATTGTCCCTTCCATCGCCCGGACTGCGTCCTGATGATAATGGAACCGCTCGCTGACCGGTTCCGCTTCCATGACCCCATCCCGGCGCAGCACGTTTTCCCGTTCCAGAAGCGTGCCAAGCGCGACATGCACATCGTTGAGAATGTCGCGCGCCTGTTCCAAATCGGCGCGGCGTTCGAGATTCAGATCGCGCGCCTCGGCCACCATGGCGAGATCATTGGCGATCCATTGATGCTCGAGCGCTGCATTTGAGGCCCCGGTCTCGATCCGGGCCACCACTTCGGATGTGCTGATCCCCGTGCCCCGTAGTGCCGCGTCAATGCGCGATCTCAGATCGGGCTCGGCCAGTCGCTCGCGCTGGTTGGTGTCGATATTGGCTTCGGAATAGATCCCGCCCTCCGAGGGGGCCTCTGACAGCGTGGATGATCGCAAACCGAGAGGCTGCATGTGCTGGACCTGCGTCTGGATCTCGATGAGGCGTTTTTCCAGCACGGGACGTTCCGCGTCAGGCTTCTCGGCGATCATGCCCTGCACCCGCGCGAGCTTTTCTGCATAGAGGCTTCTCAGATCCTCGAAGCTTTGGTCCTCGGCCATATACACATCTCCTGTTCGGTCCAGCTGCCCGCCATGCGCAAGCACCTCGCCCGCGCGGAAGAGTGCCGCGGCGATGTCTTCCCGGGCCTCGCGCGAAGCCTCCGCGGCAAGCGAATGGTAGACGGTTCTGGTGTTGGCGATCTCCGCCAGCGTCCGGGTCAGGTCCTGCCCCACGCGTTCGCGCTCGCGGGGCGCGCGGCCCTCGTCCTTCGCGGCATAGACCTCGCTGGTTCGGGCCGGGTAATGCACGACGCCGCGATCCACCCGGCGCGTGGCCTCCAGGCGCACGCCGTACTTCTCCGCCTCCTCGACCATGGCGAGGCGGAAATCGTCGTAGTTGAAGCGGTGGTTGCGCCCCAGAAAGAAGAACTCGCCTTCCTGCGAGCGACGGTTCAGCACCAGATGCGCATGCGGGTGATCGCGGTCCTCATGCACCGCGATGATGTAATCGAAATGCCCCGCGTCGGTCTGGAAGAACCGCTCGGCCACATCCGTCGCGATGTCGCGCACATCCTCCCCGCGCGTGCCTATGGGGAAGGACATGAGCATGTGGGTGGTCTGGCCCAGCTTGGGTTTGAAGCCCGCATCCCACCGCTTGGCAAAGCGCTCGGTCAGATCCTTGATGTCATTCGCCTCGAGCTTCGCCTTGCCATCCAGAAACCCGCTACTGTCGACGATATGGGTGGACTTGGTTGTGAGGTAATCGAGCTGGTTCATCAGCTGCGACTTGTTATGGGTCCCCCCTCCCCGGATCGCCTTGAAGACCGCTGGCCGATGCCCCGCTGCCGCGCGTACAAGCTGGCTCTGCTTGGCGACATGCAGCCCCTGCATCGAGCCCCGGACGCGGCTCCAGCCATCCCGGAAGACCTCGCCCGTGACGGCATGGACGGCATCATTCAGCCGCATGGGCAAACTCCCTCAGCGCGGCCGTGGCCTCCAGCTGCATCGCGTCCCGACGGCGGCGCAGGAGCAGGTCGATCTCGTCAGCAGAATCCAGAATGAACCGCGCCAGCCCGCGCATCTGCGCGAGGCGCAATTCGGTGAACTCGGCACGCGTGCCCCCCACGGCCCCCTGCCCCATCCGGTTGGCCCGCGTCATCTGCTTGGCGATCTGCGCGACCCCATTACCGACCTCGTGCAGAGAGGCGCGGTAACGCGCCATCTCTGCTGCCATCTGCGCGTCCGGAACGAACACTCCGCCCGCCGCCTGAATGAGCCGCCGCAGCCCCTCGGCCCGGCTCTCGATTCCGGCTGTCGCCAGCACCTCGTCGAGCGCCGCAAGCTCCGCAGCCGTAACCTTCACACTGACCGCTAAGACCGGAATTGCGGCATCCGTCTGGCGCTCGGCATCAGCTTTGAGCGTGTACTGAATCGCCCGCACCGACACGCCAAACCGCTCAGCAAGCACCGAAGTGGAAACGCCTTCCGCAGCCTCGCGAACGATCTCCATGCGGTCCGCATCGGTGAGACGTTTTGAACGAGACATGCGAAGAAAGACCCCCTATTTCCTGCCACCTTCCAACAAGGCTGCTTCCACCTTACGATAATATACCAAGTTGTCAATTGTATACTTACGTTGCCTTCAGTCTCAGGCAGCCTTGGTGTCCGCTTCCCCCGCGGCCCGCAGGGACGCGGCTCTGCCGCCCTCACCACCGGGCGACCCACCTGTCCAATGGGTCCCCTTCCCCAAAACCGCCCGAAGGTCTGGCCGAACACGCATGTGTTCGGACGGAACCGCGGGCGGGCGCAAACCCCACCGACAGGGCGGACAGGCAGGGTCAAGGAGGGCCAGATTTGGCTTGCCAAATCTCTGCCGCAAAAACCGGGAGGCCCTGGCCGATAGGTTTTTGTGGATGGCCCCCTTGAGGCTGACTGGCCGATCTGTCGCGGCCTGATCATTCCGGGCGGCGATAGTCCTTTGAGCGCGAGGATACCGACACCAAGAGGAAGTCGCTGTGGGCGTTCACACGCGCCGGTGACGGCATCCCTGGAACAGGGATCGGGCCACCCCAAGATCGTCCTGGGGCGGCCCATCCTCTTGAGAGGATTCAGTCCTGGGGATCCTTTGCGCTCGGCGGGAACATCACCAGCTCCGAGACCGCGACCGGGAAGTCGAGCTTGAGGCTGAAGAACTCCGAGCCATCCCCGTTGCGGGTGTTGCGGAACATCGCACCCACGCGCTGAAAACGGGTGCGCTCCTGGCCATCGGTATCGGTGAACTTGACGGGGACGGTGGCGACGTAGTGGTTGGTCATTTGGGTTACTCCTTGTTGCGATGGGGATCTGCCAGCACGGGGGCAAGAGGCCCGGTCGCAAGCGCAAATGCGGAGGGTCCGCGGCTAGCCGTGGAAGCCGTATTTGTGCTTGCCGAAGCATGAGCTGAGGGCACGGACGGGCCGACCCCGTGCGATCCACATCTATGAGCAAGAAGGAGAGACCCGGATGACCCTTGCTATCACGCAGCCGCCACCATCCGCGTCAAGTTCACCGAGCCTGGCCGGGGTGCTGACGGAGCCCGCCCGCGTGGATGCGATGTTCCGAAATACCACCCGAGGGACGCGCAGGGCTTCAGCCTCAAGTGCGACGTTTCGAGCCTTCGTGTCTTGCGATGCTGACGATGTGCGTGAGGTGCGCACCATCCCCAACCGGTGCCGATGCGGATGGGCCGCATTCTGACGGACCGGGTAGAGGGATAACGGTGATGGCCGCCGCAGGCTGCCGATCGCGCATGACCGATCGCACGCGCCATGAGACATGACGAAAGGGCCGCGCCAAGCGCGACCCCCTCTCTTCAATCCTGCGCAGTCTTCTTCGCCGGGTCAGCAACCCGCATGACCGTCAGGCCTTTCGCTTCCGCCTTCTGCCCGAGGTTCAGCGCGACCCCGTTGCCGCCGAAGAGTACAACCCCCGTCGCCGCGAACTTGTCGTCCAGCATTTCGTCGTTGCACTTGAACGGTGCCGCCCGCCCATGCGCGGACCACCGAGGATCAAAGCGCGCCTGTGCTATCCCGCGTGCCCGGGCCCACCGAGCCGCAATCATCTCCGCCCCATGCTTGCCACCCTTGTGGCAGAGGAAGATCTCCTGATTGCGGTTCTGCTTGATCCGTTCGCGAACCTTGTCGAGCGTGTTGAAGATCACATCGACATCGGTCCAGTCGGTGGCGCCCGAGACGATCAGGGGCACCCCCTCGACTTTCGACTTCTCGGCAGTCTCGCGGTCGTGCTGCTCCAGCAGCTGCCGCGCCTCGAAGACCGCCCCGGTCTCTTGCGCCCGGACGCTTGCGCGCGACCCGGCTGCCGGGATGAAGGCGTGGCCCGTCTCGATCTCGTAGCATTCCGCCGCCGCCTCGCTCATCACCTCGATGGCGCTGACAATCTCGCGCAGCTGCACAAAGCGCGCCTGCGCCTCTTCGAGCGCGGTCTCGGCGATCTCCGATCCGTCGTGAGATTTTGCCAGCGCACCGATCTTGTCGGCGGTGCGGTCGACCTCCTTGCCAAGTGCCACCTTGCGGCGCTGCAGGATCGTCGCGAGCCCATGGGCCAGCGGTTCGATTTCGGCTTCAAGCCCGGTCCCGCGCAGCTGCCCGAGCAAAGCCTCGAAGCTCTCGCGGATGATGCGGTCGGTCAGGACGTGATCCTCCGGGATCGGCAGCTGCGCGTCCTTCTCGGTCAGTCCGAAAAGCTCGATGGTCTCGTAGGTGTTTGCAGTGTTGTAAGCCATGTCTGGTCTCCAGTGTTCGTTTCCAAGGCCACCACGTGAGTGTGGGGGCATGGCCGAATGCCTGGTTTCCGAATCTGCCCGGGTCAGGGACGGCGCAGCCGCCGGCTTGCCGGGCGCAAAAGTTTTCCGCGCGCGGCACCCGACACAGGCCCGCGCTCACGCACGGGACCGCCCCGCGCCACAGGCCCCGCCCTCGCCGAAAAGTTTTGCGATCCTTGACGCGGGCTGATTTGGGGGCCATCCGGAGGATATGCTTCCACGCTCATGTGTGTGTGTTTTGACGGTAGGTTTGCCCGACCCGAGCAGGCAAACGGCCCGACCGGACGCGGGAGACGGATGAAGCGGCGGGATCGTTTTGGCCTCGGGCCAAAACAGACCAGAGCGCAATCCGGCGGAGCGGCCAGGGAGAGACGTGCTCGCGAGGCGGGCAAACCGGGATGCCGGGTACGACGCCGCGGTGAGGCCGCATGGCCGAATGCGCGACGGACCGAAGGGCCGTTCTCCCCTGCGACACGCGCAGCCGAGCTGGGGAGGCCGCAAGGCTCTGGCCAAGGTTGATGTGCGGGCGACGCCGCTGCCGACTATAGGTATTGCTTGTCCGGGCATTCGACGTGATCGGCGGGCCGTTGCCACCTGTATGATCAAAATGTCCAGAGAATTCCTTCTCGGCCATCCTCCATGCCGCAACGGTCATATTCTGTCTGTGAAAATTGTCTCAACTGGGGCCTAAGCGCGTCGCCGCGATAGCTGGTAGTCAACCCCCGTCATCCGAAACCGCCACTTCAGCATCTCCGAACTGACGAGATGTTCCTCGCAAGCGTTGCGATCTGAGAGGCGACGGCGACGAATGGACAGAAGTGCTGGCCGGGGCAGCAGCAAGGCTCCGGCCAACCAGTCGGCTTCGTCTTCTTGGTCTTGATCGAAGTTGCCCGGAACAAGCGAGCCATCCTCTAGGATGCAGGCCTTTGCAAGTTCGTGACCTAGAATGATATGCGCCAACTCATGCATCACCACATTGTTTCGCCGCCCCTTAGAGGAGACCGGTTTGTAAACGACAAGGTGTGCTGTGCCCAATCTCATCGTGAGGGCCGACCAAGATTGATCAGACTCGTCGCTCAGAACCGATCTGGCTTTTTCTGATATCCCGCCAACTTCATCGGTAGACCAAACGGTGACTCGAAGCTCCTCCGCCAAACGGTCGGCAGGCAGCGCGTCGTGATCCGACAGGCCGAACTGCTTTCGAAACTCAACCGACCGCCGCTCACATTGAGATTTGAACCCTCGTCTAAATGCCACTTAATGTCCTCGTGCTTCGACTTCTTCTTCGAACTGTCGCGAGGCTTGGGTGATGAGTTCTGCCAGCGCGAGAGCAGTCGATTGTGGGACCGCTTTCTTGTTCTTGAACGCGATTTGAAGGTCTCCGACGCCGGTGAACTTGGAAGGTTCCTCCCCCAACCACTCGCTGAGTTTGTTGAGCGTGCCGACGTCGGGGACATGTCCTTTCTCAATCCTAGTGAGTGTGGTCGGGCTGATTCCGATCTCTTTCGCGGCAGCCCTAACCCCCATGTTTCCCCGTCTCCTTAAAACAAGTGGGGCGAGTTCGTTGATATTCATGTGCCCTCCTTAGTGTTTCGTAGACTGGTATTAGTGGTGCGATGACTGTTTACTTGGTGAGGCATCTGGCCTATACCAGTCTGTGAAACACTTGAATCATGCTGAAGGGCCGGGGTCAACAGTTTCGAATCGAGGCTAGCTAGGAAAATAAGGAGAATTCGATGTCAAAGCGTATTCATGTGGTCCCCCACGGTGATGGTTGGGCTGCACGTCGCGAGGGAGCTACAAGAGTCGTATCCACGCACGCGACTCAGGCAGCGGCGACGGCTGCGGCACGCACCACGGCGATCCGTGATCGAGGCGAGGTGATCATTCATCGCCCTAACGGGCAAATTCGGGACGCCAATTCCTACGGGAATGATCCGTACCCCCCAAAAGGCTAGGAGCAGAAAATGAATACCATGAAAGACCACAAGAACGTCACCATCGTTGTTGAAGGCACTCCTCATGAGTGGCCGAAGAACAGTGAAATCACTTACATTCAGCTCGTTGCTCTGGAGTTTCCCGATTTCGAGCAACACCCTGAAACAACCTATTCGATCAAGTATACCAAGGGGCAAGGGAACAAACCGGAGGGCATCCTGATCGCTGGCGGCTCGGTGAAAGTCAAAGAAGGGATGATCTTCAATGTCTCGTCAACTGGCCAGTCATAATGACGATATCCGACGCCTAATCGAGAAGGGGTTCGCGGTCAGCGAGGACAGCAACTATCTTGTCGTCCGCGATATCCCCTACCTTGACACAAATCTTGCGCTTGCGACCGGTTCATTCGTTGCAACGCTGGTCGCCATTGACGAACACAGGGTTCAGCAGGATGACCACCAAGTCTGGTTTGCGGGCGGGGTTCCTCACGGACTTGATGGCAGACCGATACCAAACCTCGGTGGTGGTCCCTGTTCTCTCCATCTCAGCCCTGCGGCTTCCGATGTTGTCGTAGAGCGCCGATTCTCCAACAAGCCATTGGTAGCCCAGCGGTTTGACGATTTCTTCGAAAAGATCGAGAGTTACACCAATATCATCGCGGGACCCGCGATGGAGCGGTACGACGCATCGCCCTACACTTTTCGAATACCAGACGAAGCTGCCAAGGATCCGATCTTCAAGTTTCGCGATACTTTGACAAGCCGGGGGGAAATTACCGACCTGACCACCTGCTTCCACGGTGAAGTTGTTGCTGTGATCGGCCTAGGTGGAACAGGCAGCTACGTCCTGGACTTCATGGTGAAGACACCCGTTGCTGAAGTTCGTGCGTTCGATGCTGATCGATTCCATGTTCACAATGCCTTTCGATCACCAGGATATGTCGACCCTTCGGAGTTCGACAAGACGAAGGCCGAAGTCTACCTCGCCCGATACGACAACTTCCGCCACGGGCTCTCGGCCAAAGCGACCTACATAGACGGTTCATCGGAAGATGAATTAAGCGGTGTCACCTTCGCATTCGTTTGCGTGGACAAGGGCGCATCACGTGCGGATATTTTCCAGGCACTGGTAGAACGAAAAATTCCGTTCATTGACGTCGGAATGGGACTGAAGAGGAAGGATCAAGGTTTGGGCGGAATGGTCCGCGTCACCTATTTTCCATCCGAACACAGCGAAGAAGTAATACGCAAGTCCCACGCGCCGCAGCAAGATGATCCGGAAGACCTGTACCGTGCGAAAGTTCAGATTGGCGAATTAAACGCCTTGAATGCTGCTCTTGCCGTGACGCGCTACAAGCAGCTACGCGGGTTCTATAAGGACGTGTCCGATTGGGAGAATCTTCTGTTCGACACGACCGACTTGAAGAGCGTAGGAGTATCGACACGTGAAGACTGAACACTTTGCGCTGCAATCTGTCCGGTACATGCCAAAACTGCTGGAACCAGGCATTCTTTATGTGTCCGAGGAGTTCCATGCTGCTGCCCATCTTTGCGCCTGTGGGTGCTGGCAGAAGGTCCGAACACCCCTTGGCCCAACTGAGTGGACCGTCAGAGCAGCCTCGCGTGGGCCGACACTTCGCCCTTCTGTTGGAAACTGGCAACTGCCCTGCAAGTCCCATTATTTGATCACGAATGGAAGTGTCCAATGGTCCAATCAGTGGACCGACAAGCAAATCCATTCAGGGCGACAGAGGGAACATGCGAGGCGCTCTGCCTACTATGAAGGGAGTAAGCCAAACGCCTCTTGGTGGCGCCTGCTGCTAGACTTTGTGCGGAAAAGCCTGGGTCTTTGATTGAACGGGGCTTATGCCCCGTTCCAAACGCAATTTCAGGGATGACCATCTTGCGGGTCTTTTCGGCCAGGTTGTCCTGGATGCCGATGCAAGAAAAGACAAAGACGCCAATCAGCTGCAGTCGAGCATCTGGTCGTTACGCTTGAAGGGCGCGGCCTTGGCGTGTTTGCTCCAGTCCGGCTTGAAGGCGACTTGGGGAGCCTTGTGAACCGCCCCTTGTTTGCCGGAGACCCAGAAGTAAGGATACTGGGTTATGGAAAAGAACAAATGTGGAAACAGATATTCACCTGAAGTGCGCGAACGTGCTGTGCGGATGGTGTTCGAACATCAGGGTGAATTTGACAGCCAGTCTGCAGCGATCAAATCGATTGCGCCTAAGATTGGTTGTGGGCCGGATACGCTGCGTGCGTGGGTTAGGCGAGCCGAAACGGACAGCGGTCGACGCGATGGTATGACGACTTCCGAACGGGATCGGATCAGAGCACTTGAGCGCGAAAACCGTCAGCTCCGGCAGGCCAACGAGATCCTGAAGAAAGCATCTGCGTATTTTGCGCAGGCGGAGCTCGACCGCCCGTTTCGGAAATGATTGCGTTTATCAAAGAGCACCGGGAAGTGTGTGGGGTCGAGCCGATCTGCCGTGTTTTGCAGATTGCCCCCTCGACGTTCTACGCGCATCTGGCCGTGGAGAATGACCCTGACAAAGCGTCAGATCGGGCCAAACGGGACGCTGAACTCCGCCCAGAAATGAAGCGTGTCTGGGAGGAAAACCTTGAGGTGTATGGCGCACGTAAGCTGTGGCGCGCGATGAAGCGAAAGAAGTTTGATGTCGCCCGCTGCACCGTTGAACGTCTAATGCGCGACATCGGTATTAAAGGTGTTCGACGCGGCAAGAAGGTCAAAACGACTTGGCCGGACAAAGCTCTGGCCAGCCCTCTGGATCGAGTGAACAGGCAGTTCCGTGCAACGATGCCCAACCAACTTTGGGTATCAGACTTCACCTATGTCTCAACCTGGCAGGGGTTTGTCTACGTCGCCTTTGTGATCGACACCTTCGCCAACAAGATCGTTGGCTGGCGAGCATCCAAGTCACAACAAACGGAGTTTGTCTTAGATGCTTTAGAGCAGGCGCTCTACGAACGGAAACCTGCCGACAGCCTTATCCATCACAGCGACCGCGGGAGCCAATACCTGTCGATCAAATACACCGAACGGTTAGCGGATGCCGGATTGGAACCCAGCGTTGGCACTGTCGGCTGTTCGTATGACAACGCGCTTGCCGAGACGATGATTGGCCTATTCAAAGCAGAAGTGATCCACAGATTGGGACCATGGAAGTCAGCCGATGCCGTTGAATGGGAAACCCTTAAATGGGTCGACTGGTTCAACAACCGCCGTCTGCTCGAACCAATCGGATACATCACACCAACCGAAGCTGAGGAGGCATTCTATGCAAACATGAACATACTCGATAAAGTCGCTTGAGAAGAACTAAACGGTCTCCGGTAAAGCCGGGGCGGTTCAGTCAGATACGCACGCCGCGATATGGACACCGGCTTTCCCGCCGCCTTGGCCTCTAGATATGCCTGCCGGTTCTTATCGAGCTTCGCCGTCGCATGGGACATGATGACGGCGCGCTGTTGGGCGGGTAGCGCAAATCCGGTGCAGCGCTCGATATGAGTGAGGAGATCTTCAACCTCTACCTCAACATCAAAGCTCTCGAACCATGGAACCGTCCCTGATCTAACCGCCACGCGCCCGCCCTCAATATTACGTTAATATATTATTGTATCACATTTGCACCTGATCGCAAGCGGGTGGCGTCCTTCACGCAAACGGACATGGAAAAAGGGGAACCGTGATCCCACGGCTCCCCTTTCGGTTCAGATCGTCTCCCCCCCGCGCGCCGATTAGGCGACTAAGGAGAGCCCCGCGCCTGCGTCGTGCGGCTGCTCACCGCTGTCGATGAACGGGATGATCGAGAAGGTCTGCCCGCCGCGCTGTTCTTCGTTCTGCACGGCGTTGACGCGCAGATCGCCATCGGGCGTGTTGATCAGCAGCGACAGGTAGTCATTGCCCGTGCGGCTGCTTTTCGCCATCCACGCCGAGCCGACGCGGATCGGCGTGCCCCGGGGCGAGCTGACCTCGATCCGGTAATCGGCGTGGGTCTCCTCGGATTTGTAGCTGTTCTCAATCAGCATGAACTCCAGATCGAACATCATGTTGGCGATGTAGCCAGTGAAGGCGTTGTCAGCGTCCATGGCGGTGAGCTCGCCCGAGAGCGAGCCGGATTTCATCAGGCCGTTCGAGACCAGCGGGATGATCTCGAACGCGCCACTTTGGGCCGCGCGCGCCTCTTTCGTCTGCACCGCGTTGACCCGGAACGGGCCGAGGCCGACATCGATCTGCATCGAGATGTAGGGGTTGCCGCTGGTATTGCCGGTCTCGTTCCAGGCCGTGCCGATACGCACCTTGCGGCCTGATTTGTTGACTGCCGTCACGTCAAAATCCGGGCTGCGTTCGGACATCTTGGCCCGCGCTTCCAACTGGATGGCGATGTCAAAGCGCGTCGAGTGGATCATGCCGGTGTACTGAGCGGCTGCGGTCTCGACATTGCGGGTGAGGGTTCCTGCGAACATGGGATGGTTCCTTTTGGATTGGCCGGTGTCTGACGTCCTTGCCAGCGCATCCGGGATTGCTTTCTCGACCCCTTGAGGGATCACAAATCAGAAAGCCTGCTTTCCTTTCAGCCCCGCCCACGGGTCAGAGCTGCCGTCCGAGTGGGAAGGCCCCCGCGCCTCCGGGTGCTACACCCCTCCCCTGCCCGTCTGGTCTTGATTGGCTGTCCGGATTTTCTGCGCCGATCCTCCAATCACGCGATGAAGAACTCCGCCCTTTTCCGTTCAACCCGTGCCCGCCCCGGTCGGTCAGACCGATGCAGCTACCATTCGGCACATAGGTGATGAGGTACTGACCGAGCCGGTCCTTGTGGACAACGTAGCCGGCATTGGCCCAATGCACGGTCTGGCAGGCATCGACGGCGGCCTTGATTTCATCGAGTGTCATGCGAACCTCCTTACGAAGAATGGTGGGTAAACGACGCAAGAAGCCCGATCTTCCGACCGGGCTTCCATGCAGCATTCGTTTGGCAAACGACCGAGAGCTGTCAAGCACCTTGCATGGCTTGCGTCGCGCGCGCCGCCATCCAATCCTTCAGGCCGAGAAGCGTTCTTCCGGCGGCGACCTCGGAGGCCCAGGCAACCCTTGGGTCGCCGCAGGGCTCATCGCCGGAATGCCGGTCGATGTGGCCATTGGCCATCCATGGCTCGGGCTGAATCCGTCGCAGCCAGTCCGCCATGCTCGGGATCCGGCCCTGGCAGTCTTCGCGGACATGCTGCTCGCCGATCCAGCGCACGGGAATGTCCCGACCTGCGCTATTGGTCAGGGTCAGGCCGAAGACACGTTCGGCCTCGAACAAACCTTGAGCGTGGTGGCGCATGGCTCGGTGCGTGAAGAGTGCGAGATGCTCTTTCGAGGCGTCAAACCAGTCGTGGACGGCTTGATAGTCGGACGGCACCCCGCCGAATTTCCGGGCAGAGCTTTCAGCATGATGAAGCGGACGGGCCATCTCAAAGACCCTCGACATAGCTGTGCGAGCATTCAACGTAGCGGTCCGCGTGATCGAGGATAATGCTGTCTAGTGCTATGTCCCAGGTCAGCGTGCCGTAGCCGCCCTCGTTGTTTTCGAACCCCGGGTGATGGTGATAGGCGAGCGACCAGGCGAAGTCGCCAACCTCTGTGGCAAGCGCCTCCGGCAGTTGGACCTCTGCGGGCTGCACCGTCACATCCTCGACATTGCCGGAGTCGCCATAGCCTTCGTATTCGGCAGTGACCTCGCTGATGCCAAGCGCACGTAGTTGCGCGAGCAGCTCCGTTCGGGATGCCTTCAATGTGGTTTCGCGCTCTGCACGCCACTGAGCCGCCATTGCGGCATAGTCGATCTGGGGATTGGTCATGGGTCTGTCCTCTTGTCTGAATTTGGGGGGCCGGGCGTGGCATTGGTCTGCCCGCGCCCGGAAAGCGCAGCCCGGGCAAACCCCGATCCGCGACGCCCGACCGAAAGCCCGCTTTGACTTTTCAGGCGGCTTGTTCTGACGTCATGGTGGCTTCCTGCCCCACGATCCGGGCCAGAATGCTTCCCGTGTCGATCCCGTCCCCATGCGGCAGGAACACCCGCAGCTGGAAGGCGATGATCTCGGTGAAGCAGCCGAGCTCCTTGAGGCCGTCGATCATGCCCTTGTCCGCGCCGCCCAGCTCGAGGCGCATCTCGCCTGCGACACGACGACGGGTCAGAGTCAGACCCCGGCCCAGATCGACCGGCGCGGTGGTGCCGAGGGCGGCGGTCAGCATCTCCTGCGGTGTTTGTGGATTGGAGACGAGGAAGCGGGCGCGCAGCGCGGCCGCCCCTTCCTCGCTCAGCGTGCGCCCGATCATCGGCGTCGCCCCGTCCGGCGTGACACGGTAGATGCGCTCATTGGTGGTCGGGATGTCCTTCCAGATCGGCAGCAGCAGCCCGGTCAACAGGTAGAGCTTGGTCGTGGTGGTTTTTGGCAGGGATGCGGCCTCGGCATCCCAAAGCCTTGCAAACTCGGGCCTTCCGATGTCTTCCCAGGCCGAGGACTCGAACCGTGCCTCTTCGAGATAGTTCGACCCGTTTGGACGCACCGCCTTGCGCATCAGCGTGACGATGTCCTCGTCATACATCTGCATAGGGCGCGCCGAGATGAGCGCCGCGCGGCCGGAGGCGCGATTCACCATCGGTAGCTTGTCGGGGTTGCGCGATATGGCCTCTTCGGCCCCAAGGACGTGGACCGGGTCGGTGACCTCCAGCCCGATGATCCGCGTCACGGCGCCGGATTTCGGGCAGGTCCAGAGATCTTCCGTGGAGACCTGTTCTATCTTGTCGCCGCGTAGGGTTTCCACGCCGAGATCGAGCGTGCCCGCCGCGCGCGCACGTTCCGTCTGATCAGCAATCCGGCGCATGAACTCGGCAAAGAGTGCGTTCTGCATGTGGATGGGCAGGGCAAGCACCCGGTTGAGAAACCGCTGGATCGGGGGAAGCTCCTCAAGGAGCACCCCATCCTTGTCGATCAGCCGCAGGGCTGTCCAGTCGGTGAAGCTCTCGTAGCTCATCGCTTCAGCGCGCCCGGCGGCAAGATCGGCGAAATACCCGCGCAGGGCGGCCCGTGCGATCGGGCTTTCGAGATTGTCCTCCTCGCGGAACATGCCCTGCGAGCCGGTCTCACGCTGACCCTTGGTCAAGGCCCCCAGCTGGTCGAGGCGTTTGGCAATCGTCGAGGTGAAACGCTTTTCGCCATGCACATCCGAGGTGCAGACCCGGAAGAAGGGCGCGCTGACCTGAGCCGAGCGATGCGTGCGGCCGAGCCCCTGGATGGCCGCATCCGCGCGCCAGCCGGGCTCCAGAAGATAGTGCCGCCGCCGTTTCTGGTTCTTCGCCGTTTGCGCCGCATGGTAGGATCGGCCCGTCCCGCCCGCATCGGAGAAGATCAGGATATCCTTCTCACCATCCATAAAGGCTTGGGTCTCGGAGGAATTGCTGCTGGGGCTGCGCTTTTCGATGAAGAGATGACCATCCGCGGCCTTGAGGGGCCGGTTGGACCGCCCCGTGACCTCGGCGACAGCCTCGTAGCCAAAAGCCCAGAGGATCTGATCGAGCGCCGAGGGGATCGGGGCGAGCGTCATCAACTCCATCATGGCCGCATCGCGCAGGGCGAGCGCCTCGCGCGAGACAACGAGCGCGCCGGTCTCATCCCGCAAGGGTTCCGCCACCATGTTGCCGTCAATCTCCACGAGCTTTTGCGCATGAATCGGGAAGGCCTGTTCGAGGTATCCCAGGACGTAGTCGCGCGGCGTTAGCGCGCCCTCGACCAGCTCGTCCTCCGGGTTCATCGTCTCAAGCCGACGTTTCAGCAGGCTTTCGCCTGTAGAGACCACCTGAATGACGCAAGCCTTGCCCGCCGCCAGATCGTCCGCGATGGCGCGGATGATGGTCGGGGCCTTCATGCCCATCAGGAGATGGTTGAAGAAGCGCTGCTTCGTGCTCTCGAAGCGGGACTTGGCCGAGGCGCGTGCGGCCGACGCATTAGTTTCCCCCGAGGCGTCGTTGACGCCGGTCGCAGTCAGCGCCGCTTCGAGATTGTGGTGGATCGTCCGAAACGCACCCGCATAGGCGTCGTAGATTTCGATCTGGGCCGGGGTGAGCGCGTGTTCGAGCACGTCATACTCCACGCCGTCGAAGCTGAGGGCGCGGGCCGTATAGAGCCCAAGCGTCTTGAGATCACGGGCAACCACCTCCATGGCCGCGACACCGCCGGCTTCCATCGCAGAAACGAAGCTCTCACGGCTTGGGAAGGGGTATTCGGGGCCCTGCCCCCAGAGCCCCAGCCGCGCGGCATAGGCCAGGTTGTGCACGCTCGTGGCACCCGTGGCCGAGATGTAGAAGACGCGAGCGCGGGGTGCTGCCAGTTGCAGCCGCAGGCCAGCAAGGCCCTGCTGCGAGGGTTTGACCCCCCTGCCCTGCTCGGACCCTGCCGCGTTCTGCATGGCATGGGCCTCATCAAAGGCCAGTACGCCTTCAAAGTCTTCGCCCATCCAGTCGAGGATCTGGCTCAGTCGCGTGGTGCCGCATTTGCCCGCGGACCGCAGCGTGGCGTAGGTGACGAAGAGGATACCGTCACCCATAGGGACGGGCTGGTCCGGTTTCCATTTGGAGAGCGGCTGAATGTCGGCAGGCGAGCCGCCGAGATCGGTCCAGTCGCGGATGGCGTCCTCGATGAGCGTGGCGGATTTGGAGACCCAGATCGCCTTTCTGCGCCCGGCCAGCCAGTTCACGAGAATGAGCCCCGCGCATTCGCGCCCCTTGCCGCAACCGGTGCCGTCGCCGAGGAAATAGCCAAGGCGATAGGCACGTGCATCCGGGTCATCATCGGCGCGCGTCAGCTTGGTCTGGTCGTCATCGATCGCGAACCGACCCGGCAGGTCGCGCCCATGGGCGTCATGCGCCATGATGATGGTTTCCAGCTGCGCCTCGGAGAGATGCCCCTCCTCGATCAGCTTGGCAGGCAGGCGCAATTCCGCACTGGCCGCGCCTGAGGGCACCGGCGGCGCGACAGAGGCCATGGCGATGCTCTCGACCAGCGGCGTGGGATGTTCCTGCGCACCCGCGATCTCGATCCGTTGCGGGCGGTAGCGCGCATAGATGTCCGAGACAGGCGTGTTGTCGCGCGGGACATCGAAGCTTGTGAAGCTGAGTGGGATGGCAGCATTGGCGCGGGGTTTGGAGGGGACGACAGGCGCACCGGTGGTCTTGCGTGGGGCAGCTACTGGACGAACCGGCCGCCCGTGATGGATCGCTTCTGCCCGTTGAGCGGGGCGCATCTCGGGCCGGATTGCGGCCACGGCAACGACATATGCCAAGGCTTCATTCAGATCCCGCACAGGGACGCGGATCATTTCGCCGTCCTCCTGCACCTTGTCGAAGACCATCAGCTGGGTTTCGACAGAGGTACCGAGCTTGCGGTAGACCTGCCCCGGCATCGTCAACGCCAAGCGCGGCGTCAGGAGACCGCAGGCGCGTGACCAATGCGCGGCATCGCGTTCGGGCGTGAATCCCGGCGGCATGATCGCCACAAGCCGCCCGCCGGGTGCCAGACGCTTTGCAGCCGCGATGAGATGCTTGGCGGCGATGTGCTTGTCTCGGGAGCGATCGACCGAGGAGGCGAAGGGCGGGTTCATCACCACGACGTCGGGTAGAACCGGCGTCTGCAGCAGGTCATCGATATGCTCGCCGTCATGGCCTGTGACCTCGCCGCCGAAAACCGCGCGCAGGAGGCGCTGGCGAAAGGGGTCGATCTCGTTGAGCAAAAGCATGGCACCGGCCCGGGCGGCGAAAGCGGCCAGTGCACCGGTGCCCGCCGACGGCTCCAGCACGGTCTCGCTCTTGCGGATCGCCGCGGCCCGCACCGCCATGGTCGCGAATGCCAGCGGTGTGGAAAACTGCTGCAGCCGGATCTGCTGCTCTGACCGGCGCGTTTCCGTCAGAAGCCGTGAGGCAAGCAGCTTTGCGGCGGCGATGTCACCTTCGGCGCCGTCCCCACGCAGCAGCACCTGGATAGCCGCAGCCTGCATCATGTCATAGGCTATGTGCCAGTCCCAGGCACCGCCGGCATCGCTGCCATGAAACGTCTCGCGCATGATGCGCGCCAGCGCTGAGCTGCGCAGCGGATGGAGGTCGATCTCCGTGCCGATCTGCTCGAGGGCAGAGGCGAGGTCAGGGTGGGAGATCGAGAGAGCCGGATTTGCCGGTTTGGGCTTGGTCATGGGGATTTTCCTTTGGATCAGGGTCTGAGTTCCAAAGGACAAAAAGCCCCCTTTCGCTTTTCAGGGTGACGGGGGTCAGACCGCGCTGACCTCCAAGGCTTGGTCAGGACTTGGGTTCGACCTGCCGCTTCGCATCAATCAATGCCTGTGCGGCCTGCATAACCTGAACCTGAGATGTTCCCGAGCGTGCATCCTCCAGCGCGGCCTGTACCTGCGCGCAAAACCAGGCGTCATACGAATTGACATCAGCCGCCACGGAAATGCTCCTCGAGCCCGATATCCAGCAGCTTGCCGAGGTCATCGGGCATGTCTGCAACGTGCACAGCAATTGGGAAACGGTGCCCCGTCAGGTCAGGCGCGCATTGCTCCTCTAGCCCGAGGTGCTGCCTATCCTTTTCCGCCTCAATCATTGTGCTTTCTCCGACCGTATTATCAGCCGATGCTACATCTTCCAGCGGGGCGTCGTAAACGATAATGCCAAAGGGTCACAGCAAGCTGGCCCACTTACCGATCGGGCACCGCTTCAAGGGAAGTTTCGAACCGCTTGCCCGCCGCTGCAGCTTCTTTCAAGAGCGCGTCGAAATTGTCAGGTGGATTGCCATCTTCCAACATCCCTTTGAACGTCGCATAGGCATCCGTCTTGCTGCCGTAGGCGCGCAGGGTCTTGTCGTCGTTCACCCAAGCCACCACGATGACCTTCGCATCGCTGTTGAACCGATAGAACAGCCGATACTGCTGGAAGAATTTCGCCCGGAACCAGTGCTTGCGGTGATCGCCGAGTGTGCCGCCTTGCCGGAAGGCGGCGGCACCCGGATCTGTCGGTATGGCCTCGGTAACCAGCTTGAAGATGGCGGCCAGCCGTTTCGTCGGGTTTTTCTTGCGCCAGGTCTTGGGATCGCGAGCCTTACGCGCCTCGACCTCCTCGACCAGCCCTTCGAGCTGGTCCAGAAAGAGTGGGTGCGCATAAATCGACCATCCATTCACGACAAGGGGCGCTTGGGCGGGCACGCTATCGCCGCTCATTCATCCTCGAGCGATAGCGGCGCATCGAGATCGACATCAACGTCTCCGACCAGTGCTGCAAGACGGTCATGCAAAGCCCCATCGAACGCCCGAATGCGGTCCGGATGCGCCTTGATATCGGCCTCGACAAAATCGAGAAAGGCTCCGAGCACGGGATCTTCCTCGTCGCTGCGCACGGGCTCGATATAGACCCTGCCACTCGGCTCGGTGCAGTAACGAATCTGGTCGCCCTTGCCCAGCTTGAGCTGTTTGCGCACACCCGCCGGCACGGTCGTCTGATACCGATCCGTGAGTTTCGAGACATCTTGTGCGAGGGCTGTCATGGCAGTCTCCTGAAGAAAAGGGTCTTTGCTGCCCGCGATAGGTAATGCATTTGCATTGCCTTGTCAAGACAAGCCGCAGCATCTGCTGTCGCCGGGCAGGTCGATGAACCGTCCGGCGCAGGACCTAATTTCGCCCCGCCAGGAACTCCGCCAGCACCGGGCTAGCCGCACCTTTCGCGGAGCTGAGCAGCTCCGAGCCCGCAAGCGAGGCCTTCGACAGGCGTACGAGCCCACCAGTTTTCTCGATGCGGTAGCAGCGGCGCTTTTGCCGCCCGCGCCTGTAGTGGGTCGCGGTGACAATCTGGCAGGTACTGCCATCGGTGAGCGTCACAGGTGCTGCGAGCTTGATCTTGTCGCCTTCCTCGTAGTCCGGGATCGCAGCCCAGTCCTGGCAGCGCTGGCGCCAGGCATGAGCATAGCTGTCTGGGTCTTTCAGCTCGGACAGCAGGGCCAATAGGCTCAGTGGCGCGCGGGATTCGACCGGTCCCGCGCTTTCCTCCATGTCCTTGTAGCCCCAGCAGCCGTCATCATATCGGGTAAGGAATACGGCGGCGAAAGTGATGGAGCCATCCGCATCGGTGACATAGGTCGTGTCTTCGACAGGGGTGCCGTCGATATTTGTGACCTTTGCCGCCGCGTACCAGGTTGAGCCCACCTTGCAGGCCTTGACCAGTTCAGTTTTGCGCGTGTCGCCATGAGAGGTGCAGAGCCGGGCGATTTCCGCTTTCTCATCCGCGTAGGTTTTAACGCGGCCGTCGGTGTAGAAAAGCCATCCCATTATGCCGCCCTCTGGTCATCGATTTCCATCAGCGCATCGAGCGGCACGCGGTAGGGCTGCATGGCGTCGAAATCCTCGCAATTGCCGCAGTTCTGCACGATCGCGAAGGTGTCGCAGGCATCCTTGAGGATGACCCGGAAGGTGCCGCCGAGGCCCGAGGGCACCTCGTAGGTCCCGCCGATGAGATAGTCCGAGGCCCGGCGCACGAAGACGCGGATACTGTGGCCATCGGTGGCGAGCCGGATCGCCCCCCGCCCCCGGTCGATGAGCACCTGCACGTCATCCAGGATGTCGGTGTAGAACTGGCCGGTCAGATCGCGAAACGCCATGCGGCGCTGCGCCATCCAGTCGGTATCACGAAACGGGTTCATGCCGTCGGCAAAAGCGAAGGAGGGATCGGCCTGCTCGGTGGTGACGATACGGGTGGTCGTGCCATCAATGCCGTTCGAGCGCAGATGCACGCCATTGCCGACGATGAGGATGAGGGCGGGCCGGTCCACGGGTCCGTTCCAGTTGGGCAGGAAGGTCTTGCAGGCGCGCGCATGGGCGATCTGCGCCGCGACAGCGGACGCAGAGAACTTGAGAATAGCCATGAGGATGTCTTTCGGTTGGGTGTGGGAGGGTCGACCCGCGCGGGGAATGCCTCGCGCGGGTCGCGTAAGGACTCAGGCCGCTTGCGCGATCTCGCTGTCAGGCTCGGGAGTTTCCGCAGCGGGCTCCGCCTCATCACAGGCGACACCGGCGGTCTGCATCATGGGCGGGCACCAGGCGGCCACGGCAGCGCGCTGCGCGTCCGTGAGCGTGGCGAAGGGCTCGGCGAAGAGCTTGTCACAAAAGGCGACGATCTCCTTCTTGCTCGACGAGGCCAGCGTCACCGCCTCCTGGGCGAGACCCAGATCCTCGCCGAGGATCTTCAGGAGCCAAGCCTTCTTGAAGCGGTTGAAGAGC
Source organism: Sulfitobacter aestuarii (assembly GCF_042685005.1). NCBI lineage: Bacteria > Pseudomonadati > Pseudomonadota > Alphaproteobacteria > Rhodobacterales > Roseobacteraceae > Sulfitobacter > Sulfitobacter aestuarii. The sequence continues at coordinate 10,951 of NZ_JBHUMP010000013.1, read as the reverse complement.
GCCGCATTCGGTATCCAGTGGGCGCGGATATCGGGCATGATCTCGATCTCGAACGCATGCATCAGGCTGTCGCGCGATCGGTCCCGCGCGAAGCAGGACTGCGTGGTGCTGGCGGTGGCATAGGCGACGAGCTTGGCCTTCTCGCCGGCCTTCAGCGCGCGAAACGCCGCAAACTGATCGGCGGGCGCGCGGCTGTCATCGAGCCAGGACAGATCAAGCGCATCATGCGCCGCCGCCACCTGCTCAAGCGAGGTCTCGTCGATCTCGTCCATCTTGGCATGGCTGCGGTATTCCTTGCGGGCATCGATCTTGATCGCCTGCGTGACACTCATGCCGCTGGCCAGAACGTCGCTCACCAGCTTGAAGAGCGTCAGATCGAGCGTGGCTTCCGGATGCAGCGCCATCGCGGCCCCAAGCGCCATGGCTCGCTCGGTCTTGAGGTCCTCAGCCAGTGAGGCCGGGTAGGTGATTTCGCCGGCGTCCGGTGCCTCCTCCCCCGTCGGGTTACTTGAGGAGCCGCGTGCGCCCTCCTCTTTGACGGTGTCCTCGGGGCGGACGAGGCCAACATGGAGCGTGATCTGCCCACCCTGCCACGACGCGATCACCCCGGACCGCGCGAGGTCCTCGGCGCTGTAGGCCTCCTGCAGGTCGCGGGCTTCCTCTTCCAGAGCGTCGACGCGGTCGTAAAGGGCATTGTAGGCACCGTCCTCGAGCCCCTCATTCTCCATCTCGAGCTGCAGTTTCTCAAGCTCGGCGGTGATCTCATCGATGCGCTTCTGGCTCGCCTCATCCGGCTCGATCGGGCCGGGATAGACGCGGCCGTAGTCGGCCATGGTCGCGTAATCATAGCGCACCATCGCATCGGCCCAGGCAAATCCCAGCCTCATACGGGCCTCTTCGGCAGCAGCACCGAGCTTCTCGAGCAGGATGGTCTCGACCAGCGCCGCATCCTCGAGCACGGAATGCTCTTCCAGAAGGTCAGCAGCGACGGCACCGCCGCGCGCTTCATAGTCCGCGCGCACGAAAGCTCCGATATCATCGCTGACCTGCACACCGCGGGATTTGAGCGCCTGACGGACCGTGTAGGCCTGTAGATAGCCGCCGTCTTTTGTGAGCGCCTCGAAGACCTCGCGCTGCGCCTCCTGGCTCGGGTGCTCGGCGAAGGCTTTCATCGTGTCGAGCGTGATCACCTTGCCCCGGGCCGCGGCGCGGATGTCGGGGTGGATAAGGCCATAGCGCAACCGGCCTTTCACGGCCGCCACCGTGGCGCCGAAGGTCTTTGCGATCGTCTCGGGCGTCTGGCCGTCGACCTCCATCATCCGGGCGAAGGCCTCGAACTCGTCGATGGCATTCATCGGTGCCTGGGTGATGTTCTCGGCGAGCGACAGTGCCGTGGTGACGTCGCACTCCTCAGGGACAAGGCGGCAGTCCACCTTGGTTTTCGCCGTGAATCCCTTGCTGGCCTTGTCAGCGATCAGCTCCTTCAGGGCTGCATGGCGCCGGCCACCGGCGAGGACAGCATATTTGCCGTCAAGCTTCTGAACCAGAAGCGGCTGAAGCAGGCCCAGCACAGCGATACTGGCCTTCAGATGGGCGATGTTTTCGGGGTCATAGGTTTCCGGCGCATTGCTGCGCACATTGGCGGGATGCGGGACGAGATCGCCGATAGCGACGGTAAGGGGAGCAAAGCTTTTGGTCATGGGATATCCTTCCAGGAGGGTGAGGTGTGGCCCGCGCGCTCACGCGCGTGACCAATCCCCGGCTTCAGGGATCACCACGACAAAAGGCCCACTTTCCCTTTGAGGGGTCAGCGGGCCTTCATCGTCTCAGATGTCAGGGTGAGGAGTCCCCTGCCCTACCAGTCGCGCGCCAGCATGATGGTCAGCACGCGCATGGTGGTGGCAGGATTGTCCGGGGTCTCAGCCCCATAGCGGAAATCCGAGTCTGCTTCATAGAGATCGATCTTCCAGAACACGGTCTCTCCCCGGATATCGACCGCCCCGAAATCGTGCCATCCCTCGGGATCATTCTCAGGCTCGAATGTTGCAAATTCACCGGTGGCCTTCACCGCCTCGGCCATGAAGCCGTCGCTGGCCTCCATAAGCGAGCGGGTGACATGCATCCGGCCCTGGATGGGCTGGGCGGGCGGCACTCCAAGGCACGCGAGCTTGCGAAACGCGTCGTTCTGCGCCGCGATCACACTCGGATCCGGACGGTCTGGCTGGGGTTGAACATTCATGGACATGGGGATCTCCTTTGAGAAGTTGAAACACCCTTCCCAAAGCCAGCTTTTTCTTTTCTGCTTGGCGGAAGTACCGAAGCAGAAGGTGCCCTACCCGAACAGCCCCTTGGGTCTGTAATTCGGGTTGGGGATAGTTTCGATCCAGCCGCCTTGTTCTTTGATGCTCTCGAGCGCTGCCGAGAACGGATAAGCGCCCTCGGACTGGCTCCACCAGTAGGCACCGCGTTTGAAGGTGATGATCTTGCGGCGGCCGTCTTCGAACCAGGCCACCCGCAGCGTCTTGGGTTCCTTGCGTGACATGCGAGTCTCCGTTCTCCGTGTGGTCAGGCGGCCTCTGCACTGCGCCCTGCCCTACCCGCCTCAGATTGTGCGATGAGATAGTCACAGGCACGATGCGCATCTGCGGCGTGCTTGAAGATCGCGCCCTTGTCCGACCGAAGAACGCGCAACCAGTTGTGGAGGTAGGCGGCATTCATCTCGAGCGTATGCGCCGTGAAGCCGAGCGTCTGACCCAGGAACACCGAGGTCAATTCCGCGACGATCTCCTCGCGCGCATAGGACGTGTTGCCAAACTTCGAGAACCCGAAATCACGGTTCAGTCGATGGGGGGCTTTCGTGGCATGGGCCAGCTCATGAGCCCAGACCCCGTAGAAATTGCGCGGGTCCTGAAACCGCGTGATGGACGGCATGTAGACCTTGTCCACGGGGGGCAAATAGTACGCCTCCGTCCCCGTGAAGACGGTCGTGATGTCGATGGCATCGAAAAACGCCTGCATGTGCGGGATGGGCTCGGACGGCGGATGCTGGGGTAAGGGCTCAGGGTCCGGATAGAAGCTGTCCGGCAAGCCCTCGATCTGGCAGGCATTGAACACGCGGTAGGATTTCTGGAAGCGGAAGATGCGGGCTTCCTCGGAGCGATCATCGCCATCGCTGCGGTCGTCCTCGCCGCCCGCGTCTTTCCGGCTTTGCCCGTAATAGACGACGACAGAGGATTTCTCGCCCTTGCGGACCTTTGCGTCCAAGGCATTGGCCTGCGGCAACGTCATCCAGAAGGGAGAGCTGTGGCCCGCCATCACGGTCCGCATCGTCAGCAGAAAGTTGTTCACTCCCTGGTAGGGTTCGCCGCCCACGCGCAAGGGTCGAGAGCTGCCGCCTGCGGTCCAGGGCTTGCGCCAGGGCAGGACGCCGCGCTCGATGATGCGGATGATTTCGTTTGTGATGGCCTCGGAGGCATCGAATTTGGGCGTGCGGGATCGGGCCATGGCTGGCCTCCTTTCGAGTTTTGGTGAGAGGAAATGGTGATCAGGCTGACTGATGGGACCGCGGATCGTTGAGGATCCTCGCGCCGAGCCCTTCGACCATGTCGATGTAGGTGGTCAGCGAGACGGACTTGCCGGAACCCGAAGGTCCAGGGTCGCCCGATCCGTCCCGCGCCACCTGCGGCAAGTTCGCGAAGGCAATCACATCGGTGACGGGTCGGATATCGATGAACGGGGTCCCTCGTGCGACCGCAAGAGTGGCCAATGGAAAGCGCTCGATCGGCGCGAGAGTCGAAACGGTAGTCCAACCAAGATGGATGAATGTCCCGCCCTCTCCGCAGATCACATGGGCATTCGGCAGCGTCGCCGCCTGCGTGAGATAGCCTAGATCACGCAGGACGGTCTGGCGTTCGAGCCGCTGTGCCAGCAATGTCTGGCCAGTTCGGCGCAGATCTCTATGCTGCCACCACGAGGCAGCGGTTGCGCGGAGCACGCGCAAGACACCTGTTTGCATGGGAGCGCCCTTCATCAGGAACGGCAGACCGGAATCCGGCCCGGACCCATCTGAGGGACCCCAAAGGCCCTCATCCGTCAGTCACAAAACCCGAAGAACACTTTCTCTTTTTCCGGCCCCTTTGGGCACACAACAAAACCGAAAAGCCCGGCACATCTGCCGAAGCCATTGATTTCATGCAGCAATTCTAGATCGGCAACCAAGATCGGCAACGCATATCGGCAAAACCTTGCTTGAAAGTACGAAATGTGTATATTTTTCAATTACTTTGCAAACATGGAAGATCGGCAAAATGCTGGAAACACCGGCCAGAATCGAACCCTGCTTCTTCGAGGAGCATATTCCTACTGACCTGAGCCCCGTTTCCTCCTCCAGTTTGAGGTAGAGTCCGTCCCAACGAAGGAGACGGACAGAATGAAGAGATCACGGTTCAGCGAAGAGCAGATCATTGCGATCCTGAAGCAGCAGGAGAGCGGCGTGGCGACGGCAGATGTGTGCCGCGAGCACGGGATCAGCTCGGCGACATTCTACAAGTGGAAGGCGAAGTTCGGGGGGCTCGAAGTGTCGGATGCCCGCAGGCTGAAGGCGCTCGAGGATGAGAACACAAAGCTGAAGAAGCTGTTGGCTGAGCAGATGCTGGACAACGCGATGCTGCGAGACGTTGCATCAAAAAAATGGTGACGCCCGCGGCCAGGCGGGAAGCCGTGGCGCATCTGTGCGAAGCGCACCAGGTGAGCCAGCGGCGGGCGTGTTCAGTTGTCGGGGCGGATCGGTCGAGCGTGCGCTATCAAAGCGTGCGCCCGGACGATGCCGATCTACGCAAGGCGATGAAGGCTGTGGCGGCCGAGCGCCGTCGGTTCGGCTATCGGCGGGTGCATGTGATGCTGGCACGACAAGGCTGGCAGGTGAACCTGAAGAAGCTGAGGCGGCTTTACCACGAGGAGAAGCTGCAGGTGAGGAAGCGCGGCGGTCGCAAACGGGCGCTTGGGACACGCAGGCCGATGCGGGTTCCGGAACGGCCCAATGAGCGCTGGAGCCTGGATTTCATCTCGGACGCCTTTACAGATGGACGCAGGTTCCGGGTTCTGGCCATCGTGGACGACTTCAGTCGCGAATGTCTGGCATTGGTTGCGGACACTTCGCTTTCGGGGCTGCGGGTCACACGAGAGCTGTCAGCGATCATGGCCAGACGCGGACGACCCAGAACGATTGTCAGCGACAACGGCACGGAACTGACCAGTATGGCGGTGCTCAGATGGTGCCAGGAAACGCGGATCGGCTGGCACTACATCGCGCCGGGAAAGCCGATGCAGAACGGCTTTATCGAGTCGTTCAACGGCAGCTTCCGGGACGAGCTCTTGAACGAGACCCTGTTCTCAACGCTGGCCGAAGCCCGTGAAAAGATCGGCGCATGGAAAGAGGACTACAACCGACACAGACCCCACTCATCCCTGGGCAATCTCACGCCGCAGGAGTTTGCAATGAAATCGAGACTGGAAACGAAGGCCGCATGAGGCCAGAAATCAACCGACGGATTCTCCCGAAAGCTGGAGGGAAGTCGGGTCTCAGGTCACTACAGAATTGGCAGACCTTTCGGTCGACATTCAGAGGGAAGCCCCCGGGCTGGGACAAGGGCTGCATCCTGACAGCGCAGCCGAACTTGCCGATCTCGTCCGTGTGATGAACTGCTACTACTCCAACCTGATCGAAGGACACAACACGCGCCCTCGCGACATCGAAAGGGCGCTGGCTGGTGCCGAGCTTGAGGAAGAAACCCGCCCTCTCGCCCTTGAGGCCCGGGCGCACGTCATCGTTCAACGGGCCATCGATGAGATGCATCGCAAGGGCACCCTGCCCCGCCCCACATCCGTCGAATTCCTGACTTGGGTCCATAAGAGCTTCTACGACGAGATGCCGGATGAGTTTCGGGTCATCGAACATCCCGACGGCACACAAGAGCCCATCGTTCCGGGACGCATGCGCCAGGATGACGATCGGGAAGTTGCGGTCGGGCGCCACCTACCTCCTTCATCGTCGCGGGTCGCGGCATTCATTGACCATTTCGACAAACGATTTCAGATTGCGGCGCGGTCTTCGAGCGGACGGATCATCGCGATCGCCTCTGCACATCACCGGCTCAACTACATCCACCCTTTCCCAGATGGTAACGGCCGTGTCAGCAGACTGATGTCTCATGCCATGGCCCTCACAGCGGGGATTGGTGGCCAAGGGCTCTGGTCCGTATCACGTGGGCTGGCCCGCGGGCTAACCGGTCGGGGCGAGTACAAACGGATGATGGATCTGGCCGACAGTCCACGCCGCGGAGACCGCGACAACCTGTCAGAAGCGGCACTGAAGACGTTCAGTGAATGGTTCCTAAAGGTGACGCTCGACCAGATCACCTTCTCAGCAAGATTGTTCGATCTTGGCGGACTGGACGAACGGTATCGTCGTCTTGTTGCAGATACCATCGATGACAAGCGCGCACCGGAACTGATCTCGGCGGTTCTTCGGCATGGGGCACTGGAACGAGGCGATGCGCAGATTGTCCTCAAGACATTCAAGCGTACTGCTCGCAACACGCTGAGTAAACTGACCGCCGCCGGATACTTGACTTCCGCCTCGCCGAAGACGCCAGTTCGGTTGGCGTTTCCGTTGGATTATCGAGAGCGGCTCTTTCCAAACCTCTTTGGAGACGGTGACCTCCCACAATAACTTTAGGCATTTAGGGTGTAATGCCTGGCCGCCGATTTCTTCCATGGGCGGCCAGATTTTCATCAAGGCTTGCTCGTGTGTCACTTGTCCACCGCGGTGGACATCTGCTGGTCTGAGATAAACTGAAGAACCACCACGCGCCGCTAGGTGCGTTTGGACAGTTTTGGTTGCCACAAGCGCCGCTTCTCGTTCGAAGTCCACCGCGGTGGACATTAGACAGTTCGCTCATTGTTTTCGGACAGTCGCTTGATCAAAGCTAATGGATCAAATTGGTTTTGCCTTTGACCCAGGGTGATACTGTGAAAATACGCTCCAAAATCCCTGATGCGTTTTCCAAGCTGTAGCATGATGAAGATCGCGCATGACGCTTTCGGAGCTCCTACAGCATTCTTGGCTTTCTCGAAAGTCTCTGGGTGAATGCCCATCATGGGTGCAAGTGTTCGAGCATGGTTTTCAATGTCCAACCAGTTTCTAAGTCTCTTTGTGGAGAACGATGTCGCCTGATCGCAGACTGAGGTCAGCAAGTCTGGTTTCAGGGCCTCAAGGCCTATGTTGCTATCTAAATCTTTTTTTTCTTCTTCAGACTTAGATTGATGCCGGACAGTTTGTCCGTCATTGGCGGGCAATTCCATAGTTTCAGGCGGGTCATCCGGGGTAGTCAAACTCTGGTATTCTGCATCTGTATTGGCGAGCAGAGCGTGGTATTCGGGGAGGCTCAGCTTCCTGCGTAGAGCTTTCCGTGCGTGGTTGATGAATGCGTTGCTAGGATCGTGCTCTTCCAAATGGGCGAGCTTTGTAAGGATCTGTTTGCGGACAAATATCCGATCTCGCCGGTTATTCTCCATCTCTTGCGCGATGGCTATAAGCTCGCTCGCACGTTGGAGCAGGGGGGTGAGAGACAATCCATAACTGATGCACTCTCCGCCGGATGAGCGAACGCGGTAGCGCTTTCGGTTCGAGCTGTCATTGCGCTTGATGAATCCGAGTTCAACGAAGCGGTTGATGTGCCTCCGGAGTGTCCGTTCGTCGATTCCGCCAACGCGCTGGCAAAGTGAATTGTTAGACGCAAAAACCGTTTCGCCATGGCCAGGTTTCAGAAAACTGAGCATTGCTTGAAGTGTCTGTATGTGGCCAGGACGTAGACCAAACACGCTGCGTGCATCTCTCAAGGCCCTGAAGATGGTCCAGACGTCGGTTTCAGATGGGGGAAATGAGCCGCGGGTTGCATCAGCACCTGCGGCTTCGATCGAGAGTTTTGTAAATGCCATGGCTTGTTCACGACGACCGTTCGGCCCACAACTTCCCCGTCTCTTTCCTCGAATTTTCGCGGAAAAAGGCAAAAAATATCAGTCCACCGAATCGGTGACTCTTGACCGGTATGCTGGAGGTTGCTACATCAAAGATGCTAATCAGATGATGAGGGCTCTCCAGGGGAAACTTTGGGGGGCTCTTTTCTATCGGGTCTTCGCTTTTCTCCTCTGCTCGTGTTGCTCTGTGTGGCCTGGGTTAGGACCCAGAGCCTCTCTCATTCCGCCACTGTACGAAGAGTTGCAAAAGCGTAGCTTCCGCGTGCTCTTCGAGCCATCGGCCGAATTCTGGATTGTCCTTCTTGGTGACCTTGAGCGCGATCGCCTTCTCATCGATTGTCAGCGTGCCCAATGAACTGCCGTTCTCATCATTGATGACCGAAGTCAGCCCACGATTGGGCGGCTTCTTGTCGCTACGTGCTTTGCTCGAGCAAGCCGAATAGACCGCTTGGAACTTTTCGGAACTAGGAGTGTCGTCGGGCAGGGCGGCGAGCGCCTCTTTGGCGATGTCCACCAAATCTACCTTCACCGACAAGGCAGCTAGATCACCCCACTGCCGTCGTCCGATCCCATGTGCTGGCCCGATGAGTTGAACAAAACCGTCTGGCAGTTGATCCATGACGACCCTGTGGTTGGATACGCCTTGCCGGGTCAGACCTAGAGCATCTTGAATGACACCGGGTTTGTATCCGGATTCTTGCATCTCTTTGATAAAAAGAGACTTTTCTATAAAAGACGGATCAAGCCTGAGGTTGTTCTCCTGGCCTTGAGCGATCAGAGATGCGTCATCGTCCAAGGTTCGAACAATTGCCTTGACCGTTCCACCGACCTTACGGATCGCCGCAAGCCTGCGGCGGCCGTAGATGATGCGGTATCTGTCCGGTTGGGCTGATGGACGGACCATGATGGGCACTTGTTGGCCATGCTTGCGAATGCTCTCGGCCAACTCATCGATACTGGAATCTTCCAGCACCAACCGATCGCGCAGCCCATCCATGTCAATCTGATCGGGTTCGATATCGCGAATCGAGTTTGCTGTGATCTCGCGCAAAGAGTCGCGCAATCCTCCAACAGATCCCGGCAGCTTTGCCGCTTTTGGCGGGGTAGGGGAGGGGGCTCCGCTCTCCGTCTCATTCCTTGGAGGCTGGTTGAAGATGTTTCGGGCCATCAGCGACGCCCCCATGCCATTTGGATCGTCTGCTCTAGCTCATCGCCAACGCCATTCACGCTGGTCAGGGCGCGATCAATTGTCTTTCTGATGAATTGGCTTGGATCGACTTCGTAGACGGTCTGCTGGGTCATCCCCGCGTCGGAGATCGCCGTAGACTTCAGCATCGGCTCTGTCATGACCTGACCTGCCAGAATTGATCTCAGGTAGCCTGCCATTTGGGTCTGCGGACCGTCCGACGGTTCATATCTGGTAATCAGGAACTTGACAAAATCCCATGTGACACGCCGACCGATGGCTTCCTCCACGGCCTTGACCGTTTCTGAAGCAAGCTTCAGGAATTGGCTCATGGATGCGATGTCAAGCATGCCAGGTACCACGGTAACCAAAAGCCCCGTCGAGGCTGCCAGCGCAGTCAGGGTTAGAAACCCAAGCTGAGGCGGGCAGTCGATCAGGACGATGTCGTAGTTTGCCTCAACCTCTTCAAGCGCCAAGGCGAGGCGCTCTGCAAAGATGGGCTGTACGCGACGGGCGAGAGCGTTTGCGGTCTCGGTTTCATACTCCGAGAGCATCAAACCGGCGGGCACCATGTCGAGCTTATGGAAGTAGGTCTTTTGGATGACGTTCGAGAGAGGAACTTGGTCCTCATATCTCAAAGCATCATAGATTGTGCCGCCATCGGCGAACTCAAGCTCGGGCCGAAAGCCGAAAAACGTGGTCAAACTTGCTTGCGGATCGAGGTCTAGGACCAGCACGCGGTAACCGCGCAAGGCATACCTTTGCGCAAGATGAATCGTTGCAGTAGTCTTTGATGAACCGCCTTTGAAGTTGACGACGGATATCACCTGGAGACGATCGCCATCACGTCGACCTGGGCGGTAGCTTTCTGCGTTCTTTCCAGTGCGTCCAAGAACATCGCGCAACTCATCAATCTCTTGGGCTGTGTAGAACCGGTGTCCGCGGTTGTCTGTATGCACTTCCGGGAAGCTGCCGTCCTTGTGCCGGTTGCGCAGGTTGGATGTGCTTACGCGCAGGAGGCCGGCGACTTCGGTGGAACTGAAGCGGCGTAGGGACTTTCGTTCTTCGGGTTCGAAAGCGATCTTCATCTGGCGATCCAAAGACTCAGCCAGATTGTCGGCAAATGCTCCGATATCGGAAGAGCCTATGCCTTGCGTGTATCCAATGTTACGATCATCCATGTCCTGCCGCCCACTCTCGGCCACTGTTGAGGCTCTTAGTCATTCTGACGGTGTACAGCGTGTCTGACGCGTTTTGCCGTCAGAATGGGAATGCCACGATCCAGTGAGTCCGGCAAGAAGAATCTAAATGTAGTGCGAAAGTTATCCACAGCACCTATAGGTGTTGTCGTGTAAAAAACTCAGCAAGTCATTGATATAGATATATTAAATGCAGATCTAACCAAATCGAACCGCTACTCAGTTGAGTTGGCACATTAGCAGCTAACCCCAAGCAACTAATGGCACTTTCTGCCTCCTGCGGAGTTTTCTCCCGGTGAAATTTTTTGGATTCGGGTCAGAAGCTACATCTGATTTTGGCTCGATTCGTACGGCATGAGGCCAAGTCGTTCCGCCCGCTCCAACAGCATTTTCACAGAAGACGGCTGCCATCTTGTTCGGCCACGAGGCGTGCGTTCGCGCATCGCTTCCAGCCGGGTGCAGATCGCCTGAAGCGTGATGTCGGGGTCCGCGCCCTTGATGCCGGCGACGATGGCGGGCAGACGGTCGT
>NZ_JBHUMP010000012.1:0-120698 GCF_042685005.1 Sulfitobacter aestuarii | reverse complement strand
GGCGCAACCCTCGAACGGAGAATGCCGCGGGAGAGGCCGCCGAGCCAGTCAGCTCACACGGCGATCATGGGGTCTAAAGGCTTCGTCCCACAGCAATCTCGTCAGCCACATAAAACATCCCGTTCTTAAAGGGACGTAGTGGCGGGCGGCGGAGCCGTCTTTCGCAGACAGGCCGCGCCACCCGCTTCCTGTCGTCTCCGAACATCCTGCGACATGTCGGAATTTACACCCATAGCGGAACGACGGTGAGGAAACAAAACGAGAACGACCAGCTAGCCAATTTCACTTGCTGCGTCGCTAGCTGGCCCCGAAATGACCTACATTCCATACCCACACGATATCAGAGGGCTCACCTCATCAACGCCCGCTGACCCTGGTCAAACCGCCCCCTACCCGTCCTGGCCTCAATCGCTCTGATCGAGCTCGGCCAGGAACGCCTCTATCCCGCGCTGTAACGTGGCCTTGCTGACGGCCGAGAAATCACGTTCGAGGCGGAGTTCGACACGGCCGTCCGATGCGGTCACGCGTGCTTCGCCTTCGGGGCGGCCGAGGCGCAGCGAGGTCTTGGAGACGCTGCGCGCGGCGGCGGCTTTCGGCTTCTCCTTCCTGGCCGTGAGAGATTCGCGCAGCAGCCGCAGCTCGAAATTCGCGTCCCGGCGCGGGCTGGCGTCGAGCGCCGTGACGATATGGGTGGCGCGGTCGGGTTCCGCGTCAAAAAGCTTGTAGACCTCCAGCCCCAGCGCCCGGGGGATCGCCTCGGGATAGCGCAACCTGCCGTCGAGATCGTCGAGCACCCGCGCGAATTGGCGGATATAGGTCCGCTTCTGCTTGAGCGCCGAGGCATAGAGCAGGGTCACCGCATCGCCCACCTCGATCTCGGTGTCGCGTGCATAGGACAGGGCAAGCTGTGCCATTTCCCCGAAGGACAGGTCCTTGCGGACCATGTTCTCGTCGACCATCTTGCGGTAGAGATCGATGATCGGTTCCCCGCGGGGAACCAGGGCCGCCGGAATCCTGTGATAGCGCGGATCTCCGGTCTCCTCCGCGAGCTCGCGAAACGCGCTCAACCGCCGGAATCCCTGGATCAGTTCATAGCCTTCATCGGTCTGTTCCACCCGGATCGGATTGGACAGGCCGACCGACTGGATCGAGCTCTTGAGTTCCGCAAGTTCCGGGTCGGCGTTTATCGAGCGGTCGCGCGTGAGCTTGTCGGCCCGGACATCGGCAGTCGGGATCAGATCGGTGATCAGACCCAGCTTTTTCAGCCGCACATGTTCATGGGCGAGCGCATCATTCTCGGCACGGATCGCGGCTTCGGCCCCTGCCCTTTCGAGATTGGCATCGGCGGATTCCGAAATGGCGCTGGCCATCGGTCCGCGGCGCACCGGCTGCGGCTCGCTGTTCTGCAGCGGATGGCCTTCGATGTTGTTGAAGGATTTGGTTTCCGGCGCGCGCCGGTTCCCCGCGGGGAACCCGGCCTCTTCCTCATCGCCGTCCAGGTCGAAATCAATGTCGAAGACAGAACGTTTCTTTACCATCTATCAATCCTCCAGATCGTCCCACGCATTGACCAGCGTGGCTCGGAATTCGTCATAGGCCCGGTCGAACGAGGCCCGCGCCCGGCGCCAGGTCTCCCGTGTCATCTGCCGGTAATCCATCTCGTAGACCGACGACAGGAACCGCCCCGATTGCTCCACAGCCCGCGTCATTTCGATCGGGTGCTCTGCAACATGTGACTTGAAAACGTTACCGAAGGCTGACTGCATCGCGCGGTGCAGGTCGTTGTTGGGCTCGAACCGGGTCAGCAGAAAGCGGATATCGGCGAAGGCTTTCTCCGGGTTGCCGCCCGCGGGCAGGTGGCCGCGGAATTTGCCGAGATCCTCCAGCGCTTCGGAAAGCTGGCCGATGAAGCTGGTGGTGCTGTCATATTCCCAATAGCCGGGGCCGGAGGGAATATAGAGTACATCGGCGGCAAAGACCGCGTTCATCGATTGATAGCCGATCGCCGGCGGGCAGTCGAAGATGATCAGGTCGTAGGCGTCCGGCGGGATCATGTCGAGGTAGCGCGACACCGCCGCGAAGAACGACCATTCGGGGTTGAGGTGGCGATACTGGGCGCTGGCGAATTCGACGAAGGCCGCGTTGGCGCAGCTCGGGATCAGGTCGATCGTCGGCCAGCTTGTCGCCTTGATGAAATCGGTGGCGCGCAGATCATTCAGCCCCATGCCGGTAACCGAGGCGGGCAGCTTGCGCTGGGGCAGGGTGGTCCCGCTCTCGGCGCCGCCCTGCACCGCGTTCATCCGCTCCGTCTCGCGGATCAGGTCGCGCGCCATGATGCCCCAGACGGTGAATTCCTCGGAGACATCGGAGAGACCCATCGAATGGCTCAGGGTCGCCTGCGGATCGAAATCGACCGTCAAGACCCGGTAGCCGTCAAGCGCCGCGGCATGGGCGAAATGCAGCGCGACGGTGGACTTGCCGGCCCCCCCCTTGAAATTCGCGATGGCGGCGCGGATCGCCCGTTTGCCGCTGGGGCGCGGTGGCATCAGCGGCTGGTTCTTGATGCGCAGCTTGCGGCGCAGCTCGTTGATCTCATCGAGCGTGTACCAGCGCTGGCGGCCGTCTTCCTCGACCAATCCCTGCGGCAGGGAAGGGTCGGCGGCGAGACGGCCGCGCAGGGTCGAGGGGTTGATCTTGAAAATCAGCTCGGCGACCTCCCAGCTCGAGAAGCGCCGCAGGGTCTTCTCCATTTCGGGGGAATAGGTCTGTTGCCTGATATATCCCTGCATCTTCAGGGATTGCGACTGAAGTCGTGCCAAATCGGCATGGGTATACATGTACTGCCCTTTTTGTCTGCCCGGTTCCCCGCGGGGAACCGGGGGGTGGTTCCCCGCGGGGAACCATGCCGATCACCGCACGGAACGCAAATTCTTACTCTTTCCTGATTTACGCCGAAATTGCATCTTTAGGAAAGAGAATTATTCTATTCTCTAGGAACAGGGCAGAACCCTGCAAGGCAAGGGGAATTCACCCCGCCGGACGATTCGGCGCCGCAATGCCGATCCCCTGGTTTGTGGTGGAAATATTGTGGGACATACCGCTGCAGCCGCCCACATATTGGGGGACAAAAACGATCTATTGGGGGACGCCCTGCATGACCCCCAATACCATATATACCGGGTTTTTCTGATTTGATTTGGAGAAGGGCAGGGGCAGGGGCAAACCAGCCCTTGACAGAATCGTGCTTCAGGACGCAAATCAGGACAGGGCCGCGAAAAACGTTGGCTGAGCATTTTCAAGCTGATCCGAAAAGAGATCGCGAATTGAGGCCGCATTCTTGCTGTGGGCAAGGTGCAACACGGGGGCAGTCATGCTTTCACCAAGAGCCGTGGGGCGCAATGCCGCCGCGCGCAAATATGATCTGATCACCGCGCTCGGGGCCTATGCTCTGGCGCGCGACAAGAACGATCATCGGCTGACCCTGCGCCTGATCACCCTGGTCACGGCGCGTTACAACTGGGCGCGCGACGAGCTGGCGGTGGGGCAGCGGGAGATCGCGAGGCTCTGGTCGGTCGACGAGCGCACGGTGAAACGCGAGATGGCCAAGCTTCGGGCGCGGGGCTGGCTGGTGGTGCGACGGCAGGGCGCGCGCGGCCGGGTCACGGAATATTCCATGGACATCGACCGGATCCTCGAAACCACGCGCGAGGACTGGCCGCGGGTCGGGCCGGATTTCGAACATCGGATGCAGGGCGAACCCGCGCCCGACCGTGTGGTGCCGATGCCGCTGCGCGGCAGCGTCCCGGCACCGGATGTCGGCGACGGCAGCGAATGGCAGCTGGCCCAGGCCATCCTGCATGCGGAAGATCCGGGGATCTACGGCAGCTGGCTGCGGGCGCTGGTGCGCAGCGAGAGGGCAGGGGGGCGGCTGGTGCTGCGGGCGCCGAGCCGGTTTCATGGCGCCTATGTACAGAGCAACCTGATGCCGCGGGTGCTGGCGGCCTGTCAGGACATCGACAGCGATGTCGCGGAAGTGGTGATCATCGTCTGACGCGCAGGGTCAGCGGGGTGCCGTTTCGCGGGATGTCACAGAGCCTGCCGGGTGTCCGCATCGGCGGGCACCCCTTGTCCTGGCCGTTCGGCTCAGGCCGGTTTGGCAGCGGCGGGCCGACGCGGGCCCTTGGGGTATACGGAACCTTTCAACCCGCTGCCGATCTTGGCGAGGAAACGGGCGAAGGCTTCGGCGCGCAGCTTGTGCGCTTCGCGGATGATGGCGTCGATCTGGTCTGACGTCGGGGCTTTGATTTCGGTACGCGGGGTCATCGGAGGTTCCTATCTGTCGCTTGATGCGATCCTGTTACGCGCTGTATCTAGGGGGTCGCGCGGGGGATTCCCAATCAATGCCGCTATGCAGCAAACGCAATGCAAGCGCAGAAAATCCGCGGAAGGGGAGGAGCGTCGATCCCGGGGGCGCTCAGGGCTCCAGAACGGGCGGCATACGCTGACCGATCGCGGCGGCGGTCTTCTGCAAGGTCGCGAGATGACGTTGCGCGACTTCCGGCACCGTATGGTTCTTGGCCGCCCAGACGAGGTTCAGCGCGCCGACCGGATGGCCCTTGGCGAGGATCGGTACGGCGATGGCGCTCGGGACGGCGCCGTAATCGACGGCACGGCCCCAATAGCCGTCCTCGCGGATCGCGTAGCCGCGCGCGAGGAAATCACGGAACCTTTGCGGAAACGCGGCCAAGGCGCTGGCTTCGTTGCGGGCGGCGTGAAGTTTCAGGTCGCGCAGCGTGGCAATCCGCCGTTCCTCGGGCAGGGCGGCGAGATAGGCGAGGCCGAGGGCGGAGCGGAAGGGCGAGGGGCGGAAACCGATGCAGTCGGGATAGACTTCATGAAGGTTGAAATGCCGGGTACTGTCGACGATCTCGACCCGGCCCCTGCCGATGGCGCTGGCCAGATCGGCACCGAGCCCGGTGTCCTCGGACAATTGGACGATTTCCTGACATCCCGCCTCGACGAGCTGCTCGGTCTGATCACGCGCCGCGCCGAAGCTCGGGAAGGCGGTGCCGAGTTGATAGCGCCCGTCGCCGCTGCGCCGGGTCAGCCAGCGCGCGGCCTCCATGGTGGCGCAGATGCGCAGGAGGGTGGGTTTGGCCAGGCCGGTACGATCGGCAAGGAAGGCCAGCGAGGAGGGGCCGCTGTCGGAGATCGTCTGCAACACGAGGAGGCCCCGCTGGATGGACCGGTTCAGCTTCATCGTCTCGGCCTCTCCCTGTCGCCGCGCCGCGCTTTACGTCCGCCGATATTAGCCTCGCATTCCACCAGATGAAACGGTGAATGGACGATTCGCCCCTGAAACGCCAGACAGACGCGGCTTCCCGGCATTGCGCAGCGGCGGAAAGGCGGGATCGGCAGAGGCGAAAAGGGAGGATGGCATATCGTGCCATTGCAGGGACAAAACAGCGTGTTCGGGGCGGCGATCCTGATCTTGTCGGCAATCGTGGTCGGCACGGTCCTTTACGTATCGCTCTTCGGTGTCTTCAACGATTCCTATCTGCGCGTCGGGATGCTGCTGCTCGGTGGCCTGCTCGTCGCGCTGAGCCAGCTCGAACGGGCGGGGGGGAACCTGGACCGATTGTTGCTCATCGGCACGGCCATCGCGCTCGGGCTTGGCGTGTTCCAGTATTTCCGCGCCGCCGAAGAGATCGAGACCGGGCTCTATTTCCTGTCACCGACCGATATCTGGCTCGGAGCGCTCGGCCTTGTCGGGCTGATCGAATTGACGCGCCGCTCGGTCGGGGCGGTCATGGCATCGGTGGCGGCGCTGGTGCTTCTCTATGGCGCCTTCGGGGATCTTGCGCCGGGGTTCATCCGCCATGCCGGGGTTTCGGCGGAAGAGCTCGTACAGGTGTTGTGGTTCTCCTTTGACGGGGTGTTCGGGCGGCCGATGGCGGCGGTGGTGACCACGATCCTGATCTTCATCCTGTTCGGTGCGCTGCTGGAAATGCTGACCATCGATCAGGTTCTGGTGCGGCTGGCGCTGGCGGCCACGGGGCGGATGCGCTCCGGCCCGGCGGCGGCGGCGACTGTGGCAAGCGGCCTGTTCGGCACGATCTCGGGCAGCGCGGTGGCCAATGTGGTCGGCACCGGCGTCATTACCATCCCGTTGATCAAGAAGCGCGGATTCTCCGGCCGGTTCGCCGGGGCGGTCGAGGCGGCGGCGTCGAGCGGCGGCCAGATCACGCCGCCGATCATGGGCGCGGTCGCCTTCATCATGGCCGACGTGACCGGGGTGCCCTACCTCACCATCTGCGCCGCCGCCGCCGTGCCGGCCATTCTCTATTACGGCGGGCTGTTCATGGCGATCTCCAGCTCCGCGCGCCGCATGGAGCTGGTGCAGGAGCCGCAGAAGCGGATCGCCTTCGACTGGCGCGAGATGGCGCAGGTCGCTGTCTTCCTGCTGTCGCTCGCCGCGATCGTCGGCATGATGATCGGCGGCGCCTCACCGGCCTATGCCGGTTTCGTCGGCGTTGCCGTGGCGGCGCTGCTCGGCTTCGCGCTGCGGCCCGAATTGCTGGTCAACGTGGCGGCCTGGCTCAAGTTCATCCGCTCGGCCGGGTTGATCTCGGCGCAGCTCATCGTCATCGTCGGCGCGGTCGGGATCGTGATCGGTGTGCTCAACCTCACCGGCGTCGGGCTGCGCTTCGCCTCGCTGCTGTCCGGCCTTGCCGAAGGCCAGCTGGCGCTGTCGCTGCTGCTGATGGCGCTGGCCTGCCTGTTGCTCGGCATGGGGATGCCGACGGTGCCGGCCTATCTGATCATCGTGCTGGTCATGGGCCCGTCGCTGCAGCAGCTCGGCGTGCCGATCGTCCATACGCATATGTTCGTGCTCTATTTCGGTGTCCTGTCTTCGATCACCCCGCCGGTCGCGCTGGCCGCCTTCGCGGCGGCGCCGATCGCCGGGTCGCGGCCCATGGCGACGGCGCTCGAGGCATCGCGGCTGGCGCTGCCGGGTTTCGTGATCCCCTTCGCCTTCGTCTATCAGCCCGCGCTGCTGCTCGGCACCGGCTACGGCTTCTGGGCCTCGATGCAGGCGATGCTCTTCGTCTTGCTGGCGGTGCTGCTGATCTCGCGGGCCTGTTACCCGGATCGCGGGCGGCTCTACATGACACCCGTTGCGCTGGCGCTGGCCGCGGCGCTGCTTTTCTTCGGTCCGCTGGTCGGCTGGGTGGCCACCGCGGCAACCGTGGCGCTGACGCTCTTCGAGCGCAGCCAGAGGGCCCCCGGCGGCCTGCCGATCGAAAAATCATGAACGAAAGGGAGAACAAGATCATGACAGACACGACATTGACCCGACGCAACCTGCTGGCCGGGACGGCCGGTGCCGCGGCGCTGGCGCTGCTGCCGCGCGCCGGCCTCGCCAAGGAGTTGCTGCGCATGTCGACGCTCGGCCCGGGGTCGAGCCCCAACCTGGTGATGACCACCTTCGCCAATATCGTGAACAAGCGGCTCGATGCCTATGAGCTGCAGATCAACGCCACCGGCGCGGCCACCCGCCATGTGCTCGAAGTGGCGGCCGGAAAGACCGATTTCTGCATGTCCTCGCCCGCGATCCATGCGCTGATGCGCGAGCAGAAGGCGATGTATGCGAAGATCAAGCAGGCGCCGGAGATGGTCGAGCGGCTGCGCACGGTGCTGAACTTCCCGATGGGTGTCTATCACATCGCGGTCTATGGCAGCTCGGGCATTACCTCGATCGACGAGGTCAAGGGCAAGCGGGTCTTCCTCGGCCCGCCGGGCGGCGCGGCCTATGCGACGATGGAGCGACTGTTCAAGGCGGTCAGCGGGCTGGAAGCCGGTACGGATTACGAGGCGGTGAAGCTTGGCTGGGACGCGGCGGCGGCGGCGTTTCAGGACGGCAATCTCGACGTCTATTGCAACCCGACCAACGCGCCGAGCCCGGTGCTGACGCAGATCGCCGTGACCAACGAGATCCGCTTCCTAGGGATTCCGCAGGAGCGGCTGGAGAGCGAGGAGGTCGGCGTGCTGGTCGGGCGTCCCGGCTTCGGCATCGCGACGCTGCCCGCGGGAACCTATGGCGACAATCAGCTCAACGAGGAGGACGTCAACACGCTCTCCGTCACGGTCGGGATCATCACCAATGAGAACGCCGACGAAACCATGGTCTACGAGATGACCAAGGCCTTCTATGCCGGGGTTGCCGAGATGGGCGAGGGCGCACCCTGGCTGCGCGAGATCACTCCGCAGGCGGCGGTCGCGGATATCAACCTGCCGCTGCATCCCGGCTCGATGCGGGCGCTCGAGGAACTGGGCGTCGATATCCCGCAGAAAGCGCGCAGCTGAACGGGCGGGCCGGGGCAGGGCGCCCCGGCCGATGCCTCCCTCTTGCAGGAAGACCTTTGATCATGTCCAAGAACGTTCTCTTCATCATGTGCGACCAGCTGCGCTGGGATTACCTGTCCTGCACGGGTCATCCGCATCTGCAGACGCCGCATATCGACCGGCTCGCCGCGCGCGGCATGTTGTTTGACCGGGCCTATGTGCAATCGCCGATCTGCGGCCCCTCGCGCATGTCCTTTTACACCGGGCGCTATGTCAGCTCGCATGGCTCGACCTGGAACAACATCCCGCTGAAGGTGGGAGAGATGACGCTCGGGGATCATCTGCGCCCGCTCGGGGTGCGCACCGCGCTGTGCGGCAAGACCCACATGACCGCCGATGCCGAGGGGATGCGGCGGCTTGGCCTGGCGCCGGACAGCGAGATCGGCGTGCTGGTCTCGGAATGCGGCTTCGAGCCCTATGAGCGTGACGACGGTCTGCATCCCGACGGCGGGCGCTATCCGCGCAACGCCGCCTATGATGCGCATATGCGGGAACGCGGCTGGAGCGACGAGAACCCCTGGGACTCGGTCGCCAACAGTGCCGAGGACGATGCGGGTAACATCCTCAGCGGCTGGTTCATGGATCACGCCGACAAGCCCGCCCGCGCCGCCGACGAGGACAGCGAGACCCCCTATATCACCGGGCGCGCGATGGATTTCATCCGCGAGGCCGGGGAGGCGCCCTGGTGTCTGCACCTGTCCTATATCAAGCCGCATTGGCCCTATATCGTGCCTGCGCCCTATCATGACATGTACGGTCCCGAGACGCATCTGCCGCTGCTGCGCAGCGAGGAGGAGCGCCGCGATCCGCATCCGGTCTATGGCGCCTTCATGCAGGAAAGGGTCTCCCAAGCCTTCACCGATGACCGGGCGCGCCGCAAGGTGATCGGCGCCTACATGGGGTTGATCAAGCAGCTCGATGACCAGATCGGCCTGCTGATGGACTTTCTCGAGGAACAGGGTCGGGTCGAGGATACGATGATCGTCTTCACCTCGGATCATGGCGATTACCTCGGCGATCACTGGATGGGCGAAAAGGAGCTGTTTCACGATCCCTCGGCCCGGATCCCGCTGATCCTGGTCGATCCGCGCCCCGAAGCCGATGCGACGCGCGGGCAGAAATCCTCCGCGCTTGTCGAGGCGATCGACGTCGCGCCGACCATTCTCGATTACTTCGGCGGCGCGGCGGTGCCGCATATCCTGGAGGGTCATTCGCTGTTGCCAATCCTGCAGGGCACGCGCGAGGCGCTGCGCGATTTCATCGTGTCGGAATACGATTATTCCATGCGCGACGTGCGGCGGCGGCTCGGGGTCTCGGTGGCGGATGCCAAGCTCACGATGGTGTTCGACGGACGCTGGAAATACATCTTCGCCGAAGGGTTCCGGCCGATGCTCTTCGATCTGCAGAACGACCCGGACGAGCTGCGCGATGTCGGCGGCGACCCGGAGTTCGCGGCTGAGGCGGCGCGGCTCGAAAAGCTGCTGTTTCATTGGAGCAGACGCACCAGCCAGCGCACCACCATCGCGGATTCCACCATCGCCGCGCGCAATGCCAGTATCGGCGAGGCCCGGGCGGGCATCCTCATCGGCTACCGCAACGAGGAGGAATTGCGCGCCGCGCTGGCCGAGGCGGTGGAACAGGGGCTTTGAGCATCGGCGGGGGGAGGGGCCTGACGCTTCCCCCGCCGAGCCTTCGATGTCAGCCGCGGCGCAGGGATTGGGCCATGCAGTGAATGCCCCCGCCGGTCTTGGAGATTTCGGCCGTGTCGACCGCGGTGACCTCGAAGCCGCGGGCGCGGAGCGCGTCGATCAGGCTGCGTGAGCGTTCGGGGGCGATCACCCGATCCTTGCCGAGGCTCATCACGTTGCAGCCGAGGTTCATCGTGTCGCGGAACGGCACGTCGATGATCTCGTGCCCCTTGCCCTCCAGCCATTCGACGATCCACGGGGCGGTGCAGTCGCGACAGACGGCCGTGAGCTTCTCGGCGATGGGGACGACCATCAGGTCGATATGCACGTAATATTCATCGATGAAGGCGAGCTTCACCTCCCAGCCCTCATCCTCGAACCAGCCCGCGACCTGTCGCGCGCCGGCTTCGTTGGTACGCGCACCGCCGCAGCCGATCAGCACGCAGCCTTCCTCGATCACGTTGAAATCGCCGCCCTCGAACGTACCGGCGGTCACCATGTCATAGATCGGGATGCCGAGCGCCTCGTATTGCCGGATCGCCGCGTAATTCTCGCCGCGGCGCCACCATTGCGCCATCGCCGTGATGATCGCGCCATAGGGGGTCATCACCGAGGAATCGCGCGCATAGACCTGCATCGGCAGTTCCGGCTCGGGGGCGAGCATATGGACCTTCACGCCGAAACTCTCATAGGCGGCGACCATCTCGGCGTGCTGGCTCTGGGCGAGCTGGATGTTGCAGGGGTTCTCGCGCAGGTGTTTGCGCGACAGGCTCGACGTCGCCAGATGTTGAAGATACGCGGGCGAGCCGAGCAGCACGTCGCTGAGCGGCGCGGTCTCGTTCGGCAGCTGCCAATGCGTCATGGGAGCGGTGCCGCCTCCCTTCCTGCGGGCCTGCAGGGTGAAGTCTTTGCGGGTCTCGTCGAGCATGGTCTGTCTCCTTGGGTCAGGCGCCGGGCATGGCCGACGGTATCCACCAGTCGCGCCCGCGCGGGGTTTCGACATATTCCGGCCAGCGGAAATCGATCGGCGGGTCGTAATCGCACAGGGGGGCGATCCAGCGATCCCCGCCCACGCCGCCACCGGTACGCTCTGCGAATTCGGCCCGCGCGGTGTTGCGGGCGTCTTCGTCTTCCAACAGGCGCAGGGCCGAGAGCGACAGGACCTTCGCGGCACAGCGCACCATGGGATCAATCGTCGCCGGGATGCCGCCAAGCGCGTTCATCACCCAGTTCGGATAGGGTCTCCCGGCCGGTTTGAGCGCCGGGCGCGCGATATAGAACCGGGCCAGCGGGGCGTGCCAGCTCATGTCGGTATAATCGTCGGAGGTGCTGTTGATCTGGCTGGGCGGCAGATCGCGGCGCAGGATCGCTTCGGCCTCGCGCGGGTCGATCAGGCGGCTCATCTCGTCGATGAACGGCGCCTGCATCGGATCGTGCCCGAGGTTCGACTGGATTTCCCGCGCGATCCGCACCGGCTCTGCGCCCCATTGCGGCGCGCCGACCCCTTGCATGGCGTGCCATACCACCTCTGCCATTGCGTGATTGGCAAGACCGGGGCGCGACTTGCAGACCCAGTGCCGTTCCCAGCGGCAGCCGGTCATGGCCGCCACCGCCGCGGCGTTGCGGTCGAGCGCCGCCGTCACCTGTTCGGCCATCGCCACTGTCGGCGTACGCATCATGTATTGCAGCTCGGCCAGCCCGGCGGGCTGGTTGTCCGCCGTGGCCTGTCCGGCGGTGAGGATCGCTTCGGAGATCGACCAGCCGCCCTGATGCGGCAGCATGGAATCGCGCAGGGATTTCGACATCTGGAACATCGCTACCAGCGCCTCGGATGCCCCGGGCGCGCGGATCGCGGAATGCGATTGCGGGATCGGCGCGCCGTCGCCTTGTCCCCAGTTTTCGGGCGCGTCGCAGATGAAGCGATAGATCATTGAATAGGCGGCGCCGCAATGGGTGTCCCAGCGCACGGTATTGCACATCGGCAGCATGTAGAACGGGTGGAAGGACAGCATCGCGGCGAGCCCGTCGTAATAGCCCTTCGCGGCATGGATCGGCTTGGAGCCGCGCACCTTCTCGGCCGGCTCGCCGGTGAAACGCAGGCCTCCCCGGATGCCCTGCGCCTGCATCGCCGCCTTGGTGGCCAGCAGCCCGCCGAGCGCGCCGATGCCGAGCCCGGAATGCGGGTCCGTATGTCCGCCGGCCTGGAACCCGAGACCCTCGCGCGGAGCGCGCCGCGTGTCGGCCGCCTGGCAATTCCCCGGGATGGCGTCGTATTCGGCATACATGCCGATCACCGGCCCGTCGCCGTTCGACCATTCGGCGCAGAATGCCGTCGGCATGCCGCCCGACCCTTCCTCGACCGTGAAGCCCTCGGCGCGCAGGCGTTTCACGTACCAATCCGCCGAACGGTACTCGCGCCAAGCCGTCTCGCCGAAATCGAAGATCGTGGCGCACCAGTCGGACAATTCGGCCATGCGGGCGTCCACATGGGCCAGGGCTTTGGTCTGCGCAGCGCTCAGGGTCACGGGGGGTCTCCTTTGTCGCTGCCAGTTAGCCAGCGAAACGCGGCGCGCCATAGTGAAACCTTTTCCCGCAGTCGGCAAAAATCGCTCACCATCCGCTGGACCGCGGGCGCGAGCGGGATAAGGTGAGGGGGCAAGGAGAAAGGCCCGGCCATGTCCCGAATCCCGTCCACCCAGGCGCTGCGCGCGCTGGAATGTTTCGCGCGACACGGGACCGTCCGCGCCGCGGCGGAAGAGCTGAGCCTGACGCGCAGCGCGGTGAGCCACCAGCTGCGCCTGCTGGAGCGCGATCTGGGCTTTGACCTTTTCAACCGCGTCGGCACCGGCATCGAGCTGACGGCGCGGGGACGCCAATATGCGCGCGATGTGCGCGCCGCGCTTGTGGCGATTTCAAGCTCCGCCGCGCGCAATGCCGGGCGGGGATTGTCGGGTCGGCTGACGGTCAGCTGCACGCCGGGCTTCGCCGCCTTCTGGCTGGCGCCGCGCATCGGGGCCTTTCGCGTCACCTGCCCGGATGTCGATCTGCGCATCGTCACACCCGGCCGACTGGACGATGTGTCGAATCCCGAGGTCGATGTTTTCATTGCCTTTGGCACAGATGCCATGGCGAATGGCGAGGTCGAGCTGTTGCGCGAGGTCACTTTCGTGCCGCTGGTCAGCCCGGGCCTGGCCAACCGGCTCGGGGGGATCAAGTCGCCCGAGGACATCCTGCGCGCCGACCTGCTGCATCTGGGCGATACAGAGGATTGGCAACGCTGGATGTGCGCGGCGGGTCGGGCTCCGCACGAGGCGAAACGGGGGCCGGTCTTTGCCGACATGAACCTTGTCTATGCCGCGACGCTCGCCGGGCAGGGCGTGTCCATGGGCGATGAATTCATCTGCACGGCGGCGATGGAAAGCGGCCAGCTGATCCGGGTCACGGAGATCGAGATCCAGTCGCACAATGCCTATTACCTCGCCATCCCGGCGCGCAGGCAGGACCTCGCGCCCGCCTCGGCCTTTCGCCGCTGGGTGCGCGACGCGATTCTCGGACAACAGGGATGAGCCCGGGATGACAAATTCCGTTTGTCGGGTTCGGTAAAAGATTTCGATTGCGCGGCCCCGGCACCCGCCTCTAGGCTCGCCCTGCAGGGAGGAGCATCCGATGACGATCAACAGCCGTGCCGCCGAGATCGGCGTTAAGGACATCGGCAAGGATTTCGGCGGCTTCACCGCGCTGCACGATATCTCCCTGACCATCGGGCGCGGCGAGTTCCTGACCCTGCTCGGGCCGTCGGGATCGGGCAAGACGACATTTCTCATGCTGCTCGCGGGGTTCGAGGATCCGAGCCGGGGGCGGATGACGCTGGATGGCACCGACATGACCCATGTGCCCGCCGAGAGACGCGGGTTCGGCATGGTCTTTCAGGGCTATGCCCTCTTCCCGCATATGACGGTCGAGCAGAACATCGCCTTTCCGCTCAAGGTCCAGAAATGGGCGGCATCGCGGATCAGGTCGCGGGTGGCGGAGATCATCGAAATGGTCGGGCTGGCCGGGCATGAGCGCAAGCGTCCCGATGCGCTTTCCGGCGGTCAGCAGCAGCGCGTGGCGCTGGCGCGCGCCCTGGCGAGCGAACCGCCGGTGATGCTGCTCGATGAGCCGTTCTCGGCGCTCGACAAGAACCTGCGCGGACAGATGCAGGACGAGGTGCGGCGGCTGCATCGCGAGACCGGCACGACCTTCGTGTTCGTGACCCATGATCAATCCGAGGCGCTGGCCCTGTCGTCGCGCGTGGCGATTTTCGAGCGTGGCCGCCTGCAGCAGATCGCCCCGCCCCGGGACGTGTACGAGCGGCCGCAAAACCGTTTCGTGGCCGAGTTCCTCGGCGACATCAACCTGCTGCCGCTGAGCGGGACCACACGCGACGGCACGATGCTGCGCGGCCGTTTCGGCGGCCGCGATCTGCGGGCCGAGGGGCGCGAGGGCGGACAGACGCTCGCCGTGCGGCCCGAATACATGGAACTGGCGCTGAGCGCGCCTCAGACGGGCAATGCGATCCCGGCGACAGTGATCGACCTGACCTATCTCGGCGCGCAGACCCGCATCGATCTGCGCGGTCCCGAGGACACGCCCCTGACGCTCAATCATATCACGGACCGGCTGCCGGCGGGATTGGCGCCCGGCAGCGACATCTGGGCCGCCTGGCCCGAACAGAAGGGTTTTCTCTTATAGGCCCCAACGACAAGGGAGACAGAATAGTGAAGAACAGAAATCATTTTGCCGAGGACCAGATCGAGATACTTGCGGAACAGGCACGGCGCGGCAGGATCTCGCGCCGGACCTTCGCGCAGCTCGGTGCGGCCCTGCTCGGCACCACGGCGCTCGGGCGCGGCACCATGGCGCTGGCGCAGAGCGGTCAGCTCGTCTTCGTCAACTGGGGCGGCGACGCGGTCGATGCCTATGACGAAGCCTATGGCCAGCCCTTCGAGGAGGAAACCGGCATCCGCGTCCGTCAGGACGGTTCGGGCCCGACCGAAGGCGCGATCAAGGCGCAGTTCGAGAGCGGCAATCCAACCTGGGACATCGTCGATGCGGATGCCTTCTCGGCCGAGGCCCTGGGCAAGCAGGGCATGATGGAACCGATCGATTACGACGTGGTTGACAAGTCCAGGATGCGCGAAGGCTTCGCATGGGAATACGCGGCGTCGAGCTATTTCTTCTCCTATATCATCGCCTATGACGCCAGGAAGTTGGGGGACAATCCGCCGACATCCATGGCGGATTTCTTCGACGTGGAGACCTATCCCGGCAAACGCGCCATGTACAAATGGGGGACGGGAATGTGGGAGGCCCTCCTGATGGGCGATGGCGTTGCGCAGGCGGACCTATACCCGCTGGATATCGAACGCGCCCACAACAAGCTCAAGGATTTCAAGGAACATGTAATCAGCTTCTGGGGCAACGGGGCGGAGAGCCAGACGCTGATGCTGGACGGCGAGGCGTCGATGGCGCTGATCTGGTCAACCCGGGCGCGGCTGCTCGAACAGGATACCGACGGCGAGGTGAGCTTCACCTGGCAGGACGGGGTGTTGTCGCCCGGCGCGATGGCGGTGCTGAAGGGCAATCCCGGCGGTGCCGAGGCCGCGATGAAATTCATCGCCTCGGCGCAGGACCCGGAACGGCAGAAGGTGATGTTCGACATGCTTTACCAGGGGCCGGCCAACCCCGAGGCGGATGCCCTGATCCCCGAGGACCAGCGCCGCTTCAACCCGGTGGCCGAAGGCAATTTCGAGAAACAGGTGCCGCTGGACGTGGGCTGGTACGAGGAAAACTACGGGGCCGCGCTCGATGCCTATCTGGGCATCGTCTCGTCCTGAGCCCTGCCGCTGCTCCGCGCCACGGGCCGGAGCAGCCTTCCCCCGATTGAGGACAGCCATGCCCAGACGTCTTCGTCCCCTGATCCTTCTGGCGCCGTTGCTGGGCTTTCTGGCGCTGGCCTATGCGCTGCCCTTTCTCGGCGTCGTGGGGTGGAGCGTGACGCGACCCGAACCGGGGTTGCAGAATTATCATGCGGCCCTGGCGGACCCGCTGGTCCTGTCGGTCTTCTGGCGCACGCTGCGCATCTGCCTGCTCGTCACGCTGATCTCGGTGACGATGGCGTATCTGCTTGCCCTGCTCTGGGTGCGGGGCACGCCGCTGGTGCGGATGCTGACCGAACTCTGCATCCTCATTCCCTTCTGGATTTCCGTGCTGACCCGGGCCTTCGGCTGGCTAGCCCTGCTGTCCAACCGCGGCATCATCAACGAATGGCTGACGGCCGCGGGCCTGCTGGAGGATCCGTTGCGACTGGTGCGCAACGAATTCGGGGTGACGGTCGGGATGATCCATTTCATGGTGCCCTTCGCCGTGTTCCCGCTCGCCTCGGCGATGCGCATGGTCGATGAGCGCGTGTTGCTGGCGGCGCGCGGCATGGGGGCGAGCCGCGCGCGGGTGTTCTGGCAGGTCTTCGTGCCGATGACGTCGGCAGGGCTGATGGGCGCGGCGCTTCTGGTGTTTGTCTTCGCCCTCGGCTTCTTCATCACCCCCGCGATCCTCGGTGGCGGACGCAGCGTGATGGTGGCCGAGCTGATCTATCTGCGCATCTTCCAGAGCCCCGACTGGGGCCTGGCCGCCGCGATCAGCGTCATCCTGATGCTCGCCGTTTCCGCGCTTCTGGCGCTGCTGTTGAAACAGCTCCGCCCCGGGGGCGAAAGGTGATGCGTCTGCGGCCCGGGCCGCTCGCCATATTCCTGACGGTGCTGATCGGGATCTTCATGCTGATGCCGCTGTTGGCGGTGGTGCCGGTGTCCTTCACGCCCAAGCGGTTTCTTTCGGTCCCCACGGACACGCTGTCGCTGCGCCATTACCGCACGCTGATCGAGGACCGCGAATGGATCGAAAGCATCTCGCTGTCGCTGCGCATCGGGGTGCTGAGCGCCGCCTTCGCTACGGCGCTGGCGA
This sequence comes from Sulfitobacter aestuarii, assembly GCF_042685005.1. NCBI lineage: Bacteria > Pseudomonadati > Pseudomonadota > Alphaproteobacteria > Rhodobacterales > Roseobacteraceae > Sulfitobacter > Sulfitobacter aestuarii. Next base: position 103,602 of record NZ_JBHUMP010000012.1, on the reverse strand, counting down.
CCTTCTTCAGCCTCGGCATGTGGATGTTCCGGCCGCGTTTCGCCGGGCTGCTGATGGGGATCGCGCTCCTGCCCATGGTGGCGCCGCCAGTGGTCTCGGCGCTCACGCTCTATTTCTTCCTGATTACGCTGTCGGATCTTAACGAGATCGTCGCCTATGACACCTTGTTCGGCGTGGCGCTGGCCCATTCGGTCATGATCGTGCCCTTCGCAGTGGTGTTGGTGAGCGTGTCCCTGGCACAGGTTGACCGGCGCATGGACCTGGCGGCACGGGCGATGGGGGCGGGGCTGGGGACACGGGTGTTCAGGGTGATCCTGCCCAATATCAAGTTCGGCGTGATCGCGGCCTTCATGCTGACCTTCGTCCTTTCCTGGGAGGAGATCGCGGTGACGATCTTCATCACGTCGGTCGATGCGGTGACTCTCCCGCGGCTGATGTGGCAGGGTCTGCGCGACAATATCGATCCGGCGATCGCCGCCATTTCTGTGGTGCTGATCCTGATCGTCATCACCATCGTCCTCGGGAAGACCTTCGTGCAACATGTGTTGAAGAAGCGCCGGGCCGCATCGCAGGGCTAGGATTGCCTTGCGGCGCTCCGTTTTGTCCGCCGGGCTGGGCGGTCGCCGCGGCGTCTCGCGCCCGCGAAATTTCCGGGTCCCTCCGTTTGCAGCTTGAACCCGGGCGGGATCTGCGCAATTATGCATATGTATAATTTCTCCAACCTCACGCAGAAAGCGGTCCGTCCCGATGAGTTCCGATCAGCCCAAGTTCACCCGCGAACAGCCCGAGCAGCGCCGCGAGCAGCTTGTTCTCGCGGCGCTGTCGCTGATCGCGCGCACGGGCGTGCGGGCGGCGACGGTGCGCGACATCGCGCAGGAGGCCGGGGTCACACAGGGATTGATCCGGCATTACTTCGGATCCAAGGAAAGCCTGATCGCCGCCGCCTATGATTATCACATGAACCGCATGACCGACGCGGTCTGGCAGGCGAGCGCCGCGCCCGATCCGCGCGCGCGTCTGGCTGCTTTCGTGGTGTTGTCCCTGTCGCCCCCGGTGATGAACCGCGATTGGGTCTCGCTATGGGCGGCGTTCCTCGGGCGGGCGATGCATGATCCGCAGCTGGTGGAGACCCATGAGCGAACCTATTGCCATTTCCGCGACCGGCTCGAGACGCTTATCGAGGCCGCGCTGCAACACGCCGGGCGACCGTGCCCGCGGGAGGAGACACGCCAGCTCGCCATCGCCTGCAACGGGCTCATCGACGGGCTGTGGATCGAGGGCGGCGCGCTGCCGCAGACCTTCGCCGATGACGAATTGATTGCGATCGGTCTGCGCTCAATCGGGGCGCTGATCGGTCTGCCCCTGGAAGATACAAAGGAAACATGAAGATGAAATATGCTGGAATTGTCGACCGCCTCGCCGGTCTGGGAGGGGCCAAATGGGATGTTCATTTCCGCGCCCGCCAACTCGCCGAGGAAGGCCGCGATATCATCGAGCTGACCATCGGCGAGCCGGACGTTCCGGCGCCCGAAGCGCTGACCGAGGTGGCCATCGATGCCCTGCGGCGCGGGCGTACCGGCTATTCCAACGGCCCGGGCGAGGACAATTTGCGCGCGGCGCTGGCACAGAGATATGCGCAAAGCACGAACACCCCGGTCACGCCTGAGCAGATCCTGTGTTTTCCCGGCACCCAGACCGCGCTTTTCGCGGTGCTGATGGGGGTGGCCGAGGCCGGCGACGAAGTGCTGGTCGGCGATCCCATGTATGCCACCTATGAAGGCGTCATCCGGGCAAGCGGTGCCGCGATGGTGCCGGTGCCGCTGTCGCCCGCCCATGGGTTCCGCATCCGGGCCGAGGATATCGCGACGCGGATCACGCCGCGCAGCCGGGCCATCCTGCTGAACACGCCCCATAATCCGACCGGCGCGCTGCTGACCCGCGACGATCTGGCGGCAATCGGTGAGCTGGCGCGACAGCACGATCTGTGGATCATCTCGGACGAGGTCTACGAGGAGATGGTGTTTGACGGCGAGACCTTCCAGTCGCCTTTGTCGATCCCCGGATTGGCGGACCGGGTGGTCGTCGTGTCCTCGATCTCAAAATCACATGCCGCGCCGGGGTTCCGCAGCGGCTGGGCCGTGGGTCCGGCGGAATTCGCCGCGCGGCTGCTGCCCCTGTCGGAAACCATGCTGTTCGGCAACCAGCCCTTCATCGCCGATATGACAGCGGTCGCCGTCAGCGAAAGATCCGAGGTCGCCCGGGGGATGCGCAAACGCTTCGCATCCCGGGCTGCGCTGCTGAAATCCCGTCTGGGCGATGAAGAGGGTCTGGAGGTTCACCAACCCAAGGCGGGGATGTTCGCCTTGATCAATGTTGCCGGGACCGGGATGACCGGGGATGAATATGCCAACCATCTGTTGCTGAAGGAGGGCGTGGCGGTGATGCCGGGCAGCGCCTTCGGGGCGGGGCTGGAGAACTGGGTCCGCGTCGCGCTGACGGTCGATGACGCGCGTTTCGATAGGGCCTGCGAGCGGATCATCGCACATGCCCGCCGCTACGCAGGAGAACCCGCATGAGCCGCACGACAGGAGAGACGCTGATACGTCGGCTCGAGGCGCAGGGCGTCGATACGGTTTTCGGTATCCCCGGGGTGCATACCGTCGAGCTTTACCGGGGGCTGGCTGCCTCGCCCATTCGCCATGTCACGCCGCGACATGAACAGGGCGCTGGCTTCATGGCCGACGGCTATGCGCGCGCCTCCGGCAAGCCGGGCGTGGCGCTGGTGATCACCGGGCCGGGGCTGACCAATACGCTGACCCCGATGGCGCAGGCGCGGGCGGACAGCGTTCCGATGCTGGTCGTCTCGGGCGTCAATGTTCTGCCCAGCCTCGGCAAGGGACTCGGGCATCTGCACGAATTGCCGGATCAATCGGCGCTGGCCGCCGGGGTGGCGCTGGACAGCGCCCGGGTGACGGCGCCTGAGGAACTGATCCCGGCCGTGGACGCGGCCTTCGCCCGCATGGCCGAGGGCCGCCCCGGTCCGACCCATATCGAAGTGCCGCTGGACATCGCCGGTCGGGAACATGACGGCCCGTTGCCCGCCCCGCCGGGCCCTGTCGTGCCGACACCGTCCGACGCGCAGATCGCCGCGGCCGCCGAGCGCCTGCGCCGGGCGGAGCGGCCTGTCATCCTGGCGGGCGGCGGCGCCACCGCGGCGGCGGAGGGCATCCGCGCGTTGGCCGAGCGGCTCGACGCGCCCGTCGTGCTGACCACCAACGCCCGCGGCATCATGCATGGCCATCCCCTCGTGATACCGGCCAGCCCCAGCCTGGATCCCGTGAGGGAGCTGATCGGCGCGGCGGATTGCGTTCTGGCCATCGGCACCGAGCTCGGCCAGACCGATTATGACATGTATTGCACCGGCGCCATGCCGGACTTCCCCGGGCTCATACGCCTTGATATCTGCGCCGGGCAACTGGCCCGGCATCCGGCGGAGCTGAAACTGCAGGGCGCCGCGGCCCCCGGGGTGGCGGCCCTGCTCGCGGCGCTCGCGGATCACACGGCGTCGCCGCGACAGAATGCCGAATGTGCGCGGCTGACCCGCGAACGGGCCTATGCCAGCCTCACCGGCGATCAACAGGCGCAGATCGCCTTCCTGAACGCCGCCCGCGACGCGCTGCCCGGCGCCTTGATGGTCGGCGATTCCACGCAGCTGATCTATGCCGGCAATCTCTATTACGATCACGACCGTGCCGGAGGCTGGTTCAACGCCGCCACCGGCTATGGCGCTCTGGGCTATGGCATCCCGGCCGCCATCGGCGCGGCGCTGGCCTGTCCGGACGCGCCGGTTCTGTGCATCACCGGCGATGGCGGCGCGCAATTCGTGCTGCCGGAACTGATGACCGCGGTCGACGAGAACCTGCCGGTGATCTTCCTCGTCTGGAACAACAGCGGCTATGGCGAGATCGCCGTCTCGATGGAGGATGTCGGGATCGAGGTCGTCGGATGCAGCCCGACCCCGCCGGATTTCGAGAAGGTCGCGGACTCCTGCGGCATGCCCTATGCGCTCTGTCCGCACGACTCCGCCGCATTGGGCCAAGCGCTGCGCAATGCCGCCGGTCGCAAGGGGCCGTCGATGATCGAGATCCGCACCGCCCGGATGACCCGCAAGACGGAGGCCGACCGATGAGCGACGGGTGCGGTCTGCTCCGCCATGCAACGCCCCGCTGACCTGCGGCCGATGCACGTGTCCCCGGTGGCCCGGTCCGCGTCCGGTCCGGGCGCGGGTCGGCCGACAGGAAAATCCGTCCAAACAACCGCCGACCGCGCTGCTTACGGCCTTGCAGCGCACGAAAGGATAGGCTAGCAACGCCCCACCACGGCTGGCGAGTTGGCGGAGTGGTTACGCAGCGGATTGCAAATCCGTGTACACCGGTTCGATTCCGGTACTCGCCTCCATTTCATTCTAAATCATAGGGTTAGCGGCTGAACGGTCGAGTGTGACACAAAGTGGGACACACGCCCTATGATGCTGTCATCCTATCTAAGCCCCTCAAGACATGGGATTTACTACTTCCGCTGGCCTATCCCCTCATCCTTAGAGGGAAAGCGGACTACGGTTCGCATCTCACTGCGGACACGTTGCCCGGATCGGGCTGGTGATTTGGCCCGCTATCTTGCATCCTGCGGACGAATACTACGCGAGAACAATGCATTGGTGGGACTGAGGCAGAGCGAGATACGCGAGAAGGTGCAAGCCTACTTCAAGGCGCAACTGGATCAGTACCTTGATTGGCTGGACCGTCGTGGCTTGTCACAGGGCGCACTATCGCATGCTCGCGAAGAAATGCTGGACCATGAAAGCTACATGGAGATTGACAGCGCCAGTGGACAATGGCTGCCGGTGCAACGCTTCAAGAGCAAGATGGATGTATCAGACGCGGAATGGGATGCCAGCCTGCCCCGGATTGCGACTGAGTTGAGAAAGGGCCGCCGGGACATGCTCAGGCGCGTTCTGGAAGCCGCTGAGCGCCTTGAGCATTATTCCTATGACGACGCCCCGACCATTGCTCCTGCCGCTCATGCGCCCGCTCTGCCAGCCTCGTCGCCCTTGGGCGCGGCGGTGGATGATTTCATTGCAGAGCATTCGCGCCAATGGGCGGGCAAAACCATCGGCCAGAACCGGGCCTACCTGAACATCCTTGTCGAATACTTCGGTCCTGACCGGCTGCTTGCCACGATCACCAAGCAGGATGCGAGCGAGGTCAAGAAGGTCTTGCAGGCGCTACCGTCCAGCCGGAATACTAAGCCGAAGTTGAAGGTCATGCCGCTGATGCAAGTCATCAAGGAACCCGGTCACAAGAAGATCGCGGCCAAGACGATCAACAGCCATATCCAAATGTTCAAGATGTTCTTCGACTGGGCGGAACGGCACGGACATGCGCCGCACACGCTCTTTGAAGGCATGAAAGTACGGAAGGACAAGGCCAGCGAGAGTGAGCGCAAGCCCTTCACACCGGATCAGGCGCGGTTGATCTACACCGAGTTGACGGAGAACCCGTCCGGGCTGGTGCGCAAAGACAGCCACAAGTGGGGGATGCTCTTGGGCATGTTCACCGGGGCGCGTCTGAACGAGATTTGCCAACTCGACATTGCCGATGTGAAGCAGGACGGCGATACATGGCTGCTAAACATCACCGACGAAGGCGACGACACCAAGAGCGTCAAATCGAAAGCAGGACGGCGCAAGGTACCGCTGCATTCCGAGTTGATCCACCTTGGCTTTCTCGACTTCGTGGACAGTCGCAGAAACCGCAAACGCCTGTTCCCAGACTACAGCTACAGCACCAATGGCGGCTACGGTCGCAACTTGGGCCGCTGGTGCAATGAGAGTTTCTTGCCCAAGCTGGGCATCAAGCAGCCGGGCCTTGTCTTCCACAGCCTGCGGCACACGGTGGTAACGCGACTGGGGCAAGCAAACGTGCCAGAGCCGATCATCCAGTGCATCGTCGGCCACGCCCGGTCAGGCGTGACACAGGAAGTCTATCTGAGGGAAGGCTACACGCTCGAACAACTCAGCGACGCCATCGGACGGTTCAAGATTTGAACCGGCCCGGCGCTCCTTATCGTTATCAGTATTGAGGGAGCGCCTTCAGGTGTGACCTCAGGTGTATAATCCCATTAATCCCTATAAGCCTTGATACCAAGACACTGATATTAAGATGATGTCTTCTAATCCCTCATACTTAGAGGAGGAGTGATGTGGGTGTTTCTGGCCTTGCTCCGCGCGTCCCAAAACGCCTGTAGTCGTGCTTCATATCCCACCGAGTTAAGCAACTGGTCTGGGTCTGGTTCGATTGGCTGGCCACTGTTTTCCGCCATTTCACCAATGCCGATATCGACACCCACCTTGCCGCTCAGACCGAACTCCGCTTCGAATGCCTCTCGCATGATCCGGTCTAACTCGTCCTGTAATCCGTGATGCACGATGAAGCTGTCGTGCACCGGCAAGCAGGCATAGCGCATGGCCGCGAACCTAAGCATGACCTTTTCCGCCAAGTCGCTATCCTTCCGTTGCAGGTGCAGCCCGACACCTGAGCCGAAGTGTGGCCTGAACTCTGGGTACTTGCTGACTATGTGCCATTTGAAATCATACCAACTTCGCCCGGTGATCTCTGGCGAGTAGTCTTCAATCTCGCTTATCCGGTTCACGTTGTCTGCGTTCAGGAGTGCGTTGAAAGTCCGCTTGACCAACTTTCGTTCGGCCTTGTTGTCCTTCTTCGTCAAGCACCGCTCATAGGGGTCATCGGGGATGGCTTGGCCATCTTGGGCATAGAGCATGGCCGCGTGCAGGCCCGAATAGTCCACTTCGACTGTGCGCTTACCATTTATTAGGATGTGCGGCCTCAACCGGCTCGGGCAACTGATCCACCATGCCCCATAGAACCTTCCTCCCTGTTCCCAGTCTTCGTTGTTGAAAACCCGGTAGACCGTGCGTGCGGCAAAGTCGAATGACTGAGCGGCTTCATCGTCTCGTGTCCCGCCTATGCGCCTCAACTCTTGGGCCAGTTGTTCGTCCGTCAGTGCCAGGTCTGCCCAATGGCTTTCCAGCATGTCGTTGATGATCCGCAGTCGATCCCGCGCCCCGTTGGCGAAGGCGTCATCGCCATACTCGACAAGCCGCTTCTTGCTGTCTTTCAGGCGGATACCTTCGGCGTTCGGGTGTCGTCTCAGATCGAGCACCGACGCACTGACCCGTTCAAACCCTGCCATTAAGGAAGGGGTCGCCATGTGGCGGGCCACGCGGCTGTTCTTCTTCGCGGGATCATCCCAGTGCGGGGTGCTTATCACGATCAACCCTTCGCGTTTCAGCGCCTCCATCGCATCAATGAAAGTCCGGGCAGATATGAAGCTGGCACCGTAGCGCGACTTGCTTTTCCTCTGTAGCGCGGTTGTGCCGGTCCCAATGCCGACTTCAAGCGTGGGGTCGCTTTTGTGTGCCCGGTACAGGTCGAGCACGATAGCCTTGATAGCAGCTTCGAAGTTGGCCTGTGCCGCTTCCTTGCGCTTCCTGCCGCGTGTTTCAGCTTCGCTGATCGTGCGGCATAGCTCATCCAGATAAGCCGTTAATGACGGCAGGTCCGTTGTCCAATGGGGATCGAAAGGGCGGGACTTCACAGGCGCGTATCTGTTTGCTTTGCGATCAAGGCTACTGGCTCCCCTAGCTGGATTTTGCGGCTGACCTACTTCTGACTTTTTCACAAGACATGGGGCTGCATAGCTCTTGTCTGTCAAGTCGCTGATTGAAGTGAGCCGCGCAATCCGAGAAGACGCGCGGCTCTTGAGGCGGTGGCGAGATTATTGTCCGAAGTGCCTAGCGAGAGGCGCGTGTGATCGCCCCGATCTTAGTCTTAGCAAGCGCCAGAGCATTCAACGCTTGATCAAGGGCTGCTTGCGCTTCAGCTGCTTGCTTGCCGGTTGGGTATGGCCCCGGGGGCGGCAAGTCTCCCTGCGCCTGATGCACCCAGCCAAACGTAGCACCTGTGGCAATCTCTGCTATGCGGCCCCCGTTTACTCCGAACCAAGCCGCGATGTCATGCTGGCGATCACCTCTCGCAAGCATTCCTTTGACGAGTGCAGCGTCATACTCGGTGAGGCGGACCCCGCTCGTTTTTGCTCTGCTACCCATTACTCTGCTGCCTCCGAGACTTGTTCCTCCGGTGGGGTCAAAGACCTAACTTCAGCATCAGTCAGAGAGAGGCCAAGCGCGCGCTTCACGAACGCCTTCGTAGCCTGCCTGGATTGCCGGTTCGAAGACACGGAGCCTGCGATGATGCAAACGCCATTCCACTCCGGGTTTGATTTTTTCCAATCAATCAGGGTCAGTGCATGGAGGCGATCCTGCCAGTCTTCAGGGTGCTCGCGCATCAGCTCAGCCCCTGCCCCACCGATAGCGCGCATAACCGTCGCATGCGATGCAAGGCTCTCTTGGCGCAGCTCCATCGCCCGCAGGTGCTGCGATTTGACCTCCCCCCACTCCGGCATATTATCCGCAACAGCTCTCCAAAACTTCACAGCGACCGCAGTAATCTCGTGATGACCCTCTTCGTCATCCTCGCTCTCACCGGCCACATCGTGAAACTTCAGGAGCTCTTTGTTCGCATCGTACATTGTCGAAAGTGTGAACAGCTTTGGCGAACGAATGCCTATAGAAATGGCATCACGGTCAACCATGCCATCAAAAACATCGACCAGCTTGATCACTTCCAAAGTCAGCCGCGAGAACGGGTCTCGCTTGTCGTAAAGGATATCAAGCGATTTCGAGGTCTTCTGCACGAACCTGTTGAGGTCGGAGAACATCTGCTGCATCCGGTCGCGGTTCTCGTACTCGAAGAGAAGAACGGAGATCGTCTCATCACCGAGGGCGGGGTTCTCCTTCAAAGCATGGGCGATGGCTGCGCAGCGGTGTTGCCCATCATTGATGACAAACTCTGCTTCATCGAAGTCCATCGCCACGGTGCCAAGGCTCTCTTCGCTAGACAGCGACGAGAACTCGACGTGGCACTTATAAGATGCCGTAATAGACGCGAAAAGGTACCCGTCTTCGTTTTCAGTGATGTATTTCGAGATGTGGGGGACCCGTTTTTGGTTCAAGACCCTTTGTTCGCGCTCTTCAGGCGAAAACTCTGCCCAATCCCTAAAAGTAAACATCTTGGGCACGACGCGCAGCGGCATCATGCATGAGTAGTACGTGCGGCCACCGATGGTGCCCTTCATTGCGGGAAAAGTAACTTTCATAGCTCAACTCCTTGTTAGAGCTCACAGGAAACCGAGGGGTAGATGCTGATACAGCTCAGCCCACGGCGTGAGTACAGCTCACACCACGATTATGCCGAGCTCTCGCAGCAAGGTCAAGAGCTGTATCGCCTCATGAATAGAGCTCTAAGCTCAACTTGGCCGAGCTCTATTTCGCGCATGCCAAGACGCCGCTTTCAGGAAAGGCCCAGCTCCCATCTTTGGGCACTGCTTGACCGGCAGGAGAGCCTATCGCGAGGATTGCAACTGGGTTGGGTGTTGTGTGCCTCGCACAGGCTTTTTCTTGAGCACGAAGTGAGCCTAGGATTTGTGGCACATTTTTTTGTGCCCCCATCTACTACTGTTCAGGCTCAGACTTCCCCCATGCCGCCCTCGCTTAGCCCCGCCCGCTGAAGCGGCAACCCGGCCTCACTATAGGACAGAAGAAGCACCGTGGGTCGGCATCCGGGCCACCTATAAGGATAAAGAAACGCGGGGCCGTAAGCCACTCCCACTATTGGACAGAAGAACCGCCGCGACCTGAGCAACCCAACCTATAGAAGACTAAGAAGGCCACCTTTGACGCACGAGCCGATTGACAGAAACACAACCCAGACAGCATAAGTGTGACACGCAGTGCGACACACAACTCAACCTCGCACTCGATTGTTCAAGCCTTCCAGTGGCTTAGAAATATGGTAGCGGGTCCGGTACTCGCCTCCAATATTCTTTCGAAAATCGCGAATTTCTGGGCGGCCTCCCGAGAGGGCTGGAAGGTCCGGTTTACAATTCTGCTTCGCAGCACGGGCCCCTGGATCTCGCGGATCTTCTGCCAGAGGTTGGGCTTGCCGGATTTGCAGATTTCAGACTCACCGCATTTCGGCGTGTAGAGCGGGATGACGTGATCGCGCGTCCTGGGCATAAAGCCGTCTGATTGCCGGGCTGGTGGCCCCGAAGTCTAGAGATCGCTCATCCTGGAGTGGCACAGCAGATATTCGCCCCGGGCCGTATCGAAGCCCGCGACGATCAGCCCGCCCGCGAAGGCTGTCACGAGCTCTGAACGGACCCGCAGGCGCTCGGCGAGGGCGGTTTCGAGGTCGTTGGCGAGGAGGGCCGGGAAATCGGCGGGGATGGCGACGCGCGCGACGATGTTGTCCGGCTGCGGTGCGGGCGCCTGCGGGTCGACGGCGCGCTGAGCAATCTCAGCCGTGTCGAGATGCCATTCGGCCAGCAGGCGATCCGAGGGCACCCCGGCGTTGATCCCGACCATTTCGCCGTAATAATCCTCGTGATAGCGCCGCGCGATGGCGCCGAGCCGGGCGATGTTGAGCCCGGCGTTGATCCGGCGCAACGGGTCATAGGTCCAGCGGGCCATAGTGATGCCACGGGCGAGACACCAGTCGCGCTGATACCATTTCAGCTTCACCCCGAGCCCCATCCCGCGGCTGTCGGGATGCACGGCCAGCCGGTGCGAATGCTGGATCGTCGGGTCGCTGGTCGGAAAGCCGAAGAGGAAGCCGAGCATCCGCCCGTCCTTGAACGCCCCTGCCACCAGACCGCCCTCGTGCTGGATCGCCAGCATGATATCGGAATTGTCCGGCGGATCGTCCTCGCCCCAGACCTCGCGCTGGAAACTTTCGGCCTGTTTCAGCTCCGCCACCGAGGTGAGCTCGCGCAGGGTGACGCCGTTCTCCTGTGCATTCATGGCGTCAGTTCCTCGACGTGATCAGTGACATTTTCGAGATAGGCTCGATCCAGCGTCACCCCGATCCCCGATCCATTGCCGGGCACCGGCATTTCGCCGTTCTCGGCTTCCAGTGCCTCGTTGATGATGTCGCGCCTGAAATAGCGGCTGGCGCTGGACGTATCGCCCGGCTTGGTGAAGTTTGCCAAGGTCGCGAGGTGGATGTTATGCGCCCTGCCGATCCCGGCCTCCAGCATCCCGCCGCACCAGACCGGCGCGCCGAAGGCGGCGCTGACGTCATGGATCGCACGCGCCGCCGCAAAACCGCCGACCCGGCCGACCTTGATGTTGATCACCCGCGCCGCGCGCAGTTCCAGCGCCTTGCGGGCGTCACTGGCGCTGCGGATGCTTTCATCGAGGCAGATCGCCGTCTTCAGCGCCGCCTGCACCTGCGCGTGATCGTGGATATCGTCAAAGGCCAGCGGCTGCTCGATGTAATCGAGGTCGAAGTCATCGAGCGCGCGCAGCACCGGCAGGTCGATGAGGCCGTAATCGGTATTGGCATCGACGGTCAGCTTGATGTCGGGATGGCGCGCGCGCACCGCTGCCACGAGCTTCACGTCATGGCCCTGCGCGATCTTCAGCTTGGTACGTTTGTAGCCAGCCGCCAGCGCTGTCTCGACCCGCTCCAGCGTGGTGTCGATCGACGCGATGCCGATGCTGACGCCGACATCGACACGCTCGCGCACCCCGCCGAGAGCCGCCTTGAGCGGAATACCGAGGCTCTTGCTCCACAGATCCCAGAACGCCATTTCGACGACCGCCTTGGCCATGCGATGCCCGCGCCAGGGTGCGAGATAGGGTTCCAGCTCGTAGGGATTGGCGAAACTCTTGCCGAGCAGCGAGGGCAGCAGCACCTCGCGCAGGAAGGCCATGGTCGCCGGGATCGTCTCTTCGAGGTAATCGGGTGCCGGATCCATCACCGCTTCGGCGATGCCTTCCAGCCCTTCGCCCTTCAGCACCAGCAGCGGGAAGGTTTTGCAGGTCATTGTCCCGCTGGAAATCTTGAACGGCGTGATCAGCGGCAGGCTGACAATGCGCAGCTCGGCGGCTTCGATGCGGATGGCACCGCGCATCGCGGGCTTCTGGTCGGTGGTGGACATGCTGGCTACTCGATTGAAATTGCGGGGCAGGGCAGGGGATGGCGTTACTTCACCTTGGCGATGAAACGTTCGAAAACCTCGGTGCGCGGATTGGTGAACATCTGCTCCGGCGGGCCCTGCTCGGCGATGCGGCCCTTGTGCAGGAACACCACCTCGGAGGAAACCTCGCGGGCGAAACCCATCTCATGGGTGACGACGATCATCGTGGTGCCCTCGGCGGCGAGCGATTGCATGACTTTCAGCACCTCGCCCACCAGTTCCGGGTCGAGCGCCGATGTCGGCTCGTCGAACAGGATCGCATCGGGCTCCATCGCCAGCGCCCGGGCAATTGCCACGCGCTGCTGCTGGCCGCCGGAAAGCTGCGAGGGGTACATCGCCATGCGATCCTCCAGACCGACCCTGATCAGCAGCGCTTCGGCCTTGGCACGGGCCTCGGCCTTGGCCACGCCCTTGACCTGCACCGGGCCCTCCATGACGTTTTCCAGCACCGTGCGGTGGGTCCAGAGGTTGAATTGCTGGAACACCATGCCGAGGCGGCTGCGGATCCTCTCGATATGGCGCACGTTCTGCGGCTTGCCGTTGCGCACCAGCACCTCTTCGCCATGCACCGTGACCTTGCCGGAAGTCGGGGTTTCGAGGAAGTTCAGGCAGCGCAGGAACGTCGATTTCCCCGAACCGGACGAGCCGAGGATCGAGATCACGTCATGCTGGCGCGCCTCCAGCGAGATCCCCTTGAGCACCTCGACATTGCCGAAGGATTTGGTGATATCCTCGGCCTTGAGGATGATCTGCGGATCGCTCATGCCTGCGTTTCCGTGAATGTCGCTGCGGGTTTGCCGACCGGTTGCGTCGGCGCGATGTGGCGGCTCAGGCGGCGCTCGGCGAGGCGCCAGAGCAGCACGAAGATCGCCGTGATGCAGAGATAGATCAGCGCCGCCCAGAGGTAGATCGAGAAGTCGAAGCTGCGCGAAAAAATCTGTCTCGTGCGGCCCATGATGTCGAATACGGTGACCACCGAGGCCAGTGCGCTGGCCTTCATCAGCAGGATCACCTCATTGCCGAGCGCGGGCCAGGCGATGCGGTAGGCATGCGGGAACACCACCCGGCGCAGCACCGCAAGCCGCCCCATGCCGATGGCGCGCGCCGCTTCGATCTCGCCGCGATTGACCCCCAGAATACCGCCGCGCAGGATCTCGGTCTGATAGGCGGTTGAGTTGAGCGCGAAGGCCAGCAGCGCGCAGTTGAACGGGTCGCGAAAAAATCCCCAAAGGCCCCATTCCTGCAGGAACGGGCGAAACTGCCCGGAACCGTAGAAGATCAGGAACAATTGCGCGAGGATCGGCGTGCCGCGCATGAAGGAGATATAGAGCCGCAACGGCGCCTGGGCCGTCATCGGCGCCTGTACCCGGATCAGCGCCAGCATCGGCGAAACCGCCGCCGCGATCAGCGCGCCCATCAGCGTCAGCTTGATGGTCATCAGTGTGCCATCGAGCAGCCGGGGCCAATATTGCAGGAGGATTTCCATCGGGTTCATCTCAGGCCCTCCGAATGCCGCGGTTGGCGCGGCGTTCCATCCAGGCCAGCATTAGCTCGGAGGCGACACAGAGCCCCCAGTAGATCAGGCAGGCGGCGAGATAGAAGGTGAAGGGTTGCTTGGTGACCCCGACGGCGACCTTGGTCATGCGCATCAGATCGCTCAGCGCGATGATCGAGACGAGTGCGGTATCCTTGAGCATGTTGATCCACAGATTGCCCAGACCGGGCAGGGCGAAGCGCCAGAGCTGCGGCAGCTGGATGCGAAAAAATATCTTGCGCTGGCTCATCCCGATCGCGCGCCCGGCCTCGGCCTGACCGCCATCGAGCGAATTGAACGCGCCGCGCAGCACTTCTCCGGCGAAAGCGCCGAACACCATGCCAAGCGCGATCACCCCGGCGGCGAAAGGGCTGAACTCGATCCCGCCGCCCTCCGGGTCCCACCATTGCGCCAGAGCGTTCAGCAGCAGCCCCACGCCGTTGTAAACCACGAACAGCGTCAGGATCTCGGGCAGGCCGCGCAGGATGGTGGTGTAGCCGAACCCGAGAAACCGCAATGCGCGCAGCCTCGAGAGTGACGCGCCCGCGGCAAGAAAGCCGATGAGCAGCCCCACCGGCAGGGTCACCAGCGCCAGCTGCACCGTGACCGCGAGCCCCTGCAGGATCTCGTCCCCCCAACCGGTATCGCCGAATGCGAAAAGCTCAAGCACGGGTCAACCTTTCGGATAGGGGGACGGTTCGGCTCATTTCATCGTATAGACGTCAACGGTGAAATACTTGTCGTTGATCTTCTTGTAGGTGCCGTCGGCGCGGATCTCGGCCAGCGCGGCATTGAGCTTCTCGCGCAGCTCGTCGTCCTCCTGACGCACCGCAATGCCGACGCCATCACCGACGAAGGCCGGATCGGTGATCGGCTCGCCGGCCAGCTCACAGCAGGCGCCATCCTCGGATTTCGTGGTCCAGTCGAGCATCGGCAGCATGTCCCCGACCTGCATGTCGATCCGGCCGCTGGCCATGTCGAGATTGACCTCGTCCTGCGTCGGGTAGAGGCGGATATCCGCATCCGGGTAGGTGGCTTCGATGAAATCGGCCTGGGTGGTGCCCGATTGCGCGCCGATCACCACGTCGGCCAGCGCCTCGTTGGTGAATTCGGTGATGTCGGAATCCTTCGGCACCACATGGGTCATCGCGGCAAGGTAATAGGGGTCGGAGAAATCCACCTGTTTCTTGCGCTCTTCGGTGATGAACATCGACGCGATGATGAAATCGTATTTCTTGGCCAGAAGGCCGGGGATGATCCCGTCCCAATCCTGTGCGACGACCTCGCATTCGGTCTCCATGCGCCTGCACAATTCCTGGCCGATCTCGACGTCGAACCCCGCGATCTCGCCGTTGGCTTCGATATAATTGAACGGCGGGTAGGCGCCCTCGGTGCCGAGCTTCAGCGTCTCGGCGCCGACGCCCGTCGCCAGAACAGCGGTCATCGCGGCGCCGGCCGTCATGGTCAGCAATCTGGTGGTGATCTTCATTGTCTTCTCCCGTTGGGTTGCAGTTTCTTCATTTTCTGATCGGGGCAACCGGATCACCGACATGGCCGGTAAAACGCCCGAACAATTTTGCGATACCGTTGAGCCGCTCGCTGACGCCGGGGCCGAGCTCCAGGAAGACGCCGTTGATCAGCAGGTTCCCGAGACTGGCCATCGCGGCGGTCGAATCCCAGAACTGGTTGACCTGTGTCGGCACGGCGAGCACCTCATCCGCGACACCGGCACCCCAGTCGCAGAACAGGTCGGTGACGAGCGTGACGGGGATACCGGCGTCGCGCGCCTCCTCCGCCAGCACCTTGGCCTGGCGCGAATAATGCCGCGCCTCGAAGATCACCAGACAGGAATCGCGATCCGACAGCAGCGCCTCGGCGAAATTGCCGCTCGACAGGTCGAGCAGAGCGACGCCGTCGCGGACATATTGCAGCTGATGGGCGAAATACTGGGCGATCCCGCGCTCGGTCTGAAACCCGGCGACATGGACCCGCTCGACATGGGCGAGGCGCTTGACGACGCGGCGCCAGCTCTGGCCCGTGGACATTTCATAGATCGAGACGAGCCCGGCGATCTCCATCTCCAGCCCGCGCAGGAAATGTGTCTCGTCATCCGCCGAATTCTTGCGCAATTCGCTCAGCCGGTCGCTCATCAGCCAGGGGTAGTCGCCGATATGGCCTTTCAGCTGCTCCTTGAGATCCCTGAAACTTTCATAGCCGAGCGAGCGACAGAACCGGCCCACCGTCGCCTCGCTGACCTTTACCTTCACCGCGATGCTCGCCGCCGTCTCGAACGGCAGTTCGGTGAGGCTGGCTCCCATGTAGCTGGCGAGCGCCTTGTCGGCTTTGCTGCCGCTGCGCATCGCGTTGGAGAGCCGATCCTCGATGGGCAGGGACAAGTGGGGTTTCCTCGGTTGACGGAGCCTATAGAGGAATGTGAAAGATATATTTCATTCTGTCAACGGACTTACTTTTCTGTCATGCACCCCGATTGCGTTTGATGTGAAAGATCAGGTTTCTCTCCTATCCCCTTGATCGGTAGGTCAATCATGGCCTCACCGGATGAACCTGTTCCAGTCGCCGAAGCTGCTGTTCACCGTGCCGCGCGGACTGCCGAGCGCGATCAACCCCAGCCCCGCGCCGAAAAGGCAAGCGCGCTCCAGTCGGCCCCCGGCTACGATGATAATCCGACGAGAGTCTTTCGGTCAGCTCGCTGCCGATGTTCCCTGCCGCCACGGTGATCACGATGATTGGCTTGCCTTGGGTCATTCCGCTCCTCCTGCCTGTCGAAGGTGAAAGGCCCGAAGCGACATCTGTTTCCTGCGAGGAAGCTGGCGCCCCTTCTTGCGCTCGGGGGTGAGCTCGCGACCCGAGAAGCCTCGGCAACAGTTCATCCAGTTGTTCAACCACGATATTTAAGTCACTGGAAATACATCCACTATCTCGCCAAAGCGAGGAATCTTCGCGGCTATTCGCCCTCCTGACCTGGTGTCGCAGAATCGTCGGGTTCCGGAAGCACCGCCGGGGCGATCTCGGTCTGTGCGGGTGTTGACGCGGGCTCTGCCTGATCCGCGTCTTGCTCCTCCGCCTCGATCGGTCCCGCCTCCTCCTCCGCGGCCGCGGCCTCTCTCGGACCTGCCGTTATCTGATCGCTGCCGATGGGTTCGGGCAGGATCGTGCCATCGGCGGCGGCGACGCGCCACACCGTGTTTCCCGCGTCATCAGCGATGAGCAGCGCCCCGGTGCCGTCGATGCCGAGACCGACAGGACGGCCGCGGGCCTTGTCGCTGAGCAGGAAATCGGTCACCACATCGACCTTCGGACCGTTCGGTTTACCGTTTTCGAAGGCGATATAGGACACCTTGTAGCCGTTGAAATGATCCCGGTTCCAACTGCCGCGTTCCCCCACGAAAGCGCCGCGGTCATAGGGCTCGGGCAGCGCCGAATTTTGGGTGAACACCATGCCGAGCGGGGCAACATGGCTTGAAAGCGCGTAATCGGGCTTGATCGCCTTTTCGACCATGTCGGGCCGTTGCGGATGCACCCGCGCGTCGAGATGATCACCGTAATAGCTCCAGGGCCAGCCGTAGAACCCGCCCTCAACAACCGAGGTCATGTAATCGGGCACGAGGTTCGGGCCGAGCTCGTCGCGTTCGTTGATCACCGCCCAAAGCGTCTGGGTTTCCGGCTCGAAGGTCAGCCCGTTGGGATTGCGCAGCCCCGAGGCGAAGACCTTGCTGGCGCCGGTCTCGCGGTCGACCTGCCAGATCGCGGCGCGTCCCTTTTCGGCCTCGAGCCCGCGTTCCGCGATATTGGAATTCGACCCGACGGAGGCATAGAGCATCCTGCCATCTGGGCTCAGCGCCAGATCCTTGGTCCAGTGATGGTTGATCGGTCCGCCGGGCAGCGGGGTCAGCACCTCGGGTTCTGCGGTGATCTCCGTCTGGCCAAGTTCATATGGATAGGCGAGGATCGCGTCGCTGGCCGCGACATAGAGTGTGTCGTCGATCCAGGCGACGCCGAAGGGCGAGTTGAGCCCGGTCAGCAGATCGCTGCGCGCATCGACCTGGCCGTCACGGTCGCTGTCCTGAAGCAGGGTGATCAGGTTGCTGTCCTTCTCCGGTCCACCGCCGCCGCCACTGCCCAGCGACATGATCCATCCGCGGATGTAATCCTTGGGTCGCGACTTCGGTTTACCCGGCGGCTTGCGCCCCTGCACGACCAGCACATCGCCGTTCGGGAG
Organism: Sulfitobacter aestuarii; assembly: GCF_042685005.1. Taxonomy (NCBI): domain Bacteria; kingdom Pseudomonadati; phylum Pseudomonadota; class Alphaproteobacteria; order Rhodobacterales; family Roseobacteraceae; genus Sulfitobacter; species Sulfitobacter aestuarii. The sequence goes on along the minus strand of NZ_JBHUMP010000012.1, from coordinate 85,648 downwards.
GGTATGAACGGTGCGGGGATTGACCAGGTCCTTGGCATAGAGCGAGATGGTCAGCCCCTCCGCCACGCTCGGCGTCTCGCCCTCCTGCCAGCCGACGACCTCGGCGATCTTCATGTCCGGCAGCAGCGACATCCGGGGCTCCGGCAGGACGGGGTCCGGTCCGACCTGACTCGAGATATCGAAATCGTCCTGCGCGAAAGCGGACGTGGCCAGCGCGGCGAGGGCTGCGCCGATCAGCAGCGGCGATTTGCGGGCAGGTCGGATGTTACTCATGATGGCTCACCCCCACACGATGTTTGTAGATCATGCTCGCGCCGAGCCAGCCGGTGACCAGCATGATCGCGACGGTCACGGCGGACAGCGTCAGCCCCCAGGGCACCACCGCGGTCCATCCGTCCCCGGCATGAACCAGGCTGTTGACCAGCGCCAGACCGAGCACGACGACATTGCCGAGTGCGTGAAACCACACGAGCTTCAGCGACCTGATCCGCTTGCTGGCGATCACGTCGATGACACCGGCCAGCGCGGCCAGCCCTCCTATGATCAGACCGGCAAAGAGCAGCCATTCGCTGAAATGCTGCCACATCAGGTTGGAGGTCCGCCAATAGGCGATATCGGTCAGGAGGGTCAGGGTGAAACAGACGATCGGGAAGCTGACCAGCATCGGGTGCAGCGGGTGCCCGGCAATGGCGACGACGGATCTCGGATTGGATCTTGCCAACGGAATAATCCCTTTGAGGAAATTCAACCTCGGGTTAAACGCCGGAGCCGCTGGAATGTTCCGCACCTCGCAGCGCCGACGCGCCCTTCACCCGCAGCCGCGCGGCGGCTAGGCTGGCATCATCGCAGGGGTGACGGAGGCTGGATGATGACCGACAAGACGTTTCTGGAGGAAGCCGTGGCGCTGGCGCAGGAGAATGTAAAATCGGGCGGCCGTCCGTTCGGCGCGGTACTGGTCCGGGAGGGCCGGGTCATCGCGCGGGCGGTGAACCGGATGGTGGAGGACAACGATCCGACCGCCCATGCGGAATTGCTGGCCCTGCGGCGCGCGGGCGAGGCGCTGAGGAGCGATCGGCTCGACGGTTGCACGGTCTATGCCAGCGGCCAACCCTGTCCGATGTGCCTTGCGGCGATGCGGATGGCGGGGATCAGCGAGGTCGTCTATGCCTATTCCAACGAGACGGCAGCGCCCTATGGCCTGTCGACCGCCGCGATCGGCGATGAACTGGCCCAACCGCTTGAAAAGCAGGACTGGGCCCGCATCCGGCACCAGCCGCCGCAGGGGGAGGACGCGCCCGCGCTCTACGAGGCCTGGACGGCACGGAAGAAGCGATAGGGCGTTACTGGGCAATCCGCGCCTTGTGCATGACCCGTCGAATTGCCAGGGGCAATGGGCGAACCCGAGCGCGGACCTTGACCCGGTACAGGGGGCGGTATATTTCTGTGGTATATCCTATCGGGGGCCGCCATGGGTTTAAGCACGAAACGCAAGACATCCCTGACGCTCGATGCCGAGGCGCTCGATGCGGCGCGGCGGCTCGGTGTGAACGTATCCGCCGTCGCCGACGAGGCCCTGCGCACCGCGGTCGCGAAGGCACGTCAACAGCAATGGCGCACGGACAATGCCGCGGCTTTCGCGGCGCAGGCAGCCTGGCATGAGCAGCACGGTCATCCGCTTGCCGATATTCTGGCGGGCCCGGGAGCTTCCATGTGGAAGCGCTGAGCCGCTTTGACATCGCGGTTCATGGCGACGCCGCCATGGTCGTCGTGGAGAGCGACCTGCTGCCGCCCGATCCGGCCATCGTGGTGATCCCGCTGCTGCGGGATTATCCGGCGGTACCCCAGCTCAACCCCCATATCCGCTGCGCGGGCGGACCGCTGGTTCTCGCGACGCGGCTGATCGGTGCCGTCAGGCGCAACGGCCTGCGCCGCATCGGCAGCGCGGCGCAACAGGGAGACGAGATCACCCGCGCCATCGACGTGCTGATGAGCGGCGTCTGAGAAAGGTTTCGGTCCGTCAAGCGGATATAGGCAGAAGCTAATCAATGCTGCGCAAGATCGTAATGTCGCGCGGCGTCGATCCCGGCTAGGCTCGCCGAGGATCCGTCCGCGCGGCGGGTGAAACTCACGCCGAAGACAGGTTGCCGAGCACCGGCACCAAAGAGCAGACAACATGATGACCGCAATGACCGCAGAACCCCACGCCCGGACCCTCGACATTCTCGCCCGCCTGATCGCCTTTCCCACGATCAGCGCCGACAGCAATCTCGCGCTGATCGATCATGCCGAGACGCTGCTCGTCGAGGCGGGTTTCGAGACCCATCGCATGATGGATCCGGAACAGCCCAAATGTGGACTCTTCGCACGGATCGGCGGCGCGGGGCCGGGGGGCGTGCTGTTGTCGGCCCATAGCGATGTGGTGCCGGTCGCAGGTCAGGACTGGACCAGACCACCTTTCACGCTGACCCGCGAGGGCGGGCGACTCTACGGACGCGGCAGCACCGACATGAAAGGCTTCCTCGCCGCGATGCTGTCACTGGCGACGCGCGCCTCGGCGCAAAGGCTGCGAGAACCGCTGATGCTGGCGATCTCCTATGACGAGGAAATCGGCTGTCAGGGCATCCGCAAGATGCTGCCAGGGTTCAGAAAACTCGGCTGGCGTCCCGACCTCTGCATCGTCGGAGAGCCGACATCCATGCGCCCGGCCATCGGTCACAAGGGCAAGGCGGCGTTCCGCGCGCTCTGTCATGGCAGCGCCGGCCATTCGGCACTGGCGCCGCGCCATGTCAACGCGCTGCATCTGGCCGGGGATTTCCTGACGCTCCTGCGCCGCCTGCAGCAAGGCTACGCCTCCGGCGGCGCGCAGGACACGGCCTATGATATCCCCTTTTCGACGATCCATGCCGGAAGGCTGCAGGGCGGCACCGCGCTCAATATCGTACCCGATCGGGCCGAGATCGACTTCGAGCTGCGCCATCTCGCCGCCGACGGGCTCGAGGATTTCCAGCGGCATCTCGAAGCGGAGGTCGAAACGCTGCTGGCCCCGTGGCGCGCGGAACATCCGGCGGCCGGGATCGAGGTCGCGCTGACCAATACCTATCCGGGCCTTGACGTCAAAGCGGAGGATCGGGCCGTGCAGAGGGTCGCGGCGCTATGCGGGGAGCCGGATCCCGTGAAGGTGGCCTTCGGCACCGAAGCGGGTTTCTTCGCCGGGCTCGGGATTCCGACAATCGTCTGCGGACCGGGGGACATGGCGGGGCAGGGGCACAAGGCCGATGAATATCTCGAGCGCACCCAACTCGCCGCCTGCGACCGCATGTTGGACCGCATCCTCGACCAGCTCGTCTGAGCCTCCCAGCGTCATTGTTGACCGGGCAGCCCGCGATCCCCTTGCGACACTATCACGACAACACCGGCAATTCCGGCGCGGCGCGGCGGGTGAGCAACCTGGCGCCGTCCGCTGTGATGACAATGTTTTCCTCATGCACCATCATCAGCCCGTCGCCGTAGCTCAGCGAAGGTTCCAGCGTCAGCACCATGCCTTCCCGCAGGACCGTCGCCTCGCCCGCCATGAGCGACGGCTGTTCGGTAAGCTGCATGCCCAGACCATGGCCGAGCCGCCCGACGTCGCCGCCGCTCGTGTCGATCTCGGCGATGACCTGTGACATCGCCCTGAACAGATCGCGGCAGGTATTGCCGGGACGGGCGGCGGCAAGTCCGGCTTCGGTGGCACGCCACAGCACGTCATAGGCGCGGCGGGCAGCGTCGCCGGCCTTTCCGATGGCCCAGTTGCGATCGAAGTCGCAGTAATACCCGTCCCAGACGCAGCCGGTGTCGAGCATCAGCACATCGCGTCGGCTGAGCGGGCGGCGGTCTGGCGGCGAGATGCAATCGGCATAGCCGCCCCGATCGGCGGCGCCCACCAGATAGGGCACATCATCGGCCCCCTGCGCCAGCGCCTCGCGGCGGAAGGCGCGGAACACGTCTTCCAGCGGCTGACCCTCGACGACGAACTCCGGCACCCGGGCGAAACTGGCCGAGCCGATGGCGCAGATATGCACCAGCTTCTCGATCTCGGCGGCGGATTTGACCATGCGCAGGCCCTGAACCAGCCCGGTCGCATCGCCGATCTGCAACCCCGGCAGCGCCGCGACCAGCCTCTCCCAATCCCCCAGCGGCATCCGCAGCGAGGTTTCATGGCCCTTCAATACGCCCAGCCGCGCGCCCTGCGTGGCCAGCGGTGACAGCAATTCGGTCAGCAGGCCGATGCCGTCGTCCTCCGGCCTCGGCGCGCTCCAGCATCGGATATCATCGAGCCAGGAACGCCGCATCAGCGCCGCGCCGATTTCGGGGATCACCGCGACAGGCTTGCCCTCGGCCGGAACGAAGAGAAACCAGGGCCGCGTCGGGCTTTGCCAGAACGGGGTCTGGAAACCGGTGAAATAGCGCACTTCCGGCTCGTTCATCAGCAACAGGCCGGCGAAGTTCTGCTCCGCCATCAGGGCCTGCGCCCGGGCGGTGCGGCTCTCGAACTCGGCGTTCGGGAAGCCGCGCCGCGGCGCGTCAGGCAGCATCGCTGCCCCCCATGATCCGCTCGAAGATCGCCGGATCGGTGACGCCTTCGGAACCGATCAGCAGCACCCGCGCATCGCCATCGAGCCCGAGCTGGGCAGAGAGGTCCTCATCCTGCCGCGCCGCGATCAGCGCCGCCAGCCCGGCCACCGCGCTTTCGCCCGCCTCGACGGCTGGATCACCCGGCAGGGGCCGCGCCAGCAGGCGGACGCCGGGCGCGACCAGCGCTTCGGGGATGGTCAGGAAATCGCTGGCCTCCTCGACGAGAATTTCCCAGGCCAGCTCGGACGGCTCGCCACAGGACAGCCCCGCCATCAGTGTTTCCTCCTCGATCGCGACATTGGTGGCGATGCCGGTCTTGCCGCTTTCGAACAGGCAGGCAGCCAGTTCCGGTTCGACGATCACCACCCTTGGGGCGTCCTCACTCCAATATTGCCGCAGACCGGCCACGACACCGGCCGCCAGCCCGCCGACGCCGCCTTGCAGGAAGACATGGGTGGGGGGAGTCTCCAGCGCCTCGCAAATCTCCTGCGTCATCACCCCGTAACCCGCCATCACGTCGCGCGGTGGCAGCGCATATCCCGGCCAGGAGGTGTCGGAGACCACGAACCAGCCGTTCGCCTCGGCCTCGGATTTGGCAAGATCGACGGAATCGTCGTAATCGCCGTCGATGCGGATCACCTCGGCTCCGAGATCGCGCATCGCCTGCGCGCGGCCCTCGCTGACTTCGGCATGGATATAGATCCGGCAGGGCGCGCCGAAACGCTGGCAGCCCCAGGCGAGCGAGCGGCCATGATTGCCGTCGGTGGCGGAAACCAGCGTGATCGCGGCACATTCGGCCGCATGTTCGCCGTTGCGGATCTCCGCCAGCGGCACGTCGCGCCCGAGACTGCGGGAGATCTCGCGCTGCAGCACCCGCAACCCGGCATAGGACCCGCCAAGCGCCTTGAAACTGCCAAGACCGAAGCGGGGGCCCTCATCCTTGTAGAGGATCTCCCCGACACCGATCTCGCGCGCGAGCGCTGCCAGATGCAGCAGCGGTGTCGGCGTGTAGCCCGGCCATTGCATGATCTCGGCGCGGGCGGTGGCGAAATCCTCCGCGGACAGGACGCGCCGGGCGGCATCGCCCTCCTTGCGGCTGGCGGCGACGTGGTCGAGGCGCACGGCGGGAGGCAGGTCAGTCATCGTTCATCCTTTCGTATCGGGAGGCGGTCGCGCACCAGATCGGCCCAGAAGGCGGCGCCGATCGGCAGGAGCGCGTCGTTGAAATCATAATCCGCGGCATGCAGCGGCTGACCATGCGGCCGGCTCTCGCCGTTGCCGAGCAGCAGGAAACAGCCGGGCACCGCGGCGCAGAAATGCGCGAAATCCTCGGAAAAGCTCATCGGCGGGCGGTCCGGGAGCGTTTCGAGCCCGGCGGCCCGGGCCACCCTGACCACGGCCTCGGTGGGCTCGGGGGCGTTGAGGGTTTCGATGAACTCGGTCTCAAAGCTCATCCGCGCCGTGACAGCGTGGGTCGCCGCGATACCTTCGACAATCTGGCGCATCAGCCGCTCCACCACCGCGCGGTCTTCGGGCAGGCGCGCGCGCACATCGCCCTTGAGCGTGGCGTGACCGGGCAGGACATTCCGCTGCCCGTCGGTGAGAAACTCGGTGACGGAGACAACCGCCCCGGCACCGGGGGCCAGCTTGCGCGACACGATGGTCTGCAGCGCCGTGACCATCTCGGCCCCCACCGTGATCGCGTCCACGCCGACATGGGGCATCGAGGCATGGCCGCCCTGACCCGATATCTCGATTTCGAACAGGCTTTCACTGGCGCAGATCTGCCCCGTCCTCGTCGAGACCTGACCTGTCGGGGCGCCGGGCAGATTGTGGATCGCATAGACCTCGTCGATCGGGAACCGCACGAGCAGCCCCTCGTCGATCATCGCCCGCGCGCCGAGACCGTGCTCCTCGTTGGGCTGGAAGATGAATATCACCGTGCCGTCGAAATCGGGGTCGCTGGACAGAAGCTCGGCGGCGCCCAGCAGCATGGCCATGTGACCGTCATGGCCGCAGGCATGCATCAGTCCGGGGTTCCGCGAGACGTAATCGTGACAACTGGCCTCGGAGATCGGCAGCGCGTCCATGTCGGCGCGTAGTCCGATGGCGCGATTGCCACTGCCGTGTTTCAAGACGCCGATCACCCCGGCGCCCTCATGCACTTCGATCCCGAGATCGCGCAGGACCGCAGCCACCTTCGCCTTCGTCTGGACTTCCTGAAAGCCGAGCTCCGGGTTGCGGTGAAACGCACGGCGCAGCGCGGTCAGCTTCTGATCGAATGGCGCCATGTTTCCTCCCCGGACCTTCGAGGAAGGACCATGGGGCAGGGGCCATTCGACGTCAATCCGGGCTCTGGGCCGAATACCGGCCGCGCGGTTGAGGGCACCGCAAGCTGCACGGCCGCGGCAGGATCGGCGCATGTCAGCCTATGGCGATCCTGTCTGGCCGCGCGGTTAACCCACTTTAATGTGACGGCGGGTCAAAGGGCCGAGGCTGGGCGGGCCCTCCGGGGAGTCGGGAGGATTTTCCGTGAGACGGCACAACCCAGAATGGAGGAATTGATGATGGCCCAGCGGAGTAATCACCAAGAGCGTTCGCAAGGGTATGAAGGAAGGGACCAGTCGCAGGACAGGGAAAACCGGCAGAGCTGGCAAGGGCAGGGCCAGCAATCGCAGGGTGGCTATCAGGATCGCAGCAATCAGCAGCAGGGCCAGACATACGGCCAGCAGCAGGGCTATCAGAACCGCGGCGCCCAACAGGATTTCCAGCAGGGCTATGGCGGACAGGACTGGCAGGGTCAGGATTACGGCAGCCAGCAAGGTCAATATGGCGCCGACTGGCAAGGCCGCGACCAGGGCCAGCATCAGCTTGGAAATCAGGGCGGCTACCAGGGCGGCGGCTACCAGCAGCAGAACCCGCAGGGCAGTTACCAAGGCGGCGACTATCAGGGACAGCAGGGAGGCTATCAGGGCGGCGGCTATCAGTCGCAGGGCTGGCAGGGTGGCAACCGGCAACAGGGTCAGCAGGGTGGATATCAGGGACAGGGCCAGCAGGGTAGCTACCAGGGCGGCGGCTACCAGCAGCAGGGGCAACAAGGGAATTTCCAGGGCGGCGGCTACCAGGGCGGCAATTTCGATCAGGGCAGCGATCAATATCGCTCCGGTTCGGGCGGCCAGGGTGAGCAGCGCGGCGGATTCTCGGGCTGGTCCTGGGGTCAGGGCGGATCCGGAGGCGGCGATTTCGGCGGCTCGGGGCAGACGCACCGGGGCCGGGGTCCGAAGAACTACCAGCGTTCGGACGACCGGATCATGGAGGATGTCAACGACCGTCTCTCGGATGATCACGACGTGGATGCCTCGGATATCGAAGTCTCGGTCTCCAATCGCGAGGTCACGCTGTCCGGTCATGTCGATTCCAAACAGGCCAAACGCTGCGCGGAGGATTGCGCGGATTCCGTCTCAGGCGTGCAGCATGTGCAGAATAATCTGCGGGTGAAGAATGAGCATTCGGGCGAACACTCTCAGCAGGCCGGAAAGTCCGGTGGCAAATCCTGATGGGGCGTTGAGCTGACTTCGTGACGCGGGAACGGCCGGGCCAATGGTCTGGCCGTTTCCCGTCCGGGGCCTGTTTGTCAGATCGTCACGGTTTCCGGTCGCGGGACAGGGCATCGCGGACCTTCCCGATCATCGGCGCGGCGAAGCGGCGATTTCCGCGGCTGCGCCGAGCATTTTGGTCGGGTTCGATAATGATATCGGCAGGCAGCACACTCGGCTCCTGACCGATCATCCGGCGTAATTCGGCAGGCCGAAGCAGCGCGATACGGTTGCCGCGGCGGGCAATGAACCCCTGTTCGGCGAGTTGACACAGGGCCTTGCTGACCGTGACATTGGTGAGGCCGAGCAGGTCGCCGATCTCCGACTGGTTGAGCGGTATCTCGAGCGTATCCTCGATATTCTGTTCCCCGTGCAGGCGGTGGTGCAGCGTCAGGATCAGCCAGACGATCCGCTGGCGCGCGTCCATCTGTCCCACCGCGACCAGCGTGCGCATCAGCCTCTGCTGGGCCTGCGCGGATTTCTGCAAAAGAAAACCCGCGACCTGCGGCGACAGGAAGGCGGGCGAGGCGAGGGCCGCGAGCGGGATCGGCTGCAACACCGAACTGCGCAGGCTGCGCAGCGAACAGGATGCCGTCTCCGCGCCCACATCCGCCAGCCCGGCAATATCCCCCGCCCGGTACAGGCCGAGGATCTGCCGCTGACCTTCAGAAAGCAGGGAATATGAAAAAAGCCAGCCAGATTCAACCAGGTAGAGCGCCTGCACCCGCTCGCCCTCATGCTGGATATCGCATCTCGGCGGGACGGAGACCGGGGCCACGTCCCAGCGTCGCAGGGCGGCGCGCAGGGCGACAGGGGACAGCGAACTTCCCGCGTCGTATTCCACATGCGGCAGACAGGACATACCCGAACCTCCCCGACGGATTGATCTGGTACTCATTAAACACGCAGGACGGGAAAGTTGTTCCGAATGTGCAGCGCCGACACCCGTGCCACCAACAGGCGCACGGGCATTGCGACTTTGCCAATGGAGACCGCGACCGCTCCGGCCGTGGCACCCGGATCAGTCGAAGCGACTGACCGGCAGTTTCAGGTAGTGGTGACCGTCATTCTCCGCCGCAGGCAGCCGCCCGCCGCGCAGGTTGATCTGCAATGCAGCAAGGATGCGGTCGGGCAAGGCGAGGGTCTTGTCGCGCTTCTGGCGCCGTTCGATCCAGTCCTCGCGGCTGGTCCCGTCCTTGACATGAATGTTTTGAGCCTTGTGCTCGGCGACGCTGGCCTCCCATTGCGGCTCCTCGCGATCCTCCGTGCCATAATCATGACCGACATAGAGCCGCGTCTCGTTGGGCAGCGCCAGGATATCCTGGATCGACTCCCAGAGTTCGCCGGTATCACCGCCCGGAAAATCGGAGCGCGAGGTGCCGGTATCGGGCTGCATCAGCGTGTCATGCACGAAAGCGGCATCGCCGCAGACATAGGTGATCGAGCCGAGCGTATGGCCGGGTGAGAGCATCACCCGGACGTCCAGTTCACCGATCATGAAACTGTCGCCCTCTTCAAAGAGCCTGTCGAAATCGCGGACCGGATCGAAGGCATCCGGCAGGTTGTAGAGCTCCGCCCAGATCCCCGCAATCTTCGGGACCAGCGCGCCGATTGCATTGGGCGCGCCGGTGCGTTCCTTGAGCCTGGCCGAGGCCATGACGTGATCGGCATGGGGATGGGTGTCGAGCACCCATTGCACCTTGAGGTCGTTCTCGCGCACCAGATCGAGCACCTGATCCATGCTCTCGCTCGAAAACTTGTAGTTCTTCGGATCGAAATTCCAGACCACGTCGATCAGCGCCGCCTGCCGCGTCGCCGGATCGGCGCAGATATACTGGATCGAGCCGGTATCCGGCTCATAGATGCCCCAGACATCGGGGCTGCCCGCGCCGGTCGAGGGGGAATGGCGCACGACTGGGCTGTTCAATGCATCGCTCATGAGGCGTCTCCTGTACGAGAGGTGAGGGAAAGATCGGGGGTATGACGGGCGAGCCACATGCCGCCCAGCATGAAGGGCACGAAGACCAGCGTGCCCGCCGCGGCGATGGGCAGCGAAGTCAGCGCCGGACCGGGGCAGAAACCGCCGAGACCCCAGCCGATGCCAAAGATCGCCGCGCCGGCCATCAGCCGGGGGTCGAGGTCGGAGCGCGTTGGGATGCGGAATTTGCTGTCATAGAAGGGGCGCTCGCGGTGGCGCGTCAGCCAGGCGAAACCGGGCGCCGCCACCAGGATCGCACCGCCCATGACAAAGGCGAGGCTGGCATCCCAGCTGCCGAAGAGGTCGAGGAAGTTCAGCACTTTGGCAGGATCGGACATGCCCGAAACGATGAGTCCCAGGCCAAAGATCACGCCGCTGAGCAAGGCGAAAAGCTGTTTCATCTCAGCCTCCGATCACATGGCGGGTAAGGGTCACGGTGACGAAAGCCGCTGCGACAAAGATCGCGGTTGCCACGATAGAGCGGCCCGAGCCGCGCGCGATACCGCAGACGCCATGCCCGGATGTGCAGCCATTGCCATAGACCGCGCCAAAGCCGACCAGCCCGCCCGCGAGGGCCATCAGCGGCAGATTCGAGGGCACCCATTGCTGCGGCCAGCCGCCCAAGAAGACGAGCCAGAGCGGTGCCGCAAGCAGCAGGCCGAGCACGAACAGCGCCGAGACACCACGCGCCTCCCCGTCGCTGTCGCGCGCGAAAATCCGTGAGGTGAGGCCGCTGATCCCGGCGATGCGACCGTTGGTGGCCATCAGCAGGACCGCCGAGGCCCCGATCGTCATGCCGCCGAGCAGCGACAGCCATGGGGTGAACTGGGTTTCCATTCCGTGCCTCCTTGATTCCGGCGGGCGTCGCCATTGCATCGCCCTCAGACAGTGATATATTCCGGTTTCCTAATATTCAATAGTGCTAATATGACCGAGACCCCTGAATTCCGCGATGGTGACATCGACCGTGCTGCGAGGCTGATGGCCATGCTCGCCTCCAAGGCGCGGCTGCAGATCCTGTGCCGCCTTGTCGAGGGCGAGCTGCCGGTGGGCGAGCTGGCGCGGGATTGCGGCCTGTCACAACCGCGCATGTCCCAGCAGCTCAAGACGCTGAAGGAGGCGGGGCTGGTTTCGAGCCGCCGCGAGGGTCAGACGATCTATTATGCGATCGAGGGCCGGGAGGCCGCCGCCGTGCTGCAGACATTGCATGAGCTCTATTGCGCGGTCTGACCGGCGCGCGGATCGCGGAACTTGACCCCGGACAGGCGGCATGGGACCACCGGGGACAAGCCCGACCGCGCCGTGCCGATGGCATCGTCCCAGAACCGAAAAGGCCCGACCATGACCGACGAGACCCTCTGCGAAATCCAGCATGACCGCGACATGGGGATCACCCTGCCGGACGGCACCCGGCTGTCGGCGCGGGTCTGGATGCCATGCGATGCCGACACCCATCCGGTGCCCGCGATCCTCGAATACCTGCCCTATCGCAAATCCGACGGCACGGCGGCGCGGGATGCCGGGATGCACCCCTGGTTCGCGGAACGCGGCTATGCCTGCCTGCGCGTCGACCGGCGCGGCTGCGGCGAGAGCGAGGGGTTGTTCGACGATGAATATTCCGAACAGGAATTGCAGGACGGCGAAGACGTAATCGCCTGGATCGCGGCGCAGCCCTGGTGCAGCGGCGCGGTGGGGATGCAGGGGATCTCCTGGGGCGGGTTCAACGGGTTGCAGATCGCCGCCCGCGCGCCCAAGGCGCTGAAGGCGGTGGTCACCATCGGCTCGACCGTCGATCGCTATGCCGATGACGTGCATTACAAGGGCGGAGTGCAGCATTCAGACAATATCAGCTGGGCCGCGACGGTGCTGTCCTGGTTCTCGATGCCGCCCGACCCGGCGCTGGTGGGCGAGGATTGGCGCGCGATCTGGCTTGAGCGGCTCGAGAACACGCCGCCGCTTGCCCGCACATGGGCCCAGCATCGCGACCGTGACGCCTATTGGAAACACGGCTCGGTCTGCGAGGACTACGCGGCGATCAAGGCGGCGGTGCTGGCCTTCGGCGGACTGCATGACGGCTATCGCAACACCATGCGCCATCTGGTCGAAAACCTCGATGCCCCGGTCAAGGGCGTGGCCGGGCCCTGGGGGCACAAATACCCGCATGTGAGCAATATCGGCCCGTCGATCGGCTATCTGCAGGAGGCGCTGCGCTGGTGGGATCGCTGGCTCAAGGGCATCGAGAACGGGGCGGAGGAGGATCCGGCCTGGCGCGCCTATGTGATGCAAAGCGCCCATCCCGACCCGGCGGCGGATCACCGCGAGGGCCGCTGGATCACGGCGCGGTCGCTGCCCGCGCCTGACGTGGCGCTGGAAGAGCTGGTCCTCGGTCGGGATCTGGCGGGCGCGCTGCCCGCGCGGATCGACCCCGATCTGCGCCATGGCGAGCAATGCGGCGAATTCTTCACCTTCGGCTTCGGACCCGGCGAACTGCCCGACGACCAGCAGCCCGACGATGCCCGCAGCGCCTGTTTCGACGGTGGACCGCTGGCAGTGGGGCGCGACATCACCGGGCGTCCGCGGCTGCGCCTGAGACTGTCGGCGGACCGACCGCGCGCCCAGCTCGTCGTGCGGCTCTGCGATCTGCGCCCCGATGGCAGTTCGATGCTGATCTCCATGGGGCTTCTCGACCTGCGCAACCGCAACGGGTTCGAGACCAAGGAGGATCTGACGCCGGGCGCAGATGTCGAGGTGACGCTGAGCCTTGACGAGACCGCCTATCACCTGCCCGCCGGGCACCGGCTGAGGCTGGCGGTGGCGGGCAGCTATTGGCCCTATGCGTGGCCCGAACCGCAGGCCGCGGCGCTGACGCTGGAGAGCGGCACGCTCGAGCTGCCGCTGCGCGCGCCGAGTGAGGGCGATGAATGGCATTTCCCGCCGCCGGTCTCCGCGCCGGCGCGCCGCAGCCGCATCCTGCGCGCGGGCCATGACGAGAAACGTCGCGAGACCGATCCCGACAGTGGCATCATCACGCTCACCATCGCCTCCGATCACGGCCGTATCGAGGATCTCGAAACCGGGTTAATTACCGAAAGCGCCGTGCGCGAGACCTGGCGCATAGACCCGGCCGATCCGGCGCAGGCAGAGGCAGAGATCGAATGGCAGCGTGGTTTCGGCCGGGGCGACTGGCTCGTCACGACGCAGGCCCATACGCGGATGACAGGCGGGCCGGAGCATTTCGACATCCAGCAGACGCTGATCGCCCGGGAAGGCAGCGAGATCCTCTTCGAGCGGACCTGGGACCATCAGGTGCCGCGTTAGGGTCGGCAAGGGCCGCAGGTTCCGATCCGCCGACCTCGGAACCTCGCCAGACCTGCCGTGTTGAGCCTGCATCCCGGCAGGTCGAAGAGCAACACGGCGGACAAGTCACATGGCGGACATTCTGAAGCGCGCATCGATCCCGCTATTCGCGCTCGCGCTTTCGCTTCTGGCCATCCTGCTGGCGATACTGGTGAGCCCGGGCTTCCTCTGGGTCCTCGCCGTGACGCTCCCGGTCATGCTGCTCGGGCTCTACGATTATCTGCAACGCAAATGGGTGATCACCCGGAACTATCCGGTGGCGGGGCGGATCCGATGGATCTTCTACGAACTGCGGCCCTATCTGCGCTCCTATATCGTCGAGGACGATCTGCACGGCACGCCCTATCCTTTCGATGCGCGCAACCTCGTGCATGCCCGTGCCCGAGGCGAGACCGACACCCATCCCTTCGGCACGGAACGTGACACCGACGATGCCAACCACCATTGGTTGCTTCATTCCATCGCCGCAGAGGAAAACCCCGAAAAGAACCCGCGGGTCTCGGTCGGCAACGCGCAGACGGCAAAGCCCTATTCGGCCTCGGTGCTCAACATCTCCGCGATGAGCTTCGGCTCCCTCAGCGCCAATGCGATCCGGGCGCTGAACTACGGTGCCCGGGAAGGGGGCTTTTATCACGATACCGGCGAAGGCGGGCTGAGCGCGCATCATCTGGCCCACGGCGGCGATATCGTCTGGGAATTGGGCAGCGGCTATTTCGGCGCGCGCGACGACAGCGGCCGGTTCGACCCCGCCGCCTTCGCCGAGACGGCGCAGCACGATGCCGTGAAGATGACCGAGATCAAGCTGAGCCAGGGCGCCAAGCCCGGCCATGGCGGGCTGCTGCCCGCGCCGAAGGTGACGCAGGAGATCGCCGAGGTCCGCAAGGTTCCGGCGCATCGCGACTGCCTGTCCCCGCGCAGCCACAGCGCTTTCTCCACCCCGGTCGAAATGCTCGAATTCGCCGCGAAGATGCGCGATCTCTCGGGCGGCAAGCCGGTGGGGCTCAAGCTCTGCGTCGGCCAGCCCTACGAGGTCTTTGCAATCATGAAGGCGATCCTCAAGACCGGGATCACCCCCGAATTCATCGTAGTGGACGGGGCCGAGGGCGGCACCGGCGCGGCACCGGTCGAATTGTCCGACTGGGTCGGCCTGCCGCTCTCCGAAGGGCTGGTGCTGATGCGTAACGCGCTGGTCGGCTGCGGGCTCAAGGACCGGATCAGGCTGGTGGCGAGCGGCAAGATCTATTCCGGCATGGGGCTGGCGCGGAATCTGGCGATGGGGGCCGATTGGTGCAACGCCGCGCGCGCCTTCATGTTCTCGATCGGCTGCATCCAGGCGCAGCGCTGCCATCTCGGCACCTGTCCGACCGGCGTGACGACCCAGGACCCGCATCGCCAGCGCGGGCTGATCCCCGAAATCCAGGGCCGCCATGCCGCGCGGTTCCATTGCAAGACCGTCGAGGCAATGGTCGATATGGTGGCCAGCGCCGGGCTGACCCATCCGCGCGATTTGCGCCCCCATCACCTGATGCACCGCGTTGGCCCGGAGAAATCCGCCCCGATGGACCGTATCCACGCCTTCCTGCCGCCAAATGCGCTGCTCGAGGCACCCGAAGACACCGCCTATGCCGATTGGTGGCGCGCCGCGCAGGCAGAGAGTTTCCAACCGGCGATCGACCTCGCGGATCGCCGCGCCTCCACCGAAGCGGAATCCCGATCCTGAAAGGAGAACGACATGGCCAGAAACGTATCAGAAATCATCGTCGAGACGATCGAACAGGCGGGCGCGAAGCGTATCTGGGGCATCGTCGGGGATACGATCAACCATTTCACCGATGCGGTGCGCACATCCTCGCTGCGCTGGATGCACGTGCGCCACGAGGAGGTGGCCGGCTTTGCCGCGGGTGGCGAAGCCTATGCCACCGGCGAACTGGCGGTCTGCGCCGGGACCTGCGGGCCGGGCAGTCTGCATTTCGTCAATGGCATCTTCGAAAGCCACCGCAACAAGGCGCCGGTGCTGCTCATCGCCTCTGACGTGGCGCGCAGCGAGGCCGGGCTCGGCTTTCCCCAGGAGGTCGATCAGCGGCGGATCTACGAGCAATGCTCGGTTTTCTGCGAATATATCTCGCATCCCGATCAGGCCCGCCGGATCACCACCATGGCGGCACAGGCGGCGCTGACACAGGGTGGGGTCGCCGTGGTGATCGTCAACGGCGACATGTTCCGCGAGACCGGCAAGGACGAGCTTGCCTGGTCGGTGCACCGTCCGGTGCCCCATGTGAGGCCCTCGAATGCGGATCTCGACCGGCTGGCGCAGATGATCGACGAGACCGACAAGGTGACGATCTATGCCGGGATCGGCGCGCGCGGGGCAGGGCGCGAGGTCGCGGCACTGGCGCAACGGCTGCAGGCACCCCTCGCCCATACCAGCCGCGCCAAGGAATTCATCGAGCCGGACAACCCCAACAACGTCGGCATGACCGGGATCCTCGGCAACAAGGCGGGTATGCAGGCAATCGACGATTGCGAGCTGATGCTCTGCCTCGGCAGCGACTTTGCCTATACCCAGTTCTGGCCGCAGCAGGCCAAGGTCGTGCAGATCGACATCGACCCGACAAGGCTCGGGCGCCGTGCCCCGGTGCATATGGGTCTGCTCGGCGATGTCCGCGCGACTGTCGAGGCGCTGCTCGACCGGGTGGCGCAGAAGCAGGACGACAGCCATCTCCAGGCCGCGCTGAAGCAATGGCAGGCGGATCAGGAGACCTACGAGGATCGGGCCTCGGAGAAGGACGAAGACCTCATGCATCCGCAATTCGTCGCGCAGATGCTCGACCGGCTCGCCGCCGACGATGCGGCCTTTACCGGCGACGGCGGCAGCCCGATGGTCTGGGGCCTGCGCCACATCCGGGCGACCGGCGCGCGCAGCTTTCTCTTCAGCCTGATGCACGGCACCATGGCCAATGCCTATCCCCAGGCGATGGGCATCGCCGCGGCGCAGCCCGACCGGCAGGTCCTCGCGCTCTGCGGCGATGGTGGGCTGACCATGCTGCTGGGCGACATCCTGACGCTCCGGCAGGAGAAACTGCCGGTCAAGCTCCTCGTCTTCAACAACGGCTCGCTGGCCTTCGTGGAGATGGAGCAGCGCGTCGAAGGGCTGGTGGACGCCTATACCGGGCTCGACAACCCGGATTTCGCCGCTTTGGCACAGGCCTGTGGCATTGCCGGGCACAAGGCGACATCGGCCGCGGATCTGGAAGCGGCCATGACCGCCTGGCTCGCCGAGGACGGTCCTGCGCTGCTCGACGTGCCGGTCAACCGGATGGAACTGGTGATGCCGCCGGAGATCGAGGCCGGTCAGGTCGCCTCCACGGCGCTCTTCGGGGCGCGGGCGGTGATGGACGGACGGATCAAGGAGGTCGTCTCGCTGCTGCGCGACAATTTCCTGCGCTGAGCCGCGCCGGGGGAGGTCAGGGCTCTGCGGCCCGGTTGCCATCGCGGCTCGACATGCCGCTTCGGAACCGCCAAGGTGAGATGAATGCCTTTCACCTCACCGGTCCTCCCGCGCCCATGTCCCGCCGCCATTACAACCTGCCCTCGCTGACCACCCTCGCCGCTTTCGAAGCGGCGGCGCGGCGTCTCAGCTTCAAGGAGGCGGCGCAGGAACTCTCGGTCACCCCCGGCGCGGTAAGCCACCAGGTGCGCGCGCTGGAGCAGGAGCTCGGCCTGCCGCTCTTCTTGCGCCGACATCGGGGCGTAGAGCTCACCGGCGAGGGCGAACAGCTTTTCCAGTCGCTCGCGAGCTCCTTCGCGCAGATCTCCCGGAGCCTGCGCTCGCTGCGTGCGCACGGGACCGGGCAGGGCGTCTCGATCGGCGCGACCTCGGCGGTCTCCTCGCTCTACCTGTCTTCGGCGGTGCTGCGGTTCTGGCGCGAGCATCCCGAAGCCAATGTCTCGCAACAGGTGCAGGACGGCGCCCTGCGCGATCTGCCGAAGATCGACATGTATATCCGCTACGGTCGCGAACGGGGCAGCGCGCTGGAACAGATCGAGCTCTACCAGGACCGGCTGGTGCCCGTCGGCAATGACGACATCGCGGCGCGGCTTCAGGGCTGCACGCTTGCGGAACTGGCGCGCGAACGGCTGATCTATCTCGACTCGGTGGACCGGTCCTGGACCGGCTGGGCGCAATGGTTTCGCGAACTCGGCTATGGCGGGCCCATCGCCAGAGGGCTGCGGGTGAACAATTATTCCGTGGTCCTGCAGGCGGCGCGCGAGGGCGCGGGGCTGGCGCTCGGCTGGCAGCGGCTGGTGACGCCGCTGCTCGGCCCCGGCAGGCTGACCCGGATCGCCCCGCACAGCCTGCGCGCCCCGCACAGCTTTTACCTGATCAGTCGCCCCGATGCCGAACTCTGTACATCGGGACAGGCGCTCAAATCCTTCATCATCCGCGAGATCGCCAGCGGTACGGATGAGATAAGCTCATCTGTCGGCTAAAATTTCGCCTATTGAGCGGCAAGCCTTTCCGGGCTCATCATGACGGGCACAATGCGGCGGGAGGCGTGATGATGAACCAGCAGATGTCACTCGGCGAGGTCATGACCTCCGTCAACCTGGCGCGCGGCCTGCCCAATGCACATTACATAGATCCGGCGGTCTTCGCGGAGGAGAAAAACAGCGTCCTCTTCGCCAACTGGGCCGGGATCGGTTTCGCCAAGGATGTGCCCGAACCCGGCGATGCCAGGCCCATCGAGTTTCTCGGCATGCCGCTGCTGATGGTGCGCGACCGCGATGGAGCGCTCAACGTGTTCCAGAACACCTGCCGCCACCGCGGCATGATCCTGGTCTCCGCCCCGACGAAGATCGGCGGCGCTATCCGATGCCCCTATCACAGCTGGTGCTACGCGTTGAACGGCGCGCTGCGCGCAACGCCGCATGTGGGCGGGCCGGGGCAGAACCGGCATGAGGATATCAACAGGGACGATCTCGGACTGGTCCGCATCCGTTCGTTCGTCTGGCGCGACGTGGTCTTCGTCAATATCGACGGCACCGCCCCGGAGTTCGAGGAGGTCCATGGCGACCTGATACGGCGGTGGCAGGAATTCGACCAGCCGCTGCATCACGACGGGGGGGCTTCCTCCTTCACGCTCGACGTTGCCACCAACTGGAAACTGGCGGTCGAGAATTACTGCGAGGGCTATCACCTGCCTTGGGTCCACCCCGGTCTCAACAGCTATTCCCGGCTCGAAGACCATTACAATATCGCCGAGCTCGGACGCTATTCCGGTCAGGGAACGCTGGTCTATCGCCAGCTCGAGGCCGAGAATGGCGACAGGCTGCCGGATTTCGCCGGGCTCGGTGCGCAATGGGACGAGGGGGCGGAATATGTCGCGCTCTATCCCAACGTGCTCTTCGGCGTGCAGCGCGACCATGCCTTCGCCATCGTGCTGGAGCCGGTCGAATCTGGCCGCACGATCGAGCATATCGAGCTCTATTACGCCGCCCCTGCCGAGGACATGCCGCAGCTCGACGCGCTGCGCAAGATCAATGCCCACCGCTGGAAGGAGGTCTTCGAGGAGGATATCTTCGTTGTCGAGGGCATGCAGAAAGGCCGTCAGGGCGTGCTGTTCGACGGCGGACGCTTCTCTCCGGCGATGGACGGGCCGACCCACAATTTCCATCATTGGGTAGCGGGGCAGGTCGCGCGCGGGCGCGCGCCGTGAAATGTAACGCGCGGGCGCGCGCCGTGAAATGTAACGCGCGGACGTGCGCCGTGAAAAGTAACGCGCGGGCGCGCGCCGCCAGTAGCCGCGCGAGTCGGCGCTGAACATGGACCGCGCCACGCTGGATCGGGCCTTGCTGCAGGCCCATGAACAAGCCGACAGCATCGCGCTGGTGCAGCTCTACAGCCTCGCGGCGGACCAGCAGGAAACGGCGGGCCATGTCGACGCCGCCTGTTTCTATCTCACCCATGCCTTCGTCTTCGCGCTCGAAGCGGGCCTGCCCGAAGCCGCTGTCCTCAATCGGCGGCTGGCAGCACATGGGCGGGTGGACCTCCTGCCCGAAGACACCCGGCCCGGCTGAGCGCCATCACGCGCCCCACCGCACTGCCTTTGCCGTAACCCGCGCCGCGACGCCTCAGCTTCGCAGCCGCAGGCCCGCCGCATCGAACGGCGGTTCCGCAAGGATCCGCGCCTCATGCGGCCGCCCGAGGATCATCACCTGCACGCGATCGCCCGGCCCGGCGCGCTGCGGATCCACAAATCCCAGCGCCAGCGACTTGCCGACGCAATAGCCAAACGCGCCGGAACTCACCCGCCCGAGAGGCGCACCCCCGCTGGTGAACACCGGCTCGCCGCCGCTGGCATCGGCATTGTTCACCGCATCGATCTCGAAGATCGAGAGCAATTCCCGCGGCGCCTTGTCCCTGAGTGCCAGATAGGCCTCCTTGTGCAGAAAATCCTTGTTGAGCTTGATCAGCCCGTCGAGCCCGACCTCCTGGGGCCAGTATTCCTGTAAATATTCCCGCCCCCAGGAGCCATAGCCCTTCTCGATCCGCAGGCTGCCGAGCGCGCGACCGCCCACCGGGCCGCCGCCAAGCTCATGCGCCCCGGCGAGCAGGGCGGTGTAGAGCGCGGTCTGATCCGCCGCGTCGCAATGCAGCTCCCAGCCGAGATCCCCGGTGAAGGAAACCCGGAGCGCCAGACAGGAGATCCCCGCAACCGCGATGCGCCGCGACCGCATGAAGCGGAAGGCCTCATTGGACAGGTCCGTCTCCGTAAGCCGCTGCAGCAACTCGCGCGACCGCGGCCCGGCGATGTTGAAGCCGCAGATCCGGTCGGTGGCGACCTCGCATGTCGTGGCCTCGGGCAGGGGCACCATGTTGAAGAAGCGCCGGTGATAGCGTTCGGCCATCCCCGAGCCGACCATCATGTATTCATCATCGGCCAGCTTGGTGATGGTGAAATCGCCCGCGATCCCGCCGCGCACCGAGATCAGCGGTGTCAGGCAGGAATGTCCGGTCTCGCTCGGCACCCGGTTGGCGACAAGCGCGTCGAGCCAATCCCGCGCGCCCGGTCCCTTGATCACGTAATTGGCGAAATTCGAGATGTCGATCACCCCGACATGCGCGCGCAGCATCCGCGCCTCACGGCCTACCGGCTCCCACCAGTTCTGCCGCGTGAAACTGTTGGAGTCGCTCAAGCCGGGCTGCTCGGCGAACCAAAGCGGATGTTCCCAGCCGCAGTTCATGCCAAACACCGCGCCCATCTCGCGCTGCATCGCATGGGCCGGACGCAGCCGCGCCGGACGGCCCGCCGCGCGTTCCTCGTTGGGGAAGTGGATCGCGAAACGGTGGGCATATTGGTCCTGCACCCGGGCCTTGGTGAATTTCCTGTCGGCCCAGTCGCCGAACCGGGCGAGGTCCCAGGCGAACATGTCATATTGCGGCTCGCCCTCGATCATCCATTGCGCCGAAAGCAGGCCGAGCCCGCCCGATTGCGAAAAGCCGGGAATGATCCCGCCGCAAAGGAAGTAATTCCGCAGCTCCGGCACCGGTCCCCAGAGCGCATTGGCATCCGGCGACCAGATCATCGGCCCGTTGATCACCCGTTTCACCCCGGCGGTCGCGGCACAGGGCACCCGCTCGGTCGCGCGGATCACGTTTTCCATGATCCGGTCGAGGTCGTCGGGGAACAGCTCATGGGCGAAATCGAGCGGCGTGCCGTCTTCGGCCCAGAAGCGCATGTCCCGCTCATAGGCGCCGATCAGGAAGCCGTTTCCCTCCTGCCGGAAGTAATATTCGCCGTCACGATCCGCAATCGAGGGCAGGCGACGGTCGAGCCCGGCGACCTCCGGAATCGTCTCGGTGACGAAATACTGATGCTCGGTGGGTTGCAGCGGCAGGGTCAGCCCGGCCAGTGCGGCGACCTCACGGCCCCAGAGCCCGGCGGCGTTGACCACCCATTGCGTGTGAATGTCACCCTTCTGGGTGCGCACGATCCAGCGGCCGTCGGGCTGCTGCTCGGTGCCGGTTACCGGGCAGAACCGCTCGATCTCGGCCCCGAGCGCGCGGGCTCCGGCGGCATAGGCCATGGTGACACCGGAAGGATCGACATTGCCGCCATCGGGCTCGAACATGATGCAGCGCACATCGTCGAACTGCGCCAGCGGATGCAGCTCGCGGGCCTGTTCACGGCTGACCTCGTGAAAATTCAGCCCGTAATACCTCGCCTTCGCCTCCTGCAGGCGCAGCTGGTGTTCGCGCGCCTCGGTCTGCGCCAGATAGAGCGAGCCCGGCTGGAAAACCCCGCAGCCCTGGCCGGTCTCCTGCTCGAGCTGCTTGTAGAGGTTCATCGTGTAATGCTGGATGCGGGTGATGTTGCTGTTGTCGTGCAGCCCGTGAATATTCGCCGCCGCGTGCCAGGTTGAACCGCTGGTCAGCTCGTCCCGTTCGAGCAAGACCACATCCCGCCAGCCGAGCTTGGCGAGGTGATAGAGGATCGAGCAGCCGACAATGCCGCCGCCGATCACCACGGCCTGCGCATGTGTCTTCATGTTGTTCTCCTGTGAGCTGAAGGGCGGGGGACGGATTTGCTGCGCCGGTACGGAGTGGCGGGGCGGATCATGCGCGATAGACCCCGAGCCGACGGCTGCTCGCCTCGACCGACTTGATCCGCGCCTCCGCCGCATCGCCGAGCTCCGCGGCGAGCATGCTCATCATCGCTTCGAGCAGAACCAGCGTCGTGGCATAGGAGGGGAAGAAATGCGGGCTCTCCGTGGGCAGGACGAAATACTCGCTGGCAAAGGGCAGGGCCGGGCAGGTGTGGGAATCGGTGATCAAAAGGACGAAACCGCCGCGCTCCGCCGCCAGCTGCGCGGCGCGGATCGGGGCGGCCGAGAACAGCGATTTGGAAATGAGGATATGCACGTCTCCGGCGGCCTCATCGCTTATCGCCCGGGCGGCATCCTGTTCGTCGATCAGCCGCCAGTCGTCGCAGATCCAGCCCGCCATCTCCTCGAGATATTTCGCCAGCCCCCGCGAGGTGCCTCCCGCCAGCAGTCTGACACGGCGCGCGGCCGCAAGCCGTTTCACCACCCGCTCCAGCCGAGCGACATCGAGCCCGCGGGCCAGCTCCTGCAAGTTGTCGATACTCTCGGAAGCCTGCTGGAAGAACAGCGCGCCAAGCCCGCTTGGCTGTTCCGCGGCCGAATGCAATTGCCGGGCCTTCCCCGAGAAGCTGGTCGCGGGCGGCGTCAAGCTCTGTCGGCAGAGCTGGCGGATCTCTTCATACCGCGCCAGGCCAAGGGCGCGGGCCAGCCGCGAAAAGGTCGTCGGAGACAGGCCGCTCGCCGCGGCAATCGCCCGCAGGCTGCTGGTGGCCACATCGACGGGCCGGGCGACAACGAAATCCGCCGCCTTGCGCAGCCCGTCGGGCAGCGCCCCGTAATGGGCGGCCACAAGATCCGTGATCGAGCTGGGTTCGGCCATGAGCGCAGTCTTCGAGGGTTGCTTCGGGTGAATGAGTTGCATTTGTTTTTCGATCTGTCAATCATAAGTACAAATGATACATTCAGTCGTTTGGGTGCGGTCCAGACCGATAAGCCGGATTATGTGAAGGTTTTGGATCGATGGTGAGAATGAGGGACGCTGTCCCTCAAACTCCCTGAGGTATTTGGCGTCAGAAGAAACGGGAGCGGTTTGGGTCGGGGGAACTGTGTTGACGCGCTCTTTATATTTCGATAATCGTCGATATATGGATAGAAAAAACGCCCTCGAAGCCTTCGCCGCCCTCAGCCAGCCGACCCGGCTCGACGTGTTCCGCCTGCTGATCAAGGCCGGTGAGGCAGGCATGTCGGCCGGCGAGATCAGCGAGAGGCTGGCGGTGCGGCAGAACACGATGTCGGCCAATCTCGCGATTCTCACCCGTGCCGGATTGATCCGCAATACCCGCGAGGGCCGCAGCATTCGCTATTTCGCCGACATGGACGGGATGCGCGGCCTGCTCGGCTTCCTGATGGAGGAATGTTGTGGCGGGCGCCCGGAATTGTGCCGACCGGTGATCGATGAACTCGCCTGTGCCTGCTAGCAGCCCGCCGCCTTCGCCCGATAACCGCACCGCCCCTGTCGCTCTCATTGAAACGCCCCAGATCGAAAGCATCCCATGACCGATACATCGCTTCCCGCCGCCGCGGGGCTTGGACCCTTCGAACGCTGGCTGTCGCTCTGGGTGGCGCTCGCCATCGGGGCGGGGCTGGTGCTCGGCAATCTCTTTCCGGGCCTGTTCTCGACCCTCGCCGCCCTGGAGGTCGCCTCCGTCAACCTGCCGGTGGCGGTGCTGATCTGGGCGATGGTCTATCCGATGATGGTCGGGGTCGATTTCACCGCGTTGCGCCAGGTCGGCGACCGGCCCAAGGGGCTGGTGGTGACGCTGGCGGTGAACTGGCTGGTCAAACCCTTCACCATGGCGGCGCTCGGCGTGCTGTTCTTCGAACATGTCTTCGCCGGGCTGATCCCGGCAGAGGACGCCACCGCCTATCTCGCCGGGGTGATCCTGCTCGGGGCGGCGCCCTGTACCGCGATGGTGTTCGTCTGGTCGAACCTGACCCGCGGGGATGCGACCTATACGCTAGTGCAGGTCAGCGTCAACGACGTGGTCATGGTCTTCGCCTTCGCGCCCATCGTGGCGTTCCTGCTCGGCGTGACGGATATCACCGTGCCCTGGGACACATTGCTGCTTTCCGTTGCCCTATATGTCATGCTGCCGCTGCTGGCGGGCTACCTGACCCGCGAGCGGCTCGTCCGGCAGGGCGGCGTGCGGGCGGTCGACGGGTTCCGCGCCAGGGTCCAGCCCTTCTCGATCATCGGCCTGCTGGTGACCGTGGTCCTGCTCTTCGGGTTCCAGGGCGAGGTCATTCTCGAGCGGCCCCTGGTCATCGCGCTGATCGCGGTGCCGCTGCTGATCCAGAGCTACGGCATCTTCTTTCTCGCCTATGGCGCGGCGCGGGCCTGGGGCATACCGTTCAATGTCGCGGCCCCCTGCGCGCTGATCGGCACGTCGAATTTCTTCGAACTGGCCGTCGCCGTCGCCATCAGCCTCTTCGGGCTCGGCTCCGGCGCGGCGCTGGCCACCGTGGTCGGCGTGCTGGTGGAAGTGCCGGTGATGCTTTCGCTGGTGGCCTTCGCCAACCGCACCCAACATTGGTTCACCAAACAGGGAGACGCGCGATGACCGTGCTCATTCATCACAACCCCGATTGCGGTACCTCGCGCAATGTCCTGTCGATCATCAGGGCCGCGGGGGAGAACCCGGTGATCATCGAGTATCTCGACACCGGCTGGACGCGGCCGCAGCTTCTCGGGCTCTTTGCCGCCGCCGACCTGACGCCGCGCAGCGCGTTGCGGGTGTCGAACTCCCCGGCCGAGGCGCTGGGTCTGCTCGATCCGGCGACAAGCGAGGAGACATTGATCGAGGCGATGCTGGCGCATCCGGTGTTGGTCAACCGCCCCATCGTCTGCACGCCGCGGGGCACCCGGCTCTGTCGGCCGAGCGAGACGGTGCTCGATCTTCTCGACACGCTGCCGCCCGGCCCGTTTGCACGCGAGGACGGCAGCCTGCTGATCGATGCCGAAGGAAATCGCTGTGTCTAACACACCCAATCTCGAAGAACGCCATTTCGTCCCGATCGACGCGGAGATTCTGCTGCCGCGGCAGCGCTCCGCCCATCCGCCGCGGATCCTGCTGCTCTATGGTTCGCTGAGGGAACGTTCCTTCAGCCGGTTGATGACCGAGGAGGCGGCCCGCGTTCTGAGCCGGTTCGGCGCCGAGACCCGCAGCTATTCCCCTTCGGGCCTGCCGCTGCCGGATGACGCGGATGTGTCGCATCCCAAGGTGCAGGAGCTGCGCGATCTCGTGGCCTGGAGCGAGGGTATGGTCTGGTGCTCGCCGGAACGTCACGGTGCGATGACCGGTATCATGAAGACCCAGATCGACTGGATCCCGCTGTCGTTGGGCAGCGTGCGCCCGACCCAAGGCAAGACGCTGGCGGTGATGCAGGTCAGCGGCGGGTCGCAGAGTTTCAACGCGGTCAACCAGCTGCGCATTCTTGGCCGCTGGATGCGCCTGCTGACCATCCCGAACCAATCCTCCACGCCCAAAGCGTTCCTGGAATTCGACGAGGCGGGCCGGATGAAACCCTCGCCTTTCTATGACCGGATGGTCGATGTCATGGAAGAGCTGGTGAAATTCACCCTGCTGACCCGCGACAGCAATGCCTCTCTGCTCGACCGCTACAGCGAGCGCAAGGAAAGCGCCGAGGAGGTCTCGCGACGGGTGAACCAGAAGTCGATCTGAGGTTCTGGATGGCACAGATCCCGCCTCTTGGAGGGGCGGGATCTGTCGGGACCGGACCGCGCCCCCGAGAGGCGCGGTCGATGATCGCGGTTCAGGCCGATTGCAGCCCTTCGTCCTTCAGACCGATGGGCTCGGGCTGACGCGTTCCGACACGCCCGGCGTCGGTATCGGCATGGGTCACCACGTCGGGTTCGAGATCCCAGAGCTTGATGTCCAGCCCGTTGACCTGATCCTCCTCGCTCACCCGCAGACCGATGGTCCGCTCAAGGATGAAGGCCAGCACGAAGGCGGTGACGACACCCGCGCCGATGCAGACGGCCGTCCCGACGAGCTGCATCACCAGCGAGATCTCGCCATGCTGGAAGGCATAGGCCCCCTCCTCGATCCCGAGATAGCCGCCGCGCGGCGTCCCGGCCTTGAAGATACCCAGCATCACCAGGCCGAAAGTGCCGCTGCCCAGGAACAACGGGAAGAGCTTGTGCTCGTCGATGCCGCGCTTCAGCGTGAACTCATAGACCGCATAGGCCGCGAAAGGTGCCAGCAGGCCGACGAC
Source organism: Sulfitobacter aestuarii (assembly GCF_042685005.1). Taxonomy (NCBI): domain Bacteria; kingdom Pseudomonadati; phylum Pseudomonadota; class Alphaproteobacteria; order Rhodobacterales; family Roseobacteraceae; genus Sulfitobacter; species Sulfitobacter aestuarii. Next base: position 59,203 of record NZ_JBHUMP010000012.1, on the reverse strand, counting down.
GAAGGATTGCCAGGGCAGGTAGACGTCGAAACCCGACGCGCCGGCGACATAGCCGGCGAGCGGCCCGAGCAACGTATAGGCATAGTTCTTCGACGTGTAGGCCAGCAGCAGACCGGTGATCGCACCGCCCGCCCAGACCAGCGCGTAATTGTTGAGCGCAACGCCGACGCTGGTATCGGCCATGGTAACGCTGACCGCCAGCGCCTCGGGGTCGAAGAAGAAGAGACAGGACAGGATGACCATCGGCAAGCCGCCAAAGATCAGCAGCAGCCCCGGTGCGCAGAGGCCGATGCTCGGCGCCAGATAGGCCGAGACCTGCGGATGCGGCGTCATCATGCCCGGACGCGCGCCGAGCCTCGTGGTCAGCACCAGCGCCATGCCGGCCGGGAAGAGATAGACGAAACCGACGCCGAAGAAATCGTGGAAACCGGCATTGGTCAGCGGCCCGACCGAGCCCCAGGCCGCCCAGCTCAGTATCGAGGAGACGACCGCGGCGACGATGCAGGTGATGAAATAGGCCGAGGCCTTCATCCGCTCGGACACCGAGAAATGCAGCAGCACGTTGATGATCCCCGCAAAGACGGCGAGGAAGAAGATGAAGATCTGGAAGGTGTTGAGTCCCGGGAAGACCCCCGGGTCGGTATGATGCGCCAGTGAATTGGTCATCGCGCCGCCGATCCACCAATCCTTGATCGAATCCATCATGGTGGCCCCTTCCATGATGTAATATTGTCCGGCCCAGAAGCCGAACCCGATGACATAATAGGTCGCGAAACCCAGGAAGAAGCCCAGCGTCTTCTCGATGGTGGAGTTGAACAGGTTGCGGCGCCGCGCGGTACCCGCGTCGATCAGCAGCAGCCCGACGACCACCAGGATCGCGCCGACAACGCCGGATGCATACAGGATGTTCTGCACCAGTGAAGACAGCGTGACCTGTTGTGCGTAGACAGCACTCACGTCTAGTGACATCAATTATTCCCTCTTGGTCTATATGTTTTGCGCCGACTGTGTTCCGCCGACTTTGCGAGGTCGCGGTACCAAAATCCCGTGTGGGCGGTCGGCATCGGACCAGAAGTATACCGGTTCAGACCAATTTGACGGTTCCGCCCGGCGATAAGAAAATTATGGGGAAAAAATCCTGTCGCGCAACGAATTTTCTTTCGCCGGTGGAATATAATTTCACTCTATTAAGCATTTCACGGTTTTAGCAGGCGCCTCGGTGCCCCTCGAAAACACCAGTTGGACCAGAAATGGACCAGTTTCAGGGAGCAACATAGCTGCCCCTGGTCAGCGCTCCCGCGCCTTGCGCGAGATTCGAACCAGCGTCCCGAATGGCCGAACGCCTGTTTTGCCGGAGCAGGGATTAAAAGCCGACTGTTGCAATATCACAGCGCTATCTCGCAGGCGGGAACACGAGCGGCAGCGCGCGAAACTTCGGTCAGGAAGGGCTGACGCCCCACCAGCGCAGGGTGCCATCGAGATGGGTGCGGATCGCGGTGAGCGCTGCCTCGGTGTCGCGCGCCTCGATGGCGCCGATAATGGTCAGGTGCTCATCCATCGCGGACACGATGCGGTCGGCGAGGAAGGGGCGCGTGTTCTGGATCACCGCGATCCGGTCGCGGTTCTCGGCATAGAGCCGTTCGGCCAGCGGCGAGGCGAGTCCGGCCGACAGTGCGTCATGCAGGGAGAGATCGGTCTCGATCGCCCGCCGCGTCAGATCCGGATCGCTCTGGCCAAGAACCGCCTCGCGCAGCTCCTCATGCACCGTCCGCAGGGCGCCGAGCTCGATCCGGTCCACATTCTGGATCAAACGCCGGGCCCCTTCGCAATCGAAAATGGCCCGCAGTTCGAGACATTCGCGGGTCATATCGGCACCCGCATCCATGACCATCACCCCGCGTTTGGGCAGCACCGTAACCAGCCCGCCGGCCTCGGCCCGCTTGACCGCATCGCGCACTGCCGCGATCGGACAGGCGAGCCGCTCGACCAGCACCGGCATGGACAGAAACGCGCCGCTCATCAGCGAACCGCTGCGCAGCTGGCCCATGAGCTCGGCATAGGCCTGATCCGCCAACAGGTTGAGCGAGCCGTTCGATGACCTGCCGTTTGTCCGGGAAGCCTCCGTCACAGGAGGCTGCCTTCTCGGATCGCGATCGGATTTGCCTGCATTGCCAAAAAGTCCCTCGCGTTTATCCGAATAAACAGCATATAAGATAGCTGCTAACATTTTAGATACAATAGCAGATGGATCAATAGCGTCAGTTACGGCAGGGAAAGGGACCCACCTCGCTGGCGGCGTCAATGGGAGAGAGCATATGCAAAGCATGACGATCGAGGAAACCGCGGCACCGGGAGACGGCGACACGCTGAACCCGGTGACCAGCGAGGAAAAGACCTGGGGATGGTTCGCCATCTTCAACGTCTGGGCAAACGACATCCAGTCGCTGTTCGGCTATTCGCTGGTCGCCTCGCTGTTCATCTCTTACGGGGTCAGCGGCTGGACCGCCTTCGCCGCGCTGATCACCGCGGCGCTGTTGGTCATGGTCTTCGTCAACCTGTCAGGGGCGGCGGGTTAACGCTACGGCATCCCCTACCCGGTCTTCGCACGCGCCAGCATGGGCACCGCGGGGGCCAATCTGCCCGCTGTCCTGCGCGCCACGGTGGCTGTCTTCTGGTACGGTGTGCAGGTCTATTTCGCCTCGACCGCGCTGGCGCTGCTGATCCGCTCGATCACCGGCATGGAACCGGGCGCCGAGATGCTCGGCCTCGACACGGTGGACTGGATCTCCTTCGTCATCGTCTGGGGCTTCCATATCTGGATCTTCTGGCAGGGCATGGAATGGGTCGAGACATTCCTGAACATCGCGGGCCCGTTCGTCTATGCGGTGATGATCGCGCTGGTCATCTTCCTCTGGGTGAAGTCCGACGGTCAGCTGCTCGCGCAGGCCCAGACGATCTTCGCGCAGCCCGACGCGACCTGGAGCACAGAGTTCGCCGGCTTCGTGGCGATCATCGGCACCATGGTCGCCTATTTTGCCGCCGTGATGATCAACTTCAGCGATTTCTCGCGCTACGCCCGGGACAAGAAGGCGATGGTGCGCGGCAATATCGCCGGCCTGCCTTTCAACATGATCCTGTTCTCGGCACTGGCTCTGCTCACCACCGCCGGCGCCGCCGTGGTCTATGGCGAGGCGATCATCAACCCCGCCGAAATCGTGGAGCGCACCGACAGCGTCGTGCTCGGCGTGATCGCCGCCATCACCTTCTTCGCGGCGACGGTCGGCATCAACCTGGTGGCGAACTTCATTCCCGCGGTGAACGGGATCGCCAACCTGTCCCCCGCGCGGATCGGCTTCCGCAAGGCCGGGCTGATCACCTCGGGCTTCGCGCTGGTCATCGGCGGGCTCTGGACCAGCTTCATCAGCCAATTCGGCATCAGCGGCTTCGTCAACACGCTCGGCGCGACTCTCGCGCCGCTCTACGGGATCCTGATCGTCGATTACTACCTGCTGCGCAAACAGAAGCTGAAGGTCGACGACCTCTACAACATGGAGGGCGGCACCTATCATTTCGGCAATGGCTGGAACGACAATGCCCTCGTCGCCTTCGCGATCGGCGCGGTCTTCTCCATCGCCACCGTCTGGGTGCCGGTGCTCGGCCAGCTGGCCGGCTATGCCTGGATCATCGGCGCGCTGCTGGGCGGGATTGTCTACTACCTGCGCTGCCGACGCTCGCACGTCGTCTGATCAAGACCACGCTCCGCCGGACATCCGGCGGGGCGCTTTTTTTTATGGGCTCTGCATCCCTTTTGGGAGGCCGCGGGCGCGACCTCTCCCTTCCTACCCGCCGACCAGTGTCCCGCCATTCGGGTGCAGCACCTGCCCGGTCATGTAGGAGGAATCCGAACAGGCCAGGAACAGCAGCGAGGGCGCGACCTCGTTGGGCTGTCCGGGGCGGCCCAGAGGGGAGTTCTTGCCGAAATCCTTCACCGCGTCCTCGGGGAAGGACGCCGGAATCAGCGGCGTCCAGATCGGTCCCGGCGCGACACCGTTCACCAGTATCCCCTTCGGCGCGAGCTTGCTCGCCATGGCGCGCAGGAAGGCGAGGATCGCCCCCTTGGTGGAGGCATAATCGATCAGCAGGTCCTGACCCTTGTAGGCGGTGATCGACGTCACGCAGATGATCCGCGCGCCCTCCTGCAGATGCGGTAGCGCGGCCTGGGTCATGAACATCGTGCCGAAGATATTGGTGCGGAAGGTCCGTTCGATCTGCGCTTCCTCGATATCCTCCGGTGCGCCCTGTGCATGTTGCTCTCCGGCGTTGTTGACCAGGATATCGAGCCCGCCGAACTTCTCGCGCGTTTGCGCGACGGCTTTTTCGCAGAAGTCCTTGTCCCCGACATCGCCGCGGATGAGCAGCGCCTCGCTGCCTTCCGCCTCGATCACATCCCGGGTCTTCTCCGCATCGCGGTCCTCGTCGCGATAGACAATCCCGATCCTCGCCCCCTCCCGCGCATAGAGCACGGCCGTCGCCCGACCGATCCCGGAATCGCCGCCGGTAATCAGCGCGACCTTGCCCTTGAGCCGCTCCGACCCGACATGGCGCGGCATGTATTCCGGTTCGGGGTCCATCTCGTGTTCCAGCCCGGGCTGGCGCTGCGGGCTGTCCATGGAATCGAATTTCTTATCGGTCATTTCGTGCTCCTCCGCGCTGCAATCTGTCGTTTCAAAACCCTGGCTGGGCGCCCCGGTTCCCCGCGGGTAACCGCCTCCCATTCGCTCGGGCGGGTGATCGCCTGTCACCCGGCGCTTCGGTTTCGGAACAAAACGACCCCGCCGAGCATATATTCCAGACAGGGCCGGATCTCCCCGGCCCGCCCGTCGGCATTCACAGCCGAAACCCCGCCAGCTCTGCATTGGAGGGCATGTCATGGCACCGCGCGCACTTTGGAAGGGGCAGTTGCGCCTCTCGCTGGTCTCGATCCCGGTGGAGATCTATTCCGCGAGCAAGACCGGCGCGCGCGTGTCCTTCCGCCAGATCCACAAACCCTCGGGCAAGCGCATCCGCTACGAGAAATCCGTTCCCGGTATCGGCCCGGTGGACCCGGACGATATCGTCAAGGGATACGAGGTCGGGGATGACGAATATATCCTGCTCGATCCCGAGGAGATCGACGCGATCAAGCTCGAGACCAAGAAGACCTTCGAACTGGTGCAATTCGTCGATGCCTGCGAGATCTCGCCGCTCTATTTCGACAAGCCCTACTACATCACCGCCTCCGACGATCTGGCTCAGGACGCCTATCGCGTGGTGCGCGATGCGCTGCGTCAGGCCGGCAAGGTCGGGATCGGTCAGGTCACCATGCGCGGCAAGGAATATCTCGCCGCCGTCAAACCCTGCGGCGACGGGCTGTTGATGGAGACGCTGCACTACGAGGACGAGCTGCGCGAGGCCGACGAGATCTTCACCGGGATCGAGGATGCCGAGGCCGATGCGGAATTGCTCGAGATTGCGACCTCGCTGATCGAACGCAAATCCGCCCCCTTCGATGCGGCCGCCTATAGCGACAAATATGCCGAAGCCATGCAGGAGCTGCTGCAGGCCAAACGCAAGAACAAGAAGACCAAGCGGGTGCACGCCGGGGAGGGTAAGTCCGAACAGGGCGAGAATGTCATCGACCTGATGTCGGCGCTGAAGGAAAGCCTCAAGGAAGCCAAGGGCAGCAAGAAGAAACCGCGCAAGAAGGCTTCCTAGATGACCCGCGCGCCCGATCGTCTTGCCGTTTACAACGAGAAGCGCGATTTCGAGCGCACCGCGGAGCCTGCCGGGAAGCTCGGTCCGGCCAGGGGCGGGCGGCGGTTCATTGTGCAGAAACACGCGGCATCGCGGCTGCATTACGATTTCCGTCTCGAATGGGAGGGTGTGTTGCTGAGCTGGGCGGTGACCAAGGGCCCGTCCCCCGATCCCGGCGAAAAGCGGCTGGCGGTGCGTACCGAGGACCATCCCCTGTCCTATGGCGATTTCGAGGGCACGATCCCCAAGGGGCAATATGGCGGCGGCACGGTGATGCTCTGGGACGACGGCACCTGGGCGCCGCAGGAGGATTTTGCGGACGGGCTAGAGGCGGGCAAGATCAAGATCACCCTGCAGGGCGAGAGGATGCGCGGCGGCTGGGCGCTGGTGCGCATGCGCCCGCGCAGGCGCGAGAAGCGCGAGAACTGGCTGCTGATCAAGGAGCGCGACGATTACGCGGAGGAGACGCCCGATGCGCTGACCGCGCCGGAGGCGTTTTCGGTCAAGACCGGGCGGAGGATGGGAGAGATCGCGGACGGAGTCGAACCGTCGAAAAAGACCGCCGCCCGTGCCGAGACAGACGCGCCGAAACGCAGCCGCAAACGTCCGGCTTTTCGCAAGCCGCAGCTCGCGACGCTGGTCGCCGAAGCGCCGGACGGTGAGGAATGGCTGCACGAGACAAAATTCGACGGCTACCGCTGCCTTGCCGCACTCGGCAAGGGCGGCACGCGGCTTTTCACGCGGTCGGGCAAGGACTGGAGCGAGAAATTCGCGCCGCTGGCGGAGGCCTTCGCCCCCCTGCCCTGCGACGCCGCATTGATTGACGGCGAGGTGATGGCGGCGAAGATCGAGGGCTCGGCGTTTTCCTCGTTGCAGAAGGCGCTGAAACAGGGCGGCGGGCTGGTTTTTTTCGCATTCGACCTGCTGTCGATCGACGGCGAGGACCTGACCGGCACGCCGCAGCTTGAACGGCGCGAAAGGCTGGCCAGGCTGCTCTCCGGCCTGCCGCAAGACGGGCCGTTGCGGCTCACCGAACATGTCATCGGCCACGGGCCGCAGATCTTCGCCGCCGCCTGTGACAGCGGGGCGGAGGGGATCATCAGCAAGCGTGTCGATGCCCCCTATCGCGGGGCGCGCAGCCGGTCCTGGCTGAAGGTGAAATGCACGCGGCGGCAGGAATTCGTCGTCGTCGGCTATTCTCCCTCGGACAAGAAGGGTCGGCCCTTCGCCTCCCTGCTGATCGCGAGTCACGAGGGCGACAGGCTGCGTTACAAGGGAAGGGTCGGCACCGGGTTTTCCGGCGAGGTGATGGATGACCTCGCCCGCCGCTGGCATGCGCGCAAGACCGCGCCGCTCGACGATGTGCCCGGCGATGTCACGCGCGACGCGCGGTGGGTGCGCCCGGAGCTGGTGGCCGAGGTCGAGTTTACCGAATTCACCGCCGACGGTTACGTGCGTCACGGCGCCTTCCTCGGCCTGCGCGAGGACAAGGCGGCTGAAGACGTGAAGCTCGAAGCACCACGGGAGGTCGAGATGGATACCGAGATCGGCGGGATCAGGATCAGCAGCGCGGAGCGCAAGGTCTTTCCCGAGGCGGGCTGCACCAAGGGTGATGTGGCGCGCCATTACGAGCGCGTCGGCGCGCGTATGATGGCATTGATGTCGCACCGGCCCCTGTCGCTGTTCCGCTGTCCGTCGGGGATCGAGGGGCAATGTTTCTTCCAGAAACACGACAGCGGCGGCATGCCCGATGAATTGTCGCGGGTGAGCATCGCGGAGAGTGATGGCGAGGACGCCGAATATCTCTATGCAACCCGCCTCGAAAGCCTGATCGCGGCGGCGCAGATGGGCAGTATCGAATTTCATATCTGGGGCGCGAAGGTGGACCGGCTGGAAAGACCTGACCGGCTGGTCTTCGATCTCGACCCCGATGAGGGGCTGGGTTTTTCGCAACTGCGCGAAGCCGCCTTCGAGGTGCGCGACCGGTTGGGCGATCTCGGGCTCACCTCCGGCGCCATCGTGACCGGCGGCAAGGGTGTGCATGTCTGGCTGCCGCTGCGCCGCACCCGCGGCTGGGACAGCGTCAAGCTCTTTGCCAAGACCTTCGCGCATGTGATGGAGGCACGGGAGCCGGATCGCTATGTCGCCACCATGTCCAAGAGCAAGCGCAAGGGGCGGATCTTCATTGATTATCTGCGCAACGAGCGCGGCGCCACGGCGATTGCGCCCTATTCCCTGCGCGCCCGCCCCGGCGCGCCGGTGGCGGTGCCGGTGCATTGGGACGAGCTGCGAAAGCTCGACGCGGCCAATGTTTTTCGCATGAGCGATATGGCGGCGCGGTTGAAGAAGGATTGTCCGGCGCTGGCCTTGCAGGAGGATCTGCAGGTCTTGAGCAACGGGGTGATCGAGAAGTTGCAGGGCTGGGCCGAAAGCTGACTTTTTCGCAACCTCGCGCGGGTCCGCGCCGGAGGTTCAGACGCTGCCCTCCGTCGGGATGTGGATCGTTGTGCCACAATGTTTGCAATGCACCGCGTCCACGTCATGCAGCAGCAGCCCGCATTTTTCGCATTCCTGTTTCACCTTCGGCGGGCGGAACAGGACCTGCAGCAGCCGCAGGAACAGGGTGACTCCGAAGATCATCACCGCGACCGCCAGCATCCGGCCCCAGGTGCCGTCGAGCGTGATGTCACCGAAGCCCGTGGTGGTCAGCGTTGTCACGGTGAAATAGAGCGCATCGGCGTAATTGGTGATCTGCGGATTGCTGCGGGCCTGGGTGGCGTAGATCAGCCCGGTCATGATGAACAGGAAGACGGTGAGGTTGAGCGAGGCGAGGATGATCGCCTCGTTCTCGCGGAAATAGCGGAAATCGGTGCGCATCCGGTGGAGCAGCTGATAGGTATGCAAGAGCCGCAGGGTGCGCAGGATGCGCAGGAAGCCGAGCCCCTCGCCCGCGACCGGCGCGAGGAAGGAGCCGATGGCGACGATATCGGCCCAGGTCGAGAGCCTCAGGAACATCCGCTGCTTCTGCCGTTCCAGCGCCAGCCTGACGAGGAAATCCGCGAGGATCAGCAGGCCGAAAACCGCGTCGGCGATCTCGATCGCGAGCGAGCGCTGGAAGAAGGACGTGGCGATGACGAAGAGCACCGTGACGATGTCGAAGGTCAGCAACAGATAGCGGAACCTGTGGGCTTCCGTGCTGTGACCCTCGTAGAGCTTTCGTAACTTGGCGATCATCGAGGGGCCTTCTGTACCGGGGTCACTTCATTTCGCATAGCAGAAATTCATGCCCTGTCAGAGCGTTATCTCCGCAGGCAGTAGCTAGGGCGCAGCGCGCGCGGGGAAAGTCCGCGCGCTGAACGCGCGCAGAAGGGCGCGTGAATCCCGGGTCGCGGTGCGTTTCGCTTGTCCTCGGGTAAGGCAGGCGCTATCCCGTCGCCGTGTCTGCGGCCCCGACGGGCGGCGGCGCATCTTGACGGGGAGCAGGACATGAACGCAGCCGAAAACCCAACAGCGAGGGCCGCAGAGCTCGCGGCGAGCTACGCGCTGGCGCCGGACCCGGATCTGGCGGCCTCGATGCAGGAGCTCTACAGCCGCATGGAGCGGGTCGTCTCACCGCCCGACTGGGCGATTCACGCGCCCTATGTCGCGGCGATCAACAAGCTCAAGAAAGAGCGCAACGCGGTCATCCTCGCGCATAATTACATGACGCCCGACATCTATCACGGCATTGCGGATTTCGTTGGCGACAGCCTGCAGCTGGCGATCAAGGCGACCGAGGTCGAAGCCGATGTGATCGTGCAATGCGGCGTGCATTTCATGGCCGAAACCTCGAAGATACTGAGCCCGGAAAAGACCGTGCTGATGCCGGATATGGAGGCCGGCTGCTCGCTGGCCGAGAGCATCACCGCCGAGGGCGTGGCGCAGATGCGCGCGCAATATCCCGGTGCGCCGGTCGTGACCTATGTCAACACGACTGCGGAGGTCAAAGCCGCCTCGGACATCTGCTGCACCTCCTCCAACGCGGCGCAGATCGTGGCGGCGATGGAGAGCGATACGGTGATCATGACGCCGGACAAGTATCTGGCGCAGAATGTCGCCAAACAGGTGCCGCAGAAGCGCATCGTCTGGTGGGACGGGGCCTGTATCGTGCATGAGCGTTTCACCCCGCAGGACCTGCGCGATTTCCGCGAGTACAACCCGGAAACACGGATCATCACCCATCCCGAATGCCCGCCCGACGTGGTGGCGGAGGCGGATTTCTCCGGCTCGACCAGCGGTATTCTCGAATATGTGCACCGCGAGAAGCCGAAACAGGCGATGCTGGTGACCGAATGTTCGATGGCCTCCAACATTGCCGACGAACTGCCGGAAGTCGATTTCGTCGGCCCCTGCAACATGTGTCCCTTCATGAAGAAGATCACCCTCGAGAAGGTGCTGTGGTCGCTGCATACGATGAGCACGCCGGTCGAGGTCGATGGCGCCGTCGCCGGGCGGGCGCGCGTGGCGGTCGAGAGGATGATCGACCTGTCGCGGCAACTGGCGCGCTGAGGTTTTCCGGCCGATGGAGATCATCGATACCGAGCGGGTGATCATCATCGGCGCCGGGCTCGGGGCGCTTTACGCGGCGCTGAGCCTTGCGCCGCGCCTGGTATTGCTGATCTCGCCGGAGGCATTGGGCAGTGGGGCCAGCTCGGCCTGGGCGCAGGGCGGGGTTGCGGCGGCGATGGCGGCGCCGGACAGTGCCGCGCGCCATGCCGAGGACACGATGCGCGCCGGGGCCGGGTTGGTCGATCCGCAGGTCGCGGCCGAGGTCACCGGCGAGGCGCGCGCGCATATCCTGCAGCTGACCGAGCTTGGCACGCCTTTCGACCGGACGGCCGAGGGCGGCTATGTGCTGTCGCGCGAGGCTGCGCATAGTTTCGCCCGGGTGGTGCGGGTGCGCGGCGATCAGGTAGGGGCCGAGATCATGCGCGCGCTGGTTACGCTGGTCCGCCAGACCCCGTCGATCCAGATCCTCGAAGGGGTGATGGCGGTGGCGCTCGCGACGCGGGATAATGTTGTCGGTGGCGTCGAGCTGCAATCGGCCGGGCCCGAGGGCTCGGCCTCCGTGCTGGTGCGCGGGGCGGCCTGCCTGCTTGCCGGGGGTGGCTGCGGCGGGCTCTATGCGCTCAGCACCAATCCGCCACGGATCCGCGGGCAGGTCACCGGCATGGCGGCACGCGCCGGGGCGGTGATCGCGGATGCGGAATTCGTCCAGTTTCATCCGACAGCAATCGATTGCGGGCTCGACCCCGCGCCGCTGGCGACGGAGGCCCTGCGCGGCGCCGGGGCGCATCTGGTCAACCGGCAGGGCGAGCGGTTCATGGTGTCGCTGCATGTCGATGCGGAGCTGGCGCCGCGCGATGTGGTGGCGCGGGCCATCTATGGCCAGAGCCGGGCCGGGCTGCGGCCGATGCTCGATCTGCGCCCGTTGGCGGCGCGCGGCGGGCTTGCGGATTATCCTGCCGTGACGGGTGCCTGCGCCAGCGTCGGGATTGATCCGGCGCGCGTGGCGATCCCGGTGGCGGCCGCCGCGCATTATCATATGGGCGGGGTGGTGACGGATCGTCATGGGCGCAGCAGTCTCGGCGGGCTCTGGGCCTGCGGCGAAGTCTCCGCGACCGGGCTGCACGGCGCCAATCGGTTGGCCTCGAACGGTCTGCTCGAAGCGCTGGTCTATGCCCGCCGCGCGGCCAGTGATATTGCCGCGATCCTGCCGATGCCTGCGCGCGAGGTGCCGGAGCTGGAGCTGCCCGATTTGGGGCGTGGGGAGGTGCCGAAGGCCGATCTCGTCGCGCGTCTGCGCGTGGCGATGAGCGAAGGTGTCGGGGTCATCCGCGATCACGCCGGGCTCACGCGGGCGCTGCGCGAGATCGCGCGGATCGAAGCCGCACAACCCGATTGCGCCAGCCTGCGCAACATGACCGCCTGCGCCACGCTGATCGCCGCCGCCGCGCTGCGCCGCGAAGAGAGCCGTGGTGCCCATTGCCGTTCCGATTTTCCCGACACCGACGCAACCGCGCGCCGCAGCCGTCTGACGCTGCGCGAGGCGCTGTCGCTGCGTCACGAGACAGAGACCTGCTAGACATGGACAATCCGATGCTGCCGCCCCTGCCCGACATGATCCTCGAACCGCTGGTGCGTGCCGCGCTGATGGAGGATCTTGGCACGTGTGGCGACATCACCACGCGCAGCGTCATCCCGGCGGATCGGCGCTATGCCGCGCAGCTGCGCGCGCGCGAGGACGGCGTTATCTCGGGGTTGCAGATTGCCGAACTGGCTTTCCGCCTGATCGATCCGGGCCTGCAGATCCGCAGCCTGAGCCGTGACGGCGATGCGATCGGCGCCGGTGCGGTGCTGATGGAGATCGAAGGTGCCGCCGCCGCGATCCTGTCAGCCGAGCGCGTGGCGCTGAATTTTGCCGGGCGGCTCAGCGGCATCGCCACGCTGACGGCGGCCTTCGTGGCGCGGACCGAGGGCACGCGGACGCGGATCACCTGCACCCGCAAGACGACGCCGGGGCTGCGGCTGGTGGAGAAACAGGCGGTGCTGCATGGCGGCGGCCACAATCACCGTTTCTCGCTGTCCGACGCGATCCTGATCAAGGACAACCACATCGCCGCGGTCGGCGGCATCCGCCCGGCCCTGCGCGCGGTCAAATCCCGTGCCTCGCATATGATCCGCGTCGAGATCGAGGTGGACCGGCTCGACCAGCTTGCCGAGGTGCTTAACGAGGGGGGCGCCGATGTGGTGCTGCTCGACAATATGGACAGCGCGACCCTGTGCGAGGCGGTGGCGATGAATGGCGGCGCTCTGGTGCTGGAGGCGTCGGGCAACATGACGCTGGAACGGATCGGCGAGGTCGCCGCGACCGGGGTGGATTACATCTCTTCCGGCGCGCTCACCCATTCGGCGCACACGCTCGATCTCGGGCTGGATTTCTAGCGCGCCTGCCGCGTCGTCCCGGCAATGCGCGGGTATCCGAGTGATCGGACCGGGCCGCGTCCCGGCGCGGCGGTATGGCCGCTTGACACTCACGGTGCGTTCATACTTTTTGCGCCGCACAGGACAATGAGGACGACGGGGCGACGCGGGAATGGTAATTTGCCGCGCGGCGCAGGTCGATCTTGAAGGAGCGAAGACTGCCATGTGTTCCGAGCATAACGAAACGGGCGGGGTCCGTGCGCCGGTCATTCCAAGCGGTGCGGCCTATTACGAGATCAAGACCGATACGGCGACACGCGAATTCGCCTTCCTGCTGCTGCCGCGCTTCACCCTGCTGGCCTTCAGCTCGGCGCTCGATCCGCTGCGCATCGCCAATCAACTGGCGCAGAAGCCGCTCTATTCCTGGACCGTCTATGCCGAGGACGCGGGGCCGGTGATCAGCTCTTCCAGCATCTCGGTCAATGCCGATCAGACGCTGAAGCGCTTTCCGCCGCGCAGCGAGGTCTTCGTCTGTTCCGGAACGGTGAATGCGGACCCGGCCCATGCCTCGACGCTCGCGGCGCTGCGCGATCATGTCCGCTTTGGCGGCAGCGTCGGGGGGATCTGCACCGGGGCCTTCGCGCTGGCCCAGGCGGGGCTGCTGAATGACCGTAAGGTCTCGCTGCACTGGGAGAACGCGCCGGTCTTTCGCGAGCGGTTTCCCGAGCTCGACGTGAGCGAGGAGATCTATGTCATCGACGGCAAGGTGCGGACCTGCGGCGGTGGCGCCGCCGCGACCGATCTGATGCTGAAGCTGATCGAAGAGGACCATGGCCGCGATTTCGCCGAGCTGGTTGCCGACATGTGCCTGACCGGCGGTGTGCGCCAGTCGATGACGCGGCAGCGGGCCTCGCTCAGCCACACGATCGGCACCCGCAACCCGATCCTGACGGCGGTGCTCTCCGAGATGCAGAACAATCTGGAAAACCCCCTGACCATGGAGGTCATGGCGCAGGAAGTCGGCGCCTCGGTGCGACAGATCGAACGGCTGTTCCGCAAGTATCTCAACACTTCGCCGCATAAATATTGCCAGAACCTGCGGCTCGATCATGCGCATGGGCTGCTGCGGGGGACCGATCTTTCGATCACGGAGATCGCCATGGCCGCCGGGTTTTCCTCGCGCACCCTGTTCTCGCGGCGCTACAAGGAGCGTTTCGGCACCTCGCCGCGCAACATGCGCTAGCTCCGCTTTTCAATCTCCCCAATCGCAGGCGCTTTGCGGCGCCGACCCCCGCTTGCGCAGCGGCGTTATTGCCTGCGCGCGTGAGGTGATCCGGATTATGGATCACGATCAGCACAAACAGACTACCGGCTATCACCTGATGGTGTGAACATGGTGGCGAGGGGGAATTGCCATGTCTGTTCGAAACATACTTTTCATCATGTGCGACCAGCTGCGCTGGGATTATCTCTCATGTTACGGGCATCCGCATCTTCACACTCCTAATATCGACGCGCTGGCGGCGCGCGGCGTGCGTTATGAGCGCGCCTATGTGCAGTCGCCGGTTTGCGGTCCCTCGCGGATGTCGACCTATACCGGCCGTTACGTGCATGCCCATGGGGCGAGCTGGAATTTCGTGCCGCTCAAGGCCGGGGAAATGACCATCGGCGATCACCTGCGCCCCTATGGCGTCAAATCCGTGCTGATCGGGAAGACCCATATGCGCGCCGACACTTCCGGCATGGCGCGGCTGGGGATCGATCCGGAGAGTTCGATCGGGGTGCGGATCTCCGAATGCGGTTTCGAGCCGTTCGAGCGGGATGACGGTATCCATCCCTATTCCGGGCATGATCCGGCGCCGCCCTATAACGATTATCTGCGCAAGGCCGATTGTCCGGGCGAGAACCCCTGGGAGGAATGGGCCAATGCCGCGGAAGGCCCGGACGGGGAGCTGCTCTCCGGCTGGTTCCTGAAATACGCCAACCGCCCTGCCCGTGTGCCGGATGAACATTCCGAAACCCCCTATATCACCTCGCGTGCCATGGATTTCATCGACGCGGCGGGCGATCAGCCCTGGGTCGCGCATGTCAGCTATATCAAGCCGCACTGGCCCTATATCGTGCCGGAACCCTATGCCAGCATGTACGGGCCGGAACATCTGCTGCCGGTGAAACGGCACGAGGACGAGCGCAGGGATCCGCATCCGGTCTACGCGGCGATGCAGGATCACCGGGTGTCGAAATCCTTTGCGCGGGACGAGGTGCGCGAGCGGGTGATCCCGGCCTATATGGGGTTGATCAAGCAGATCGACGACCAGATGGGGCGGCTCTTCGCGCATCTGGAAAAACGCGGCATTGCCGATGAAACGATGATCGTCTTCACTTCCGATCACGGTGATTATCTCGGCGATCACTGGATGGGCGACAAGGACCTGTTTCACGAACAGGCGATCCGCGTGCCGCTGATCGTGCATGACCCGGATCCCCGCGCCGACGCCACGCGCGGCAGCGTGAACACCGATCTGGTGGAGATGATCGACCTCGCCCCCACTTTCCTCGATGTCTATGGCGGCGCGCCGGTGCCGCATGTCATGGACGGGATCTCGCTGCGCCCCGGTCTCTTCGGAGAGGCGACGGCGAAGCGGGATCATGTGATCTGCGAGTATGATTATTCCTTCCAGGACGCGCGGGTGACCCTGCAGACCAAGGCGCGGGATGCCTGGCTGCGGATGATCAGCGACGGGCGCTGGAAATATGTCATCGCGGAAGGCTTCCGGCCGATGCTGTTCGATCTGGAGAACGACCCGGACGAATATCACGATCTCGGCGGTCAACCGGGGCATGAAGAGACGATCGCGCGCCTGCATGAGGCGCTGTTTTGCTGGGCGCGCCAGCCGCGGCAACGGGTGACCGTGCCGGATGGTGCGATCGAATCGACATTCGTGCAGGAAAAGATCGCCGAGGGCGGTATCCTGATCGGCTATTGGGACGAGGCGGAGCTGGAGGAGGCGATCCGCAAGGAATGGCACCCCCGCTTTGCCGCCGCCAACCCGCTGATCGGCCCGACCCTGAAAAAGCTGCTGAGAAAAACCGACAGACAGGAGACAGAGCAATGAGCTTCGAGCCCCGGATCACCCGCAAGAGCGAAGGCCTCGATGGGGCCCATTGGAACATTCTCGGACAGGTCTATACGCCCAAGCAGATCACCGAGGAATGTTTCTCCTGGCACGCGACCTTTCCGATAGAGACCTTCGTGCCGCCGCATATCCACCCGACACAGGACGAATATGTCCTGCTGCTCGATGGCGCGCTCGACATCGTGATCGGCGGCAAGACGGAGCACGCCGCCACCGGTGACCTGATCTGCATGCCGCGGGGGGTGGCGCATGGGTTGTTCAACAATTCCGGTCGCGACGTGCGCTGTTTTTTCTGGGTGACGCCGACCGGCAAGCTTGTCGATCTGTTCCGCCGCATCCACAACATGGCACGGCCGGACGAGGTGGTCGCGCTGTCGCCGGAATACGAGGTCGAGTTCCTGCCGCCGGTCCGTGCCGACGCGCAGCTGTGAGCGTTGAGCACCATCGCCGCGTTTGATGGCAAGCGAAAGATACGGCATCCTGCCGTGCAACAGGGGGAGATGACATGAGACTGGCAAAAGGAATGGCGGCAGCCACGGTCGCCGCGGCGATGGGGATGGCCTTGCCGAGCGCGGGCGCTGCGCGGGAAACGATATTGTTCAACTGCTTCTTTCCGCCGCAACATTACGTCTGCAAGGATTTCCTGCCCGAGCTCGGCGAACGTATCGAGACCGCCACCGAAGGGCGCGTCAAATTGCGGGTGCCGCCGAAATCGCTCGCCGCGCCGCCCGATCAATATGACGGCGTGGTCAACGGGGTGATGGACGGCGCGGTGCAGTTCAACGGCTTTCTGCGCAGCCAGGTGCCGGGGGTGCAATTCTCGATGCTGCCCTTCCTCGGCCATGCCGATTCCGAGATGACCAGCGTCGCGCTCTGGGAGACCTATCAGGAACATCTGGCTGAAAAGGACGAATATGGCGAGACCGTGCTGCTGGCGCTTTTTGCGCTGAACGGCGGTGACATATTCTCGGTGACGGACACCCCGATCACCTCGATCGCCGATCTCGCGGAACGCAAGATCTGGTCGGTTCCCGGCGTGACCGCGAATGTGATCGCCGAGACCGGCTCCTCGGTCGTATCGGGCCCCGCGGTCCAGATGCTCGAACTGGTGTCAAAGGGCGTGGTCGATGGCCATGTCGGCGTCCCGCAGAGCGAGGTGACACAGTACAAGCTGACCGACTACACCAAATCCGCCACCATCTTCGACGAGAAGATTTTCCAGGCGACCTTCTCCTTCTTCGTCTCGAAGCAGAAATGGGACGCTATTTCCGAGACCGACCGCGACGCGATCAGGGCAGCGCTCGGCAGTGATTTCGTGCGCTGGATGGGCGCGGAGCAGGATCGCATCTTCGAAGCGGCACATGCCGAGATGGTCGAAGCGGGTGTCGAATTCGTCGACGGCAGCCCGGCGTTTCTGGCCGAGCTTAAGGCGCTCGGTGAGCCCCGGGTCGCCGAATGGGTCGCTCAGATGGATGGCATGGGGATTGACGGACAGGCGGTGATCGATGATTTCGAGGCCCGCTATCAAGCCAATGTCGGCCAGTGAGGCGACAGGCGGGGTCATATCTGGTCGCGGCGGTCAGCAAGCTGCTCGCGACCCTGGCCTGCGGCGCGCTGTTTGTCATGGCGGTACTGACCTTCATTGACGTGATCGGGCGCTACGGCTTCAACAATTCGATCTTCGGCGCTTCCGAACTGGTGGAATTGCTGATGGTGGCTGTCGTCTTCGCCGGTTTCGCCTTCGTCACCGCGACGGATCAGCATATCTGCGTCACGTTTTTTGACCATTTGCTGACCGAACGTGCCCCCGCCCTGATGCGCTGGAGCAGGTTCCTGTTCTCGCTCGTCGTCTATGCCCTGTTGCTCTATATCCTCTGGGACATGGCGCTTGACGCTCTGGCCAATGCCCGGACGACCATCGTCCTCGCCTTGCCGATCTGGCTGTTCCCGGGTATCGCGGCGGCCCTTTCCTCGCTTGGGTTCATCCTGTTCCTGCTGTCCTATCCGCTGCGTGAGGATGATCCCCATGGCTGAGGCCCTGCTCGGTTTTGCCGCCGTCCTGTTGCTCAGCTTCATCGGCCTGCCGCTGGCCTTCGTCACGCTGGTCGTCGGTCTGGTCGGCTTTGCCTGGCTGCGCGGCTGGAACTGGTCCGGGGCGCTGGCGATGACCGGCCAGCAGGTGATGGAGGCCGCGGCCAGCTACGGGCTTTCCGTGATCCCGCTCTTCATCCTCATGGGCATTTTCATTCACCGCTCGAACATCTCCGAAGACCTGTTCAACGCCGCCTATGCCGCCGTCGGCCGCCGCCGCGGCGGGCTGGCCCAGGCAAGCGTGCTGGCCTGTGCCGGTTTTTCCGCCGTGTCCGGCTCGTCGCTGGCGACCGCCGCGACCATGACCAAAGTGGCTATGCCGCATATGCGCCGCTACCGCTATGACGACCGGCTCTCCTCGGGGGTCGTCGCGGCAGGCGGCACGCTCGGCATCATGATACCGCCCTCGGTTCCCCTCGTGGTCTATGGGCTGGTGGCGGAACAGGACATCGGCAAGTTGTTCATCGCGGGGACCCTGCCCGGCCTGCTGCTCGTCCTGCTCTTCATGGGCGCCGTCTGGCTCACGGTCTGGCGCAACCCGCAGCTCGGCCCCGCCGGAAAGCCGCTCTCGGCGGCGGAGCGCAATCTCGCGCTGATCCGGGTCTGGCCCATCCTGCTGTTGTTCATCGTCGTGCTCGGCGGCATCTACCTCGGCGTTTTCACCCCGACAGAGGCGGCCGGCATCGGCGCGACCGGGGCCGGGCTATTCGCGCTGTGGCGGGGCGGTATCCGGACATTTGGCGCGCTGGCGGAAATGTTGCTCGAAGCGGTGAAAACCACGGCGATCCTGTTCGCGGTCATATTCGGCACGCTGGTCTTTGCGAATTTCATCAACCTCAGCGGGCTGCCCTATGACCTGCTCGATCTGGTCGAGATGCTCGAACTCGGCCCGCTCGGACTCGTTCTGGCCATCTGCGTGATCTGCGTGCTTCTCGGGATGGTGTTCGAGACCATCGGCCTGCTCTTGCTGATCGTGCCGGTTTTCCTGCCGACCCTCTACGGGCTCGGGGTCGACATGATCTGGTTCGGCATCGTGATGGTCGTGGTCATC
Organism: Sulfitobacter aestuarii; assembly: GCF_042685005.1. Taxonomy (NCBI): domain Bacteria; kingdom Pseudomonadati; phylum Pseudomonadota; class Alphaproteobacteria; order Rhodobacterales; family Roseobacteraceae; genus Sulfitobacter; species Sulfitobacter aestuarii. The sequence continues at coordinate 40,168 of NZ_JBHUMP010000012.1, read as the reverse complement.
GAGCTCGGGCTTATCACGCCGCCGATCGGGATGAATGTCTTCACGGTCAAATCGGTGATGCCGGATATCGCCCTCTCCCGGATATTCCGCGGCGTTCTGCCCTTCGTCGCGGCGGATCTCGTCGCGCTGGCGCTGATCCTGCTGTTCCCGGTCATCGCGACCGGCCTCGTCGCCTTCATGTAGCGCTTGCCCCCCGCCGAGGCGGCGGCATAGTTGCGTGATGCAGATAATACAACTTCAGGCCATCGTGGAAATCGAACGCGCGGGGAGCTTTCGCAAGGCGGCACTCCGTCTGGGACGCAGCCAACCGTCTCTGACCCGGCTGATCCTGCAGTTCGAGGAAGAGCTCGGCCTGCCCATATTCGACCGCTCCCCGACCGGGGTGAAGCTCACCGATCATGGCAAACGGGTGCATGCCCGTGCGCTCAGTGTGCTCGCCGAGGTGGCGCGGCTGGAGGATGAGGCCGACCAGCTCAGGATGGAGCAGCTCGGCACCGTCAAGCTTGCCCTGTCACCGGTGGGCGGCACTGCGCTGCTGCCCCGGGCGCTGGCGAAGTTCCGGCGGACCTGGCCGCTGGTCGATGTCGAGGTGTTCGATTCGCTTTACCCCGATGCGATCAACCTGTTGCGCAATGGCGAGATCGAAATGGCCATCGGCCCGACGCCGGAGAGCTTTTCCGATCCTGCGATCATCGTGGAGAAGCTGATCAGCATGCAGATCGTCCTCGTCACCCACAAGAGCAACCCCGGGCGCGACACCCGGCAACTGGCCGATCTTCCCGATGGTCCCTGGTTCATTCACGGCCCCGATTTCGGGCCGGGCGGACTCTTTGCGCCGAACCACGATTTCCTGCGCTCGGTCTCCGTCACGCGCTGCCATTCCCTGACCACGCTCCTTGCCTCCGTGGTCGAGAACCGGGGGTTTTCGTTCCTGTCGGACGGTCTGTTCCGGCAATTGGCCAGCCGCTATGACCTCGTCAAGGTTCCGGTCACGGATCCGCTCCCGCAGCTGAACCTGTCCGTTGCCACCAAGCGGCAGATCTTCCTCACGCCGGCGGCCAAATTGCTGCTGGCGCAGCTGAAGCGTCAGGTGAAGGCGCTCGGGGAGCCGGGGGCGACCTGAAACGATCGCCCCGCGGCAGGCTTGCGATATCGGACGGCGCGTGCCTCAGGCCCAGAGCGGCAGTTTCTGCCAGATCGTGCCGATCTCCCGCTCCAGCCTTTCGGCCACGTCGAGCACGAAGTAATCGTCATGCATCGGGGCCACGATCTGCACCCCGACCGGGACACCCTCGGCGAGATGGGTCGGCAGGGCGGCAGCGGGCAGGCCGAGCAGGTTGATTGCATGCAGTGGCAGCTGGGCGTCGATGATTTCGGGGATGCGCTCGGGCGATCTGAAATCGAGATCGTTCTCGAACGGGCGCAGCAGCGATGTCGGCATCATGAACAGGTCGATGTCATCGAACATCAGCGACCAGGCGCGCTGAAGCATGATCCGCCGCGACATCGCGTCGAGCAGCGCGCCGGTGTCGAGGGGCGGGAACCGGTCGAGATAGGATTCCAGCAGCCGCTTCATCTCCTGCGAGCCATGCGCGTTGATGGTGTCCTGCGCGGCATGGGCGGTCTCGGTGAACAGGATATCGCCCCAGAGCCGGGCGGTCGCGTCCGGTTCCGGCGGGGTCATCTCGCGCAGTGCGAAACCGGCGTCCCGCAAGCCCCGCACCGCGATGTCCATGCCTGCCTGCACCGCCGGGTCGAGCGGCGCGCTGAACGGGTTGGCGCAATAGCCGATGGTGATCTTCTCGCCACGCGCGCGGCCGCTATCCGGTGCGAGCACCTGCAGCGGATCGCGGCTGTCACGCATCGACATGACCTGCAACGCGGCGCGTACATCCGCGATGCTGCGCGCGATCGGACCCTGCACGGACATGGTCTGGGTCAGCGGCGGGCGTTCCCCGCCGATGGGGTTCATTGCCGGGACGCGTCCGAAGGAGGGCCGGATGGTCGCGACGCCGCAGCAGAACGCCGGATAGCGCAGAGAGCCGCCCAGATCATTGCCATGCGCAATCGCCCCGATGCCGGAGGCCACCGCCGCCGCGGCAGCGCCGCTCGATCCGCCCGGGGTCACGGTCGCGTCCCACGGGTTGAGCGATACGCCGTGCAGCGGGTTCGACGTGCACCAGCGCATCGAGAACTCGGGCGTATTGGTGCGCCCGATGATGACGCTGCCCGCTTTTCTCAGATTGGAGACGACGGGCGAATCCCCGGGGCCGACCATGTCCTTGAAGGCCGGGATCCCGTTCGAATTGGCATAGCCCGCCTGATCGACATTGATCTTCGTGGTGACCGGAACGCCAAACAGCGGCGCGGGATCTTCGGGGTTGCCGCTCTCGTCAAGAGCGCGCGCCACGTCCAGCGCTTCGCTCACCGGCGTGGTGATCACGTTGAGCGACGGGTTCAGCGCTTCCATGCGCGAGATATGCGCCTGCGTCACCTCGACCACGGAGACCTCCTTGCGGCGGATCTTCGTTGCGGTCTCGATCGCGGACCAGGATGCGATATCGGTCATGGCAGTTCCTTTGCACATGTGGGGAGGAGGATAATGGCATATCCTATCGTGAATATCTGGTTTTCGAGCGTGGGCTCCTCGACACTCACCGGCCCGGAGCTGAACACCACCGAATGGGTGAGCAGGCCGAGGACCACCTGCATCATGCGGTGGATGGCGGCGTCGGGCTCTGCAACGCCGCGCGCGCGCAGGCTGTCTGAGAGCTCCGCCCGCATCCGGGTTTCGAATTCCTTGCGCAGCTCGCGCAGAGGCACCCAGATGTCGGGCATCGCCTTCACCCGTTCGGACATCGAGCGGTAGAGCTCGGGGTTGTTGCGAAACTGGGCGCAGGTCAGGTCGAGCAGCCGACGCAGCCGCGCGTCGAAGTCGAGCTCGGCGAGGTCGAGCGCCTGGAGGTCGGCCACGGCCTGATCGGCGAATTCCTCGATCAGTCGGGTGAAGATGCCCTCCTTGGAGCCGAAGTGATGATAGAGGCTGCCGGTCGAGACCCCCGATTCCCTCGAAACCTGGGACAATTGCGCGGCATCAAAGCCACCCTTGGCGATCAGCCGACGCGCCGCATCCAAGACCCGTCGCGTGGTTTTTTCCCCGCGTTTCTGCTGCTTGCGCTGGTCGCCTGGTTGTTCCTGCAAATCGAACGTCCCCCTCGCGAAACAAAATACTAGAATTAACATTCTAATTCAAGTATTCTTGCCGGGACGCCTCTTAGGGAGGGGCAGATTCAGGGAGGCAATATGACCAGAACATCCTTTATCGCAGTCGTTGTCAGCGCCATCGTCGGTGCCGCCGCGGCGCAGGCCGAAACGTTGAAAGTGGCGACCGCCGCGCCGAACGGAACCCCGTGGGTCGCGCATCTTGAGAAATCCGCCGCCAATCTGGCCGAGATTTCCGGTGGCGCCATGACCATGGAGGTCTTTGCGGCCAACCAGCTCGGTGCCGAGACTGACACGATCAAGCAGACCGCGCGCGGCCGTCTTGACGCCGGTATCTTCTCGATCACCGCCGTCGCCAGCGTGGTTCCTGAAGTCGCCATGCTGGTGACGCCGTTCTTCTGGGACAATTTCGAACAGGCCGATTGCGCGCTCGACGAACATCTCTCCGATACCTATGACGAGTTGTTCCAGGCCCGGGGCCTGCGACTGGTACAATGGCAGGAGCTGGGCTGGCAGAACCTCTTCACCGACGAGCCGATCAGCGGGCCGAAGGATGTCGATGGGCTGAAGATGCGGGTGGGCACCTCGCTCAACCATGATCTCTACTGGCGTGCCGCCGGTGTTTCGGGCGTGCCGCTGCCGTTTTCGGAGACCGCGACCGGCCTGCAAACCGGCCTGATCGACGGCGGTGAGCTTCCGACCATTTCCTATGTTGCCGGAGGTGTGGGCAAGCTCTCTCCCCATCTGACCCGCACGCGGCATATCTATCAGCCCTCCATCATGCTGATGTCGACGAAGGTCTGGGACCGGCTTTCCGAGGAACAGCAGGCACAGTTCAACGAGGCGATGGAACCGGCGCAGGCGCTGCGCGGTGCCGTGCGGGATGCGATCGATTTCTTCAGTGCCAAGCATGTCGAGGAAGGCGGAACGATCAACGAGCTCGACGAGGCGCAGCGTGCCGAATGGGCCGCCCTGTGGACCGAAGAGAAGACCCAGGAGCTGATCGACGCGACCGGCGGCGAGTCTCAGCGCGTCTATGACGCGGTGGTCAAGGCACGCGAAGCCTGCACCGCCAGCTAGACCGGGGATGCGACGTTTCCTCTCAGCCTTGCTGATGATCGAGACCCTGGCCGCGGGGGCATTCTACGCGATTGCCGCCGCGATCCTGTTCGCGGACGTCATCTCTCGCGAGCTCTTCGCCTCCCCGATCTGGGGAGGCCAACGTATCGCGGTCCTGCTGGCCAACGGCTCCGCGCTTATCGGCATCGCCCTTGCGGTCGCCCTGAACCGTCATATCCGCCCCTCTGTTCTGGATGGTGCGATCCCGGCGCGGTTCGATCCCATCACCACGCGGGTGGGGCATCTGGTCGGCGCTGCGGTGATGTTTGCCGGGGCCTATTACGGTGCCCTTCTGGTGCTGGACAACCGCGCGATGGGTTTCACCACGCCGCCGCTGTCGCTGGAGATCTGGATCGCCCAGCTCGCGCTGCCCTATGGCCTGGCCTCTGCCGGGCTCCGTTACCTGTTTTTCGCGATCGACCCGGATCTGCAGCCGCGGCATGAGGAACGAATTTGATGTCAGCCTCCGTCATCCTGTTGCTGATCGTGATCGCCCTGCTGGCGCTGCGTCAGAACATCGTCATCATCCTCGCGGTCACGGTCGCCTATCTGCATCTGACCTGGGGCGACGGCGATCTGCTCTACATGGTCGAGGACGCCTGGATCGCGATCGACAAGGAAGCGCTGTTGTCGATTCCGATGTTCATTCTCGTCGGGGCGGTCATGACCCGCGGTTCCATCGCGGCGCGGCTGATCGACGTGGCGGTCGCCTTTACCCAGGATCTGCGCGGCGGGCTGGGGGCGGCGGCGATCCTGAGCTGCGCGGTCTTCTCGGCGATCTCGGGATCCTCGCCGGTGACCCTGCTGGCGGTCGGGGCAGTGCTCTATCCGGCGCTTCTGCGCGAGAATTACCCCAAGCGCTTCGCCCTCGGCGCGCTGACCTCGGGCGGGACGCTCGGCATCATCATCCCGCCGTCCATTCCGCTGATCATCTACGGCATCGCCACCGAGACCTCGATTGTCGATCTGTTCCTGGCCGGCCTGCTGCCGGGGCTTCTGCTGACCGGGGTGATGGTGGTCTATGCATTGTGGATGAACCGCTCAATGCCGACGCCGACGCCCGAAACGCGCAAGTCGCGGCGCGCGGCGCTCAGGCGCGGTGGCCCGGCCCTGTTCATGCCGATCCTGCTTCTGGGCGGCATCTATTCCGGCTATTTCACCCCGACGGAATCCGCCGCGGTGGCGCTCGTCTATGCGCTGCTGGTGGAGATGTTCATCCACCGCGAGGTCGGGCTGCGCGATCTCTACCAGATCGTTCAGGATACCGTCGCGCTGCTGGGGTCGATCATTCCGATCATCGCCATCGCGATGAGCGTCAACGTGTTCCTGGCAACAGAAGGCGTGCCCAATGCGCTGGGGGGCTGGCTGCAGGCCAATATCGGCAATGTCATCCTGTTCATTCTGGCGATGAACTTGCTGTTGCTGCTCGTCGGCATGTTCATGGACACGATCTCAGCCCTGCTCATTTTCGGGCCGCTGCTGCTGCCGGTCGCTGCCGGTTTCGGGATCGACCCGGTGCATCTCGGGATCATTATGGTGCTGAACCTGGAAATTGGCCTGCTGACGCCGCCGATGGGGCTGAACCTGCTGGTCGCTTCGACGGCGTTCAAGGAGAATTTCACCCTTGTCACCGCCTCGGTGCTGCCGTTCATCGCGCTGATGCTGTTCGTGCTGATGCTGGTCAGCTTCGTGCCCTGGCTGTCGCTGTTCCTGGTCTAGCGGCAGGTCCTGTGCTGTCGCCTTGGCACCGCGTCAGGGCGACAGCGGCTCGTCAAGCACATGCGCGTTCTTCGGCTCCCAACTCAGCCAGACCCGGGCATCGCTGCCCAGTTCCAGCTTGTCGAGATGGCGTTCCTGCATCTGCACCTTGAATTCGTGGCCATCGCCGCTTTCGAGGAACAGGGTGACCATCGAGCCGACGAATTCCTCGGAGATCAGCGTCGCCGCCACGCGGTTGGGCGTCTGCGGCGGCGCGGTGCCGAGCGTGACCAGATCGGCGGACACGACAAAGCTCGCCGCCTGCCCGATGCCGCGCCCGCCGGCAGGCGCATTGGCGGTGAAGCGGCCCGTCGGCGTGTCGATGATCAGAAGATCGCCCTCTATCGCGGCGACATTGCCGCTCAGGATATTGTTGCGGCCGACGAATTCCGCGACGAAACGGTTGGCCGGGGCGCGGTAGATGTCCTTCGGCGTGCCGACCTGGGCCAGATCGCCCTGGCTCATGATGACCACCCGATCGGCCATGGCGAAGGCCTCCGATTGCGAATGGGTGACATAGACGAAGGTGATGCCGAGCTCCTTCTGCAGCCGGGTCAGCACCGCCTGCATGCGGATTACGAGGTTGGCATCGAGCGCGGAAAGCGGCTCGTCCAGCAGCAGCATTCGCGGCTCCATCACCAGCGCCCGGGCCAGCGCCACCCGCTGTTTCTGCCCGCCTGACAGGGTGGCGACATTGCGCTCGGCGAATTCGCCGATCTGCATCCGTTCGAGCCAGTCGAGCGCCCGGCGCTTGCGCGCGGCCGCGCCGACGCCGCGCATCTTCAGGCCGAATTCGACATTCTCGCGCGCGGTGAGGAACGGGAAGAGCGCCAGCGATTGCCAGACCAGCGGCGTGTCGCGGGCATGGGGCGGCACTTCGTTCATCAGCTTGCCGCCGATGCGGATCTCGCCCGAACTGGGGCTGTCGAGCCCGGCGAGCATCCGCAGCGTCGTGGTCTTGCCGCAGCCCGAGGAGCCCATGATCGCGAGGAATTCGCCCTCATGGATGTCCAGCGTCAGGTCGCGCACCGCAACGAAGCTGCCGAAGCGTTTCTGGACATTGCGGAAGGTCACGAGGGGCTGGTTCATGAGGTCGGGCTTCTTGTCTGGCGGCTGATGAGGAACACCTGGGCGAGGATCACCAGCGTCATGGAAATAAGGAAGACGAATGTGCCGATGGCGTTGACCTGCGGGTCGATATTGCCTTGCACGATCTCGAGGATGACCACCGGAATGGTCTTGTTGAGCCCGGAAACGAACCAGGCGATGGCGAATTCGTCGAAGGACACGGCCGCAGTCAGGCACAGGGCCGAGACGATGGCAGGGCGGCAATAGGGCAGGATCACATGGCGCATCGTCTGCCATTCGCTGCCCCCGAGGTTCCAGGCCGCCGCCTCCAGATCCGGGTCCATCTGGTGCAGCCGCAGGCGGATCACCGCCATGGCGAAAGGCGCGGTCAGCACCGTATGCGCGAGGATGATCGACCAAAGCTGCCCGGACAGGCCGAGCTTGCTGAGCCAGGCCAGCATCGCCAGCGCCATGATGATCAGCGGGATCGTCGGCGGCAGCAGGATCAGCGCCAGATAGGGCGCCTTCCAGCGGAAATTATAGCGGAAATCGGAATAGGCGGTGCAGAAGCCGAGAAAGGTCGCGATCACCGCGGTGGAGAGCGAGACGATCAGCGAATTCAGCGCCGCCTGCCAGATGTCCGGATCGCTCAGTACCTTCACATACCATTCGGTCGAGAATTCGCCGAGCGGGATGGTCGGAAACCGTTGCGAATTCAGCGAGAACACCAGGCTGAACCCGATCGGGGCGAAGATGAACAGGAAGACCAGCGCCACATAGAGCGCCAGGATCAGGTTCAGACCGTTGCTGCGCAGCCTGCTCATCGCGCACCGCTCCCCTTGCGATAGGCCAGCGCGATGGCGGCGAAGGCGGTGACGAAGAGCGTCAACATCATCACGATCGCCACCACGGCCGCGCGCGGCCATTGCTGCCCGGACTTGGTGGTGTCGAGGATCAGGATCGGCAGCGTCGGTTCCTGCGAGCCGCCGAGATAGAAGGGCGCGACGAAATCCCCGAAGGAGAGAATGAAACAGAACAGCGCCGCCACGATCAGTCCGGTCTTGGAGAGCGGCAGCACCACGCGCCAGATCGTCGCCAGCGGACGGCAGCCGAGATTGCGCGCCGCTTCGACGAGGGTCCTGTCGATATTGGCCATGCTCACCGTCTGCAGGATCACCACCAGCGGCAAGGTCAGGGTCAGATAGCCGACGATGGTGCCGAAGCTGGTGTTCAGCATCCGGAACGGGCCGAGCCCGATATAGCCCAGCATCGCATTGAGCACGCCGCTTTCCGCGAGGATTACATACCAAGCGAAGGTGCGTACCAGATAGGAGGTGAAGAACGGGATGATCAGCAGGAAGATCGCCCATCGCCGCAGCCCTTCGGAAGCGCGGAAGGCCAGCGCATAGGCCGCCGGAAACGCCAGGAGCATTGCCACGCTGGCGCTCAGCGCCGCGATGAACAGGGTGTACCAATAGCTGTCCCAGAAGTAGTTCCGGCTCAGCATCTTCTGCCAGTTCACCAGCTCGAAAGCTTCGGTCATGCGGTAGTTCTTCACCACGAAGAACGAGATCGCGACCATGAACAGCAACGGCCCGACGAAGAACAGCAGCTGCCAGAAGATGATCGGCAACCGCCAGGTCAGAGCATAGAGATTCAACGTGCGTTTCAACAGATCAACCAGCGCTCGAAAGCCTCGGGGAGCGGGCCGCCCCAGGGCCGCCCGCCGCGAAGATGCGCCGTTCAGGCGTTCTTGTATTCGGACCAGAAATCGTTCCAGTCCTCCAGCGATTGCTGGGTGGGAATGTCGCGATACTGGATCCGGCCCTCGTTGATCAGCGCGATCGGGTCATTGGGCATGCCGTCGATCTGGTGGCTGCGCTCCGCCTCCTTCGGATCGACCTCCTGCAACAGGTCGCGCCCGCCCCGCGTCACCGCGAAACAGGGATAGGCCGCCATCTGCGCGAGCTTCACCTGGCCTTCGGGAGAGGTCATGTATTTGATGAACGTGGTCACCAGCTCGGCCTTCTGGCTGCCCTTGCCGATCGAATAGCTCTCCGTGAACTGGATGCCGCCCTCTTTCGGAATGGTCGAGGCAACCGGCGCGCCGTCGCGTTCCAGCACCCCGGTGATCCAGTCGCCAATGCCGCACATGGCGTGCATCTCGCCGTTCTTGAGGCTGTTGAACGTGCCGCCGTAGTCAAAGAAGCCGCCGACCTGCGGGCGCAGGCTCATCGTGGTGTCCTGCACCGCCTGCCATTCCTCCTCGCTGAGATCCCAAAGCTCCGCGCCATTGCCATTCTTGAGGCTCATCATGCCCAGCGTCGGCAGGTGCCAGTCGAAATGCCCGACCTTGCCCTTGACCTCGGGTTTCCAGAACGCGTCGTAGCTCTGCGCCTCCTCGGGGCTGATCGCAGTGGTGTTGTAGGAGACCCCGAGATGCCCGCCGCGCACGATCATCGAATAGAGCGTATCGCCCTCCCAATGGCCGGGGAATTTCTGGAAATCCTCGTGAAGCATGTCGTCGAACGGATAGTCATTCTGATCGAGCGCCTCGATATAGCCCGCGGCGTTGAGCTGCTGGACGAATTCCGCATCCGACAGGATCACGTCATAGGTGCCGGGCGGCGATTGCGCGATCAGCGCCAGCATGTTGTCGCCCCCGGCATAGTATTTCGGCACGAACTTGACGTTATGGGCCTCCTCGAAGGCGCCGACCACGTCGGCTTCGCCATGCCCGTACCAGGCCAGCATGTTGATGTCGGTGGTCTGCGCCCAGGCCCGACCCACGAAGGGCGCCGACAGCGCCACGCCGGCCCCGAGCCGCATCACGTCACGTCGCCGCAAACCCGGGCCGCCCGGTTTGATTATCTCGGTCATATTCTTCCCTCCGCTGTCATCTGGCGCCGTCTTTTGCGGCATGTTCTTCGGAAATTTCCTGATCCGTTGCAGCGAGTGTAGAGAAGATTCTGACCTGAGAGAAATTTATCGAACATATGGAGCCATAACGTTTCGCAATGGTCACTCCACCGCGGGCGGCACCGAGAGCAGGACCTTCTCGATGGTTTCGATCAGACATTCGGTGACCCGGTTGCCGCTGCCGCGCAGCCGCGTCTGCCGGTAGAACAGCCCGATCTGCAAGGGTTCCAGCACCGGCAGCCCCTCGTCCTCGCCGATCCGCCGCATGCCCTCGCGCAGGGTCAGCGCGGTCAAGCTGGAAAAGCCCAGCCCGTCGCGCACCGCCTGCTGCACCGCGTCGATATCGGGGCTGGAGAACACCACCTCCCAGCCGCGGCGGCTGCGTTTGAGCGCCTCGCGCATCCGTTGCAGATAGACGCAGCCCGTCGGATGCGCGACCAGCGGCAGGTCGCTGAAATCGCCGGGGCTGAGCCCGTCGGCGCCGACCCAGAAGGGATTTTCCTGCCAATAGCGCACGAGAAATTGCGGATCGCCGCCCTGATAGAGCGCCAGCGCGATGTCGATCTCGTCGCGGATCAACGCGTCGAGCAGATGCTGTGACAGGTCGCAGGTCACACGCAGATGTGTCTGCGGCGTCTCCTTCATCAACGCGGTCAGGCTGCGCTGCAGTTCACGCACGCCGTAATCAAGCGGCAGGCCGATGCGCAGCGTGTCATCCCCTGCCCTGTTGTCGAACAGCCCGACTGCCTGATCGTTGAGCCGCAGGATCTGGCGCGCATGCATGGCCAGCGCTTCGCCCTTGTCGCTGACCTGCATGTTGCGGCCCTTCTGGTGGATCAGCTTGTAGCCGACCAGTTCTTCCAGACGTTTGACCTGCAGGGAGACGGCAGGCTGCGAACGGCCCAGCAGATCTGCCGCACGGGTGAAATTCTGCACCTCGATCACCGTGACGAAGGTGCGCAGCAGGTCGGTGGGGAGGTTCAGCACGCGCATCCGAGAAATTTGCGAAGCTAATGGAACGATTGCAACAATAAATTTAGTAAATCCCCAATCGGCGGCTAGCGTTCCTCCATGAACCGAGATCAATTCCATAAACACTTCAAATCGCCGGGGCCGGTCGTGCTGCCGGTGATCCATGTGCTCGACACGCAGCGCACCCTTGCCAATATCCGCGCGCTGGTCGGGGCCGGCGCGCCGGGCTGCTTCCTGATCAACCATGATTTCGAACCGGAACGCTTCCTGCCGATCATCCGCGATGCGCGGGCGCAATTTCCGTCACTGTGGATCGGGGTGAATTTCCTCGCCGTGACCGGACGGGAGGCCTTTCCCCGGCTCGGGCAACTGGCGGCCGAGGGCTGCGTTGTCGATGCCTATTGGGCCGATGACGCCTGTATCGACGAACATGGCAAGGACCGCGAGGCCGAGGAGATCGCCGCGATCCGCGCGGATAGCGGCTGGGACGGCATGTATTTCGGCGGCACCTGTTTCAAGAAGCAGCGCGAGGTCGATCCCGCGCATTACGGCGCCGCCGCCGCCTCGGCCCGCAACTACATGGATGTGGTCACGACCTCGGGCGTGGCGACCGGGCAGCGCGCCGATCTGGGCAAGATCAGGACGTTCCGCGAGGCGATCGGTGACACTGCGCTGGCGCTGGCCTCCGGTATCACGCCGCAGAACGCCGAAGAATACAGTGATGTCGATTGCTTCATGGTGGCCACGGGCATCAATCGGCCCGGTAATTTCTATGACATCGACCCCGATCGTCTGCACGCGTTGATGCAGATCAGTCGCAAAATAGGACAGGGAGACAGCCAATGAGCGACCAAGACAAAGGCCCGCGCGATGACCGCTGGTATCTGAACATCATGGCCCCGAACACCAAGGGGGAGAAATTCGCCTGGCTCGATCCGACCTCGATCTACATCAACGCCCGGGCGTTCAACGACCTGCTCGACGATCTTATGGCCGATCTCGACGGCGTCGAATATGACGTGGTGGCCGGGCTCGATGCGATGGGCTTCGTGCTCGGGGCGGCGCTGGCGGCACGTTCGCAGGTGGGATTCCTGCCGATCCGCAAGGCGGGCAAGCTCTGTGTCGAGACCGACAAGGTCAGTTTCGGCAATTATTCAGGCAAGACCCAGGACATGGAAATGCGCAAGCCTGCCTTTGCCGAGGGCACGCGGGTGCTGCTGGCCGATCAATGGGTCGAAACCGGCGGCACGATGGACGGCGCGATCCGGCTGGTCGAGCGGCAGGGCGGTGTCGTGGCCGGCATGGTGGCGATCGCCATCGAGGAGAACGAGCGCACCGACGGCTATCGCGCCACCTATCCCTGTGTTTCCGCGGTGTCCAAGGGATCGCGCTGGCAGACGGAATGCAATGCCCAGACATTGTCGAGCTTCGCCAGCTACAAGCCGGAACTGGCCTTTCCGCGCTGAGGCCTGCGGTCAGGCGTTGCCTTCCAGACGATCGAGCGCGCGCTTCAGCGCGCTCACCATGCCCGATTGCCGCAGGTCTTCGCGTAGTCGCTGGTTGAACCCGCCGGGCGTGTCGAGTGCGGCGAGCAGCGGCCTGCTTTCCGTGCCGAGCAGGCTCGATCCGACGAGCAGCCGCAGAAACGCCTCGCCCTGATCCCGCTCGGCGACCCTCTCCCCCAGCCAATCCGCCGCCTCGGCCACCAGGAGCGCGGCCGGTGACAGGACCGCCTGCGCGCAGATATAGGCGGCAAGCTCCGCCTCGGTGGACAATTCATAGAGCGTGTTCCGGTCGCCGAACAGCGCGTGCAGCAGATCTACCTGTCCCAGCGCCAGCACCGGCGATCCGCCCCTGGCAATGCCCGGAAAGGGAATCATCACCGCCTCGGCCCGTGCCGGGGCAACCATTTGCGCCACCTCGTCCAGCACCGGCCCCGCCATCAGCGATACGACACGGTGATCCGCGCGAAAGGCAAGCGCGTTCAAAACATCGGCCGCGGCATTCGCCATCAGGCCGATGAAGATCACTTCGCTGTCATCCAGAACCGATTGGTTGGGCGCGATGGTGACCTCGTCAAACTGCGCCGCCAGCCGGGTGGCATGGGTGGCGCTGCGTTCGGAGACGGTGATCCTGTGGCCCTGCCCCGCGAGACCTTCGACCAGCGCCGAGGCGATGGTGCCGGTGCCGATGACGCCGATCTTCATGGGAAGTCCTTACGCGGCCGGGAGAGCCGGGCACGGGTCGTGACGGGGCGGGTATCGCGGAAGTCCTGCATTCAGATATCCTTCATCAGCCGCAGGGCATCATAGATCGCGGCATGGGTGTTGCGGGCGCTTACCGCGTCGCCGATGCGGAAGAGCTGGAAACCGCCCGACGCGTTGCGCTGCACCTGTTGCGGTTGTCCGGCAATCAGCGCGTCATGATCGAGCTCCCCGGCGTTGGAGGACAGCGGCTTCAGCTCGAAATAAAGCTCATCAAGCGGCATGGTGCCGTAGTTCACCACGACCTGATCATACTGCGCCTGATGGCTATGGTCGCTGTAATCGGTGCCGATCGTCGCACTCAGCCGGTTGCCCTCGCGCGCCACGTCGAGCAGGCGGCGGGTGACGGTGAAGGTCACGTCCTTGTCCTGCAGCGCGCGCATGTAGGGCACGAGGTTCATCGCCATGATCTCCGGCGAAAAGACCCTGTCGGGGGTCATCACTTCGACCCTGGCCCCGGCATGGGCGGCAACCTCGGCGGCCTGCAGCGCCGGGTGATCGCCGCTTTCGTCATAGATCAGCACATGTCCCGCCGGTTTCACATCGCCCGAGATGATGTCCCAGGCCGAGATCACGTTGTCCTGTTCATGGCCGCTTTCGAACAGCTCCAGGTTGGGCAGGCCGCCGGTCGCGACGATCACCACGTCGGGGTCGAGCGCCGTGACATCCTCGGCCTCGGCCCAGGTGGCGAAGCGGAATTCGACGCCGCGTGCGGCGCATTGCGCCATGCGCCAGTCGATGATGCCGATCATCTCGCGACGGCGCGGGCTTTGCGCGGTCAGGCGGACCTGGCCGCCCGGGTCCGGTGCCGCCTCGAAGACCACCACTTCGTGGCCGCGTTCGGCCGCGACGCGGGCGGCTTCCAGACCGGCGGGGCCGGCGCCGATCACCACCACCTTACGGCGGGTTCCGGCGGGCGGAATGGTATGCGGCATGGTGAGTTCGCGCCCGGTGGCGGCGTTGTGGATGCAGAGCGCATCCCCGGCCTGGTAGATCCGGTCGAGACAATAGGTGGCGCCGACGCAGGGGCGGATGTCATCCTCACGGCCTTCGACGATCTTCTGCACGATGTGCGGATCGGCCATATGGGCGCGGGTCATGCCGACCATGTCGAGCAGCCCTTCGGCCACCGCATGACGCGCCGTGGCCACATCGGGAATGCGCGCGGCATGGAAGGTCGGCATGCCGGTGGCCTTCTTCACCGCGCCCGCGAAATCGAGATGCGGGGCGGATTTCATGCCCTGCACGGGGATCACGTCGGTCATCGCCGGGTCGGTATGGATGCGTCCCCGGATCACGTTGAGGAAATCGACCTGCCCGGTCGCGGCGAGCCGTTTGGAGATCTCCAGCCCTTCCTCGGGGGTGATGCCGCCCTTCTGTGCTTCATCGGCCGTATAGCGCAGACCGACGATGAAGTCTGCGCCGACGCGCTTGCGGATCGCCTCGAGCACATCCATCGGGAAACGCATTCGGTTTTCCAGCGTATCGGCGCCGTAGGGGCCGGTGAGATCATTGGTCAGCGGGGACCAGAACTGGTCGAGCAGGTGGCCGTAGACCTGCAGCTCGATCCCGTCCATGCCCCCGGCCTGCATCCGCTCGGCGGCATCGGCGAAATCGGAGATGATGCGGGCGATGTCCCAATCCTCGACAAGCTTGGGAAAGGCCCGATGCGCCGGTTCGCGGTGGCGCGAGGAGGACAGCGAGGGCAGCCAGTCGCCCTTGTTCCAGGTGGTGCGACGGCCGAGATGGGTGAGCTGGATCATCACCGCGCAGCCATGTTCATGGCAGCGGTCGGTGAGCTGGCGGATCCACGGCACGACCTCGTCCTTGTAGGCCAGCACATTGTTGAACACCGGCGGGCTGTCGCGGCTGACGGCGGCCGACCCGGCGGTCATCGCCAGCGCCACACCGGCCCTGGCGCGCTCTGCGTGATAGGCGGCATAGCGTTCCTTGGGCATCCCGTCCTCGGGATAGGCGGGCTCATGGCTGGTCGTCATGATCCGGTTTCTGAGCGTCAGATGCTTGAGCTGGAACGGTTGCAGCAGCGGATCTTTCGACATGGAGCCTCCCGGGCGAGCAAATTTTTCAAAGCGCTGACACAGGTGTCAGGTCGATTGACATTTCTGTCAATAATTTTCATCAAGACCCATGGGGATTGCAAACCAGAGCCGCGCGAACAATGCCGAGGACGCCTGGCTCGACGCCGCCTACGCGGTGCTGACCGAAAGCGGGGTCGAGGCGGTCAAGATCATGCCGCTGGCTAAACGGCTGGGCCTGACCCGCAGCGGTTTCTACTGGCATTTCAGAGACCGCGACGCGCTGCTCGAGGCGATGATCCGCCGCTGGGAGGATAGGAACACCGGCAATCTCGTCGCGCGCTGCGAAGCCTACGCCGAGAATATCTGCGAGGCCCTGTTCAACCTGTTCGACTGCTGGCTCGATGACGAGATGTTCGATTCCCGGCTCGATCTGGCGATCCGCAACTGGGCGCGCAACGATCCGGCGCTGCAGGCGCGGCTGGATCGGGCCGATCAGCGGCGCAAGGACGGGGTGAAGGGCCTGTTCCTGCGCTTCGGTTTCGAGCCGTCCGAGGCAGAGGTGCGCGCCCTGACGGTGATCTATACCCAGATCGGCTATATCTCGATGCAGGAACCCGACAGCCGCGCGGAGCGTTTCGCCCGTGTGCCCGGTTATATCGAGGTGTTCACCGGCCGGAAACCGGCGCGCTCGGACATCGCGCGTTTCATGACCCGCTACCGTGACATGGCGAGCTGAGACACGGCTCGGCCGCCGACAGGATGCGCTTTGCAGGCTCTGATCCTGATCTCAATCGAAGCAGCCCATGCTCTGACCACACGTCACGAGGCGCCCAACGCTTGAAATCGCGCCCTATCGGACTTGTTCCTCCACGATGCGGTATGATCAAAGCAGGGCGCGGCGCGGCCACAAGGACCTGACAGATGAGCGATGACACCGAGCGACTGAGCTTTGACGACGACAAGGGCGCCTCCCGCGCGATATGGATTGCCGCGGCGCTGGTCGTGGCGATCATCGCCTGGATGGGCAGCGGCTATGTCTTTCCCTCCGAAGACCCGCAGGAGACCGAGGTCGCCGCAAGCGGTGTCGCACCCGTGGCGGTGACGATCGAACGATCGCGGGCGCAACCGGTGACGCTATGGTTCCAGGCCGAAGGTCAGGCGCAGCCTGACCGGGACACGTCGATGCGCGCCGAAAGCTCCGGCGATGTGGCCGAGGTGCTGGTCTCGAAAGGCGAGGATGTCGCGGCCGGTACTGTGATCGCGCGGCTTTCGACAACAAGGGCGGATGCCGACCTTGCCCGTGCCCGTGAGGAACGCGCCAGCGCGCAGCGCGAATTCGACAATGCCAGCCGCCTGCTTGAACGCGGCGTCGCCACCGCCGACCGGGTGAGCGCGGCGCGGGCCGCTCTCGCGGCTGCCGAAGCGGCGGTGACCAGCGCCGAACAGGCGCTGCAATCCCTCGAGATCACCGCGCCTTTCGCCGGGCGGATCGAGACGCTGTCGCTCGATCCCGGCGAGTTCGTTCAGGCGGGCGCCGAAGTCGGGCGGATTGTCGACAACCGCCCCCTGACGGTAGCCATCCAGGTGCCTCAACAGGCGCTGCGCCGACTTGACAACGGCCAGACCGCCACCGTGCGTTTCATCACCGGAGAGGAGCGCGAGGGCGTCGTGAGCTTCGTAGGCACCTCCGCCAGTGCCGAGACACGGACCTTCCTGGCCGAGATCGACGTGGCCAACGAGGATGGCGCAATTCCCGCCGGCATCTCGGCGGAGATCCGCATCCCGACCGGGGAGGCCGAGGCGCATTTCGTCCAGCCCTCCACCGTGTCGCTCAGCCCCGAGGGCCTGCTGGGCGTCAAGACCGTGACCGAGGAGGAGAAGGTCGCCTTCAATCCGATCGAGATCGTGCGGGCCGAGATCGACGGCGTCTGGGTCACCGGCCTGCCGGACACGGCACGTATCATCACGGTCGGTCAGGGCTTCGTGAACGCGGGCGAAATCGTCGCCCCCTCCCTCGCGCCGGAGACGGCCGGCGCGGTCGCGGAGGGAACGGAGCAATGAACACCCTGATCGAGGCGGCATTCTCGCGCGCCCGGGTCGTGCTCATGGCGCTGCTGCTGATCCTCGGGGTCGGTGCCTATGCCTATGTCTCGATCCCGAAGGAGGCCAATCCGGAAGTGCCGCTGCCGCTGGTCTATGTCTCGACCGGGCTCGAAGGGATCAGCCCCGCCGACGCCGAGCGGCTGCTGATCGAACCGATGGAAACCGAGTTCGCGGCGATCACCGGGCTGGAGAAGATGGAGAGCCATGCTTCGGAAGGCTTCGCCAGCGTCCAGCTCGAATTCACGCCGGGCGGCGACATCGACGAGGCGCTCGACAAGGTGCGCGAGGCCGTCGACCGGGTCGAGGGCGATCTGCCGGAAGACGCCTATGACCTGACGATCACCGAGATCAACACGGCGCTGTTTCCAATCATCACGGCAATCATCTCCGGCCCGGTTCCCGAACGCACGCTGAACGCGCTGGCCGATGAGGCGCAGGAGGCGATCGAAGGGCTGGCCGGGGTTCTGGAGGTCGATATCGGGGGCGAGCGGGAGGAATTCCTCGAAGTGCTGATCGACCCGACGGTGTTCCAGACCTATAATCTCAGCTTTGATGAATTGATCAGCCAGTTGCAGCGCAACAACCGTCTGATCGCCGCCGGGGCCATCGAGACGGGCGGCGGACGGATCGTTCTGAAAGTGCCGGGGCTGATCGAGGATCTCGAAGACGTCATGGAAATCCCGGTCAAGGTGCGCGGCGATGCGGTCGTGACCTTCGAGGATGTCGCGACCATCCGGCGCGCGTTCCAGGATCCGACCGGTTTCGCCCGCATCGACAGGCAGCCCGCGCTGGCGCTCGAGGTCAAGAAACGCTCGGGTGCGAATATCATCGATACGGTGGCGGCGACCAAGGATGCGCTGGAGGCGCTGCGCGCGGACTGGCCCGACAGTGTCGAGATCACCTATCTGCAGGACCAGTCCGAGCAGGTCGAAACGCTGCTGTCAGATCTTGAGGCCAATGTCATCGCAGCGGTGGTCCTGGTGATGATCGTGATCGTCGCCGCCCTCGGGATCCGCTCGGCGGTCCTGGTCGGTCTGGCCATTCCCGGTGCATTCCTGGCGGGGGTGACGGCGCTTTGGGCGATGGGTCACACGATGAACATCGTCGTGTTGTTCTCGCTGATCCTCGTCGTCGGCATGTTGGTGGACGGCGCGATCGTCACGACAGAGCTTGCCGACCGGCGCCTGCAGGAAGGCGCCCCGCCGCGCCGGGCCTATGCCGATGCGGCCAAGCGCATGGCCTGGCCCCTTATCGCCTCGACGGCGACGACGCTCAGCGTCTTTTTCCCGCTGCTGTTCTGGACCGGCATGGTCGGCGAGTTCATGAAATTCCTGCCGATCACTGTCATCCTGACGCTCTTTGCATCGCTGTTCATGGCGCTGATCTTCATCCCGGTTCTCGGCGGTCTGATCGGCAAGCGCCCGCCGCAGAAAGCCGCCGCCAAACGCGCGTTGCACGATGCCGAAAAGGGCGATCCGCGGCGCATCGGCGGGCTGACCGGGGTCTATGTCCGGCTGCTTGAATGGGCGATCCTGCGTCCCGGTGCCACGGCGCTGCTGGCGCTGGCGCTGCTGCTCGGTGCCTTCGGACTCTACGGCCAGTTCGGCAAGGGGCTGACCTTCTTCCCCTCGGTCGAGCCCGAATTCATGCAGGTGCAGGTGCGCGCGCGGGACAATTTCTCGATCTACGAGCGCGATGCGCTGGTGCGCCGGGTAGAGACGCGGTTGCACGGATATGACGAGATCGCCACCGTCTATGCCCGCTCGACGATGAGCGCCGGACAGGGCGACGAGGAAACCATCGGCGTTCTGCAACTGGAACTGACGGACTGGGACGAACGCCGCCCGGCGGCGCAGATCGGTGCCGAGATCCGCGCGGACGTCGGCGATATCGCCGGTATCGACGTGCAGGTACAGACAGAAAGCGGCGGTCCGACCAGCGGCAAGCCGATCAACCTCCAGATCGCGGCGCGCAACCCGGCCATGCAGGATGAGGCCGTCACGCAGGTCCTGTCCTTCATGGACAAGATCGGCGGTTTCACCGATGTGACCGACACCCGCCCCCTGCCCGGTGTCGAGGTCTCGATCCTTGTCGACCGGGCCGAGGCGGCGCGCTACGGGGCCGATGTCAGCCTGCTGGGCCAGGCGGTGCAGCTGTTGACGCAGGGCATCGCCGTGGCCGATTACCGTCCCGAGGATGCGGACGGCGAGCTTGACATCCGCATCCGCTTCCCGGCCGAAG
Organism: Sulfitobacter aestuarii; assembly: GCF_042685005.1. Lineage (NCBI taxonomy): Bacteria > Pseudomonadati > Pseudomonadota > Alphaproteobacteria > Rhodobacterales > Roseobacteraceae > Sulfitobacter > Sulfitobacter aestuarii. Next base: position 20,463 of record NZ_JBHUMP010000012.1, on the reverse strand, counting down.
AGCGCTCGCTCTCGGAGCTGGGAAATCTGCGGGTTCCGACCTCGGCCGGGCTGGTGCCGATCTCCAACTTCGTCACCTTCGCGCCCTCCGAGCGGACCGGCACGATCACCCGCATCGACGAGCAGCGCGTCGTGTCGATCGAGGCCAACGTCGTGCCGGGCGTGCTGGTGAACGATCAGATCACGGCGCTCCAGAGCGCGCTCGAAGAGGCGGATCTGCCTGAGGGTGTCAGCTACAGCTTTGCCGGGGAGGCCGAAGATCAGGCCGAGACGATGACCTTCCTCGCAGCTGCTTTCGTGGCGGCGATCTTCCTGATGCTCGTCATCCTCGTTTTGCAGTTCAACAATTTCTACCAGGCTTTCGTGGTGATGAGCGCGATCGTCTTTTCGGTCGCTGGTGTGCTGCTCGGTCTGATCATCACGGGACGGCCCTTCGGCATCGTCATGGGCGGCATCGGCGTCATCGCTCTGGCGGGGATCGTGGTGAACAACAACATCGTGCTGATCGACACCTATAACGACCTCAAACGCCTCGGTCTGCCGCCGCGCGAAGCCGCCTTGCGGACCGGCGCTCAGCGTCTGCGCCCGGTGATGCTGACCTCGGTGACCACGGCGCTCGGGCTCATGCCGATGGTGCTCGGTGCGAACCTCAATTTCTTCACCCGGGAAATCGTGTTCGGCGCGCCATCGACGCAATATTGGACCGAGCTTTCCAGCGCCATCGTCGGCGGACTCGCGGTGGCGACGCTGCTGACGCTGATCCTGACCCCGGCGATGCTGATGCTCGGCGAGAAGTTTTCCCGTCGCAAAGTGGCTGACGGGATCGGGGAAGACCGCGATGCGGGCAAACCCGGACCGCTCTCGATCAGAGATTGACCGTCACGCTACAGACCAGCCCGTTTTCCGCCATCGTCCAGTCAACGTCGAAATGCGGCTGGGCGCCGATGGCTTTCAACAGCATCGTGCCGCTCCCTGCGCGGGTCTGGGGATCCTGCGCCCGGGGGTGGCGCTCGCGCCATTCGAACCGGACGCGGTTTTGCTGCTGGCTGCCGTCATCCAGAGTGATGGTAACCTCGCCCTCATCTCCCGCCAGCGCCCCGTGCTTTATGGCATTGGTCACCAGCTCATGGACGATCATCGACATATCGATGGCGACATCCGGCGGCAGGCGGCAGGCGCTGCGGCCCCGGACCGTGACGCGTTCCTCGTTCGGATCATAGGGTTCGATCTGGATGCGCACCAGTTCGGCGAGATCGACAACGTCGTCATTGCGCCGGAAGTTGAGATCATGGGCCAGTGCCAAGGTCTGGATCCGGTTGGTCAGCCGCTCCTTCACCTCCGGGTCCAGCCCGGCACCGCGCAGGGTGAGCGAGGTCACCGATTGCACCGTCGCGAGCATGTTCTTGACCCGGTGGCGCAGTTCGTCGAGCAGCAATTGCTTCTGCCGGTCGGCGGCGGTGCGGCGCAGGGTGGCGGCCAGAACATTCGACACGGATTGAAGGAAGCTGCGGTCATCATCGGAGAAGGCCCGGGCCGTTGCCGTATGGACGCCGAGCACGCCGAGCGGTTCGTCGGGATCGCCGATGATCACGCTCAATCCGCTGACGACACCGGCGTCGCGCAACAATGGCGGGCCGTTGAACCGCGTTTCGGTGCTCAGATCCTCCACGGTGACCGGTTCGCGCATGGTCAAGGTATATCTGGCCTGGCTCTGCGCCCCGGTGCCCACACGGGTGCCGGGCGGCACGTCGAACCCATGGCTCGACGCGAGTTCGAGCTCGTCCTGTCCGGGCAGGCAGAGCAGGACCTTGGCGAAATCGACCGACAGCAACTCGGCGAGCCTGTCCGGCAGTTCGGCGATCATCTGCTCGGCCGATATGTCGGCGATGCTCTGCTTGCCGAGCTGGGCCACATAGGCGTGATGCCTGGCCCGGCTTTCCGCATCCTCGCGCGCCGCGACCAGCGGTGTGATATCGTTGATGACCCCGATGACCCGCCGGATCTCCCCTTCGACATCGTGGACCGGGGAGGCCGACATCAGCAATTCGAAACGGTGATCGCCCGGCCCGACGAACTGTCCGCGGAAATCATGCAGCGCCTTGCCGGTTTTCCACACCTGCTGCAGCGGCAGATCCTCGGGCGCGATAGGGCGGCCGTCCTGCTCGATCACGTAGCTCGGATCGGCATTGACCGGTGTCGTGGTGAATTCCGGCAGGCCCGTCAGGCTGCAGCCATATTCGTTCAGCTCGAGACTGCGACACTCGGGATCGTCGCTGAACACGATGCCGATGGGCGCGAGTTCGAGCAGCGCGGTGAGGTCATCGACCTGGGCGAGCAATTGACGGTTTAGCTCGTCGATCTTCGCCTGCGCCTGTTTGAGCTGGGAAGATCTGGATGCGTCGGCAATGTTCGGAAGAGCCGGACTTCTCATGCAGCAGCATTGCCAGTGAAAACGCCTCCTCCCCGGTGGCGCAGCCCGCCACCCAGACACGGACGGCATTGTCCGCCGGTTTGCGCTGGAGCATCTGGTCGACCGCGACCTCCAATGCCTCGAAGGCGCCGGGATCGCGGAAGAAGGCGGTGACGCTGATCAGCAATTCGCGGAACAACTGCCGCGCCTCCGCCCGGTCGTCGCGCAATCTCTCGGCATAGGCTCTCAGCGTGTCGATCTGCAACACCTGCATACGGCGCTGGACCCGGCGCAGCAGGGTCGGTTCCTTGTATTGCCGGAAATCATGCCCGGTCGCCAATTTCAGATGCTGGCAGATCTGCGCGAGATGGGGGCGCGCCGTGCCGGGATCCATGCTGTCGGTCGGATCACCGTCGCGCAGATGACGCAGATATTTCGCAATCGCCTTCGGCATCTCCGCCGGCGGCAGCACCAGGTCGATCAGCCCGGTGGCGATCGCGTTGCGCGGCATGCTGTCATAGACGGCGTTGCACGGATCCTGCACGATGGTGTAGCCGCCCGACTCTTTCAGCAGCTTGATCCCCTGGGTGCCGTCACTGCCGGTGCCGGAGAGAACGATGGCGATGCCAGATTCGCCCAGCGACTTGGCAAGCGAGGAGAAGAAAGTGTCGATCGGCGTGCGGATCGGACGCGGCGGTGCGGGCTGTTCGAGATGGATATGCCCGTCCTGCAGCGTCAGCGTCGCGTCCTCGGGGATGACCAGTACATGATCCGGCCGCAGCGCGCCGCCATGGGTCGCCACTTCGACGGGCAGGCTGGTCGCGCGGTTCAGAAGCTCCGTCAGCATGCTCTTGTGGGTCGGATCGAGATGCTGGACGATCACGAAACAGGCGCCGGTCTTTTCCGGCAGCGCGGTCAGGAAGGATTTCAACGCCTCCAGCCCGCCAGCCGAAGCACCGATTGCCACTACCGGGACGGAATCCATGTCCGGCTGCCGTGCCGCCTCGTAATTCCTGTCGTCCATCCCCGCTCCGATCACAACGCCCAAGACCAGAGGAATAGCCCTTCGTGGCGTTTTGTTCCAGCATACATTACCGCTGTCTGCGGAACTGCAATCCTCGACGGGGGTTTGGTCATATGAGCCGAGAATTATCCAGAAAACGCCGGAACATAATCGTGATCGGCGGCTCGGCGGGAAGCCTCGAGCCCCTGCGCCGGATACTGACCGATCTTACGCCGGATCTGGACGCGGCCATCTTCATCACCCAGCATATGGGCAGTCGTCACGCAACGAAGCTTCATGAGATCCTCGGGACCGACTCCGGCCTGCCCGTGCTCCCGGCGGAGGATGGCGGGCGGATCTGCGAAGGCGAGGTGCGGATCGCGCAGCCCGACCAGCATCTGGTGCTGGACAGCGAGACCGTTCACCTCACCCGCGGCCCGCGTGAGAACCAGGCGCGTCCGGCCATCGACCCGCTGTTCCGCACCGCCGCCGCCCATCATCAGGCGCGGGTGATCGCGGTGCTGCTGTCGGGCTATCTTTCCGACGGGGTCGCGGGGTTGAGCGCGGTGCAGAAGTGCGGTGGCCTGACCATCGTGCAGGACCCCGACGCCGCGCTGGTGCGCGATATGCCGCAGAACGCGCTTCACCATGTCGCGCCGGATTTCACCGGAGACGCGGGACGGATCGCGGAACTCCTCAACCAGCTCGCCGGTCAGCACACGGCCGATCCCGGGCCGGTCCCCGAAACCATCCTGGCCGAAGCGCGCATGGCGCTCGGGCGCGGGCTGTCGATCCCCGCCGAGGACCGGATGGGCAAGCGCAGCCCCTTCGCCTGCCCGAGCTGCAACGGTAACCTCTGGGAAATCGACGACGAGATCCTGCGCTACCGCTGCCACGTGGGTCATGCCTATACCGCAGATGCCCTCAGCGAGGCGCAGGCCGGACGGCTCGACGAGGCGCTATGGGCGGCGCTGCGCGGTCTGCGAGAACGCACCGAGCTGTTGCGGCGACTGGCCCGCGAAGGGCGCGAGGCGGGGCGCGGATCGAGTGTGCAGGGCTTCGAGACCTCCGCCCATGAGATCGAGGCGCAGGCCGCCGTTCTCGAAAATTTCATTCTGACGAGAGCGCGGGAGCAGGACTGAGAGATGGCAAATCGGGTAAAGAGCATATTGATTGTCGAAGACGAGGTTCTCGTTGGGCTCGATCTGACCATGCAGCTCGAAGAAGAGGGCTATGAGATCATCGGCCCGGCCACGACGCTCTCCGCCGCCGCTGATATGCTGCGCGGCCAGACACCGGATTTCGCCATTCTGGACGCCAATCTCAACGGCGAATGTCCCAACGCGATCGCCTCGGATCTGCAGGAGCGTGGGATTCCTTTCGTCTATGTCTCGGGCTACGGGCCGGATTACATCGCCCAACATCTGCCAATCGCGCCGTTGCTTCAGAAGCCGGTTCGAATTCCGCTGCTCCTGTCGCAGATCGAAACGGCATTGGCACAATAGCTTGCCGGGGTCCTGCGTTCAGATGATACGGATGTGATCGCCAATAGATGGCATATTGCAAAGGTCAGCGCGCCGTCTGCGCATGTTCCTTTCACGCTGCGAAATACTGCCCAGTGATCCATGCAATATCATCAGCGCTCTATGCGGAAACGTCGGGGGGAGTATTGCCGCAGGGACCGGCGCAACCTTACCGATGCGGGGAATTGGCATTGACACTCCTTTGCGCAATTGGCTTACGTACGGCAGTTCAATGTACTGGGGTTACACATGCCGCAATCCGCGACGGCTAATATTCTATCAATCCTCGAAACCGATTTTTCCGGTATCATCGAGGAATGGCTCGGCACACAGGTGAAAGAGGGCGTCAAGCGTTCCGACCTGTTCTCGGATTCAGAAAGCCGTGCGCAGAACCGCGAGCTTCTGCAGGCCTTCGCGAAGGGCATCCGGGCCGGAGTCGCCGACGACAAGTTCAGCCTGGAAGACGAATCCTGGGAAGACCTGCGGGCGGTGCTCGCGGATGTCAGCAAGGAACGCGTCAGCCGCGGCGTCACGCCGACCGAAATGGCGACCTTCATTCTCGCGCTGAAGGAGCCGCTCTTCAAGCGCCTCGAAGTGAAGCTGAGCTCGGATCATGGCGGTCTGATCCGCGATGTCCTGCTGGTCACCCGGCTGGTCGACGCCTTCGCGATCTATACCAACGAGATCTTCATCAGCGAGCGCGACCAGATCATCGAACGTCAGCGTCAGGAAATGCTGGAACTGTCGACACCGGTCGTGGAGCTCTGGGACCGCGTGCTGACCCTGCCGTTGATCGGAACGCTGGATTCCGCCCGCGCGCAGGAGGTCATGGAGAACCTTCTGGAAACCATCCTCGAACGACAGGCCGAAGTGGTGATCATGGACATCACCGGTGTCGGCACCGTGGACACGCAGGTCGCGCAGCATCTTCTGCGCGCGGCGGCGGCGGTACGGCTCATGGGCGCAGAATGCATAATCAGCGGCATCAGCCCGATGATTGCCCAGACCATGGTCCAGCTCGGCATCGATGTCGGCACCGTTTCGACCCGTTCCAGCATCCGCACGGCGCTGTCCGACGCACTGCTGAAGGTCGGCTACGTCATCAAGACCACCGAGGCGGCCTGACTTGTCCGGTGTGACCTCCATAAATCTTGTCGAGAAGGCGTTGCTCGTCTCGATCCAGGACGATGTCACCGATACCGAGATCATGGAGCTTCAGGATACGCTGTCGAACCGGATCGCCAGGAACGATGTGCGCGGCGTGATCCTCGATATCAGTGCGCTGGAGATCGTGGACACTTTCGTCGGGCGCGTCATCGCCCAATTGGCGGGGATTTCGCGGCTGCTCGCGGCGGAAACCTATGTCGTGGGGATGCGCCCCACCGTCGCGGTCACCCTTGTCGAGCTCGGCATGTATCTGCCGGAGATCCGCACCGCGCTCAGCCTTACCCATGCCCTGTCACAGTTGCGGCGTGAGTGAGGAAGGGCGGCCGGCTTCCCATGCACCGCTTGCGACGGTCAAGCTGGAGACAAATCGCGATGTGGTGGCGGCAAGGCAGGCCGTCGCGCGTTTCATGAAGGAACGCAATGCCTCGGCGCTGCGTGTGACCCGTTTCGCGACCGCGGTGAGCGAAATCGCCCGCAATGCCATCGTGCATGGCGGCGGCGGCGAGATCTCGATCTATCTCGACGCGACCAAGACATATCTGCATATCGAATGCCGGGATTCAGGTCCGGGTATCGAGGATGTGACGCTCGCCCTTTCCGAGGGCTATACGACCGCCGGCGGCCTCGGGCGCGGTCTCGGCGGCGCCAAGCGGCTGTCGCACGATTTCGAGATCCGCCCCGCCCCCGGCAAGGGAACCATCGTCTCCATGGGTGTGAAGCTATGAATCAGTGGATCGAGATTGACGACCGGAGCGCTGTCGCCGTCGTGCGCAGGCTCGCCCGCCGGCTCGGCAGCGACATCGGCCTCTCCGAGGTTCGCCTTGACGAGCTGGCGATCGTCGCCTCCGAAGCGACCACCAATATCCTGCGCTACGCGACCCGCGGCCGCGCCCTCATCGACGTGACCCGAACGGCGGATGCGGTGCGCGTGGTGATGATCTTTACCGACCGGGGGCCGGGCATCGGCGATGTCGATCGCATGTTCCAGGATGGGGAGAGCAGCACCGATTCCGCCGGGCTGGGCCTGGGCGCGATCCGGCGGCTGTCCGATACGTTCGACATCTTCAGTTCTGCGGAGAACGGCACCACCATCGCCTGCTCCTTCATGGCGGAAGGTGCCGCGCTCGACTGCGGTGTCGATGCGGTCGGGCTCCGGGTCTGTCATCCGAACGAAACCGTCTGCGGCGATGATTACCTGTTGCAGCAATCGCGGCGCGCGACTCATATTCTGCTTTGTGACGGGCTCGGGCACGGGGCCGAAGCGGCGAAGGCTTCGGACGAAGTCATGCGGGCGGCAGGCGAGGCCGGGATCTCGGCCGCGCCCGGGGGAATCATGGAGCAGGTGACCGAAGCGCTTGTCGGCAAGCGCGGCGCAGTCGCCGCGATCCTGCAAATTGCGCAACCAGAGATGGTGATGAGCTATGCCGGGCTGGGCAATATCTCGACGCTCTGGATCAGCGCGGAGAGCACCAAACGCATGGCCGTGCGGGATGGCCGCATCGGCGCAAGAACTACGCGCGGCTATGAAGAGACGGGCGAGCTTTCAGCGGGCGATATGATAATCATGCACAGCGATGGCCTCAAAACCCTGCGCGAGGCCCATATTCCCCCGGGATTGTTGAAGAAGACACCGCTGCTGATTGCCGGTTTCTTCCTTGATCGCGCCTTTCGCGGTCGGGACGATGCCAGCATCGTCGTGGCGCGGATCACGCGGGAACCGGAAAGATGAAGACAGCGAAGCTGACCACGGTAAAGCTCGAGCAGACCGGCGATGTCGCGACGCTGCGCGAGACGGCGCTGGTACTCGCGGAGGTTCTGCACTTCGGCTCCTTTGAAAAGACCCGCGCGGTGACCGCCGTGGTCGAACTCGGGCGCAACGCGATCGAACATGGTCAGAGGGGAAGGGCGACATTCACGCTGACCGCGGTCAGGGGCAAGCCGGCGCTGGGGTTGACCGTGATCGACCAGGGGCGGGGTATTTCCAAGGAGATGCTCGACCCGACGCGCGATGTCGTTTCCGCCACCGGCATGGGGCTCGGTCTGCGGGGGGTGCAGCGAATCGCGGAGAGTTTCGATGTCGAGACCGGCCACGAGGGCACGCGGATCTCGGCGGTCTTTCTCCCCTCCGTGCCGCCGCCCCATGACGGGCAGCTCATGGAACGAGCGATGCAGGCGCTGGACGACTTGCGCGCCAGGGACGGGACCGCGGCGCTGACCGAGGAGAACCGCCGACTCGCCGAGGGGCTGGCCGACCGGGATCTGCTCATGCAGGAGCTGCATCACCGCACCGGCAACAATCTCGCCCTGATCGTGGCGCTGATCCGCATGAGCAAGTCGCAGGCCGAGGCGGAGGAGACCCGACGGGTGCTGGGCGAGCTGGAGATTAGAGTCGGTTCGCTGGCAAAGGCGCATGAGCTGATGCAACGGGAAAGCGCCGGGGGCGATATCGAGCTGTCCGAGATGCTCGACGAGGTGGCCCGCAACGCCGAACGCGCATTCAGCGGCGAGAGCCGACAGGTCAGGATCGACGTGTCCTGTGCAAGGCTCGAACTGCCCAACAAGCTCGCCATCGACATCGGTCTGATCGTCGGTGAGCTGATCACCAATGCCTATAAACACGCCTTCGTCGGACGGGAACAGGGGCGTATCGCGGTGCAGGTTTCGGGCGATTTCGAACAGGGTCTGGCCCTCGACATATCCGACGATGGTGTCGGCCTGCCTGCCGATGCGGAGCGGCCCGAACGGTCGAACTCGCTCGGCTGGCGGATGATCCGCACCCTGACCTTCCAGCATGACGCGACCCTCACGGTCGAAGGATCACAGGGGCTGAACGTTCAGCTCAGGTTCCCGCCGCAAAGCTGAATATTTCCAGAGGCCAGAATCCCCTGCCAATTCCCGGCACCGCGGGCATTTTGCACGGCGATCACATGCAAACCGCATGAACCCATTCCCCGGTAACATGCGTCTTTTTCTATATGAGGCGCCGCATTCGGCAAAGCTTCCAAACAGTTAACGACCCTGCTAAGGTCAAAGCATTAAGAAGATTCGAACTTTACGCGACCTGTTCAGGCGATACCCGATTTCACGGATTACCGCCTGATTATTTGAACCGAATTATATTTTGCGAGGATTCCCTGTGAGCAGGCTTATTCGCCGATCCATCAAGCGCCTCCCCTGTCTGTTGAACCTGCATCGCTGGCGCGACAGCCGATCGATGCCCGAACAGGTTTGCCGCGTCTGTTACAAGCGCCGGTTCAATCGGCTCTGAAGTCACCCGTCGAGATCCGGTGCAGCGGTAGCTGATCATTCGGCCTCGCATCCGGTTTCATTCTTCGTGCCGCGGCAAACCGCGCGCCGCCGATCAGCGTTCCAGCGCGTTGGCGGCCCGCGTCGCGATTTCCAGATCCGCGCCTTCAAGCTCCGGCGGTTCAAACGGACTGACCTGGTGGCAAAGCTCGACCACGACCGGGTAATGATCCGAGCCGAAACCGGGCAGGACATCCATCCGCAGGGACGAAAATTCGCGTTGGTGAAACAGATGATCAAGCGGCCAGTACATCCACCAGGAATGGGCATCGTAAGTGGCGTGATAGCCGAAGACCTGCCGCGGATCGAGAAACGCCCCTACCCGTTGCAGACGCTCCGCCACGACTTCCCACGGCGTGGAGTTCAGATCCCCCGCGAGCACGACCGGCAGGTCGGATGACCGCGCTTCAAGCGCCGCCCACATCAACTGCGCATCGCGGGCCTGCGCCGATTGCGACGGATGCGGCGGCCGCGGGTGCAGACCGATGAAACGGATCATACGATCCGGCCCGAGAGCGACCTCGGTCGAAATGGCCGGAGTGTCCGTTCCCGCAGGTCGCATGACCTCGGATGCGCTCAGGGGCAGTCGGGAGAGCAGGTGGATACCGTAATATCCGTCTGTGACTTCCTGCCGACGATGGGGAAATTGCCCGTTCAGTCTCTGTAATTGCTCGTCCCACCAGGGATCGGTTTCCATGGCGAGAAAGAGATCGGGTTCGGTATGCTCCACCGCCGCAAGAAGCCCTTCCGCTTCCTCTCGGCTCGCCTGAAGATTGGCGATCATCACGGTGAAGCGGCGGTCCTGCGAACAGCTCTCCGCCGCCCCTGCCTGCGTGATGGCATAGGGCCAGAGCTTCCAGACGTTGAACAGGAGGGCTGCAACGGCCAGCGCCGTGCACAGGACACCGAGGGTGCGGCTCTTCGGACGCAGCAGGATCAGCAGCACCAGCAGGACGAGCAGCGCGATGACGTAGTGGAGGCGCGGGAAGTCGGTCATCCGCACCCACCAGGTATCCGCCTCCCAAAGGCCGAGGAAGGTCAGCGCCGCAAGTGCCAGAATGGCGCAAGCGAGGGCAAGGACGAGGGCGCGGCGCATGATGGTCTCCTTTGAAGGAAAGAAGCACTGGCACGCGTGATCGTTCCGAAATGAATCTACCAAGACGATCCTGCCGCCCTGCCGGGCCCGTCGGAATGAGGCAGGGGTCAAGAAAATGCAACTTCCTGTGCCCGCCTGAATGACATTGCGCCTCCCTGCTCTAGATACATGTCACGTCGTCTCAGGGAGGAACGGAAATGGCCGAGAACGAACAGCAGCCGCAATCTGGTCGAGATAGGGAATCCAGCGCCAACCGCACCGGTTTGCTCGTCCTGGCCGTGATCGCGGCAATCGGATGGGTCTGGGCGATCTATCAGGCTACGGGTCGTTCCGCGCTGGAAACGGAGATGGCCGAGCGGATCGAGGCCGCGACACTCGAACGTGACGAAGTGGCCTCCGCGCTGGCGGCGCTGGAGACGGCGTCGGGCGAGCTTGGCGAGGTTCAGTCGCGGATCGAGGCGACAGGCGGCGAATTAACAGATCTGGAAACACGGCGCGCTGAGGCGACGCGTGAATTCGATGCCGAACTTGCAAGGCTTGCCGACCGCAAGGCGGGGGTCGAGACCGAATTGTCCGCAGAGGTCGAGCGCATGACCGTGGAAATCGAAACCGCGCGGCAGGATTTCGAGGCCGAACTCGCCGCCTTGGCCGAGCGGCGTGACGCGGCGCTTGGCGAGACGGATACGGTTGAGACGGCTTTGGAAGATGTACGAGGCGAGCTCGAACAGGAGACGGCGACGTTGGAAAGCCATCGCTCCGAACTCAAGCGCATCACCGATCAGATCGCACAGGGCGAGAAAACCCGCGAGGAAACACGGGCTGCGCTCACCGGCGTCAAGCAGGAGCTTGATTCCGTCGGCGCCCGGCTTGCCGAAGCTCGGCAACAGGAGAGTGCGCTGCGCAAGACGCTGAGCGCCCTGCAGGAGGAAGCCGCGTCGCTGACCGAAGAGCTGGCCGAGGCCGAGAAACGAAGCCAGGAGGCGCGCAGCGCCGAGGCCGAGTTGCAGGAGATGTCGACCCGCATCACCGATGAGGTCGCGAAACTGCGCGATCGGCGCGAACAGTTGAGCAACGAGATCACCGGTCTCACCAGCCGCCGTAAAACGCTGCAATCCGATATCGCCACGGCCGAGGAACAGCGCGCGCAGGTGCAGTCCGAAGTGAGGGATTTGACCGAACTGCTTACGAACCGGTCGGATGAAATGCTGGAAGTCGAGCGCCGTATCGCGGAACTGCAGTCCGATGGTTCGCAGGCGGGGTCGGAGGCCGCTGCGGCGTCCGAAGCTGGTACGGCAAGCAAGGAAACCGAACCGCAGAACCAAAACCGCGACGCCGACATAGAGCCTGGCACCTATCGCGCGGATGATATCGAAGCGCGTTTTGCCGACGACGGCACATTCCGCATGAGCAATGCCGAAAAAGGCGCAACAGCCTCAGGCAAATATGCAATCGAAAACGGTGTGATAACCTTGTCGGAGCCTGAAGGCGACCTGCGCCAGGGTGTGAAATTCCCCCTGCGCTGCGCGATCGAGCGGGACGGGAAGGCATTCACGCTGGCTGCAATCGAAGGAGACCGTCTCTCCTGTGGACCGCTGACCGACACGGCGTTTCAGGCGGCGCGTTGAACCGAACGCCGCGCGTCGTCCGATTGGCTGAAACGCCGCGAAAACGTCAAGAGCCTGCTCTCTCCGGCGAGAGCAGGCTCTTGACGTCGCCCGATGAAGACCAAGTGTCAGCCACGGCGTGACGTCAGGCGATATCGCGCTGCCGCCCCCGCAGGACAACCAGCAGACCACCGAACACGATCAGCAAGGCACCGGGGAAGAGATCCTCTATCGGCGCTTCGTCGAAGAACACCCACCCGAAAACGAACGCCATGGGGATCCCGAAAAAGCTGAACGGCGCGAGATTGCTCTGTTCCGTCATCCTGAATGAGATGATGAGCAGCAGCACGGCAATCCCGCCGGAACTGCCCATCGCGGCGATCCAGACGAGATCCGATGCGCTTTGAACCGGGGAGAACCCGCCGAGGAACAGGGCAATGGCCAGCGAGCCGATCACCGCGAAGCCCGTCGAATAGAGGTTGACCAGAGCGCTGGGAACATCCTCGTCGATGAGCCGGGCGGTCACGCCTGTCAGAGCATAGAGCGCGGCGGCCGCGAGCGGCAGCGCGGAGGCCAGGGTGAATGTCTCCCGGCCCGGCCCCATCACCATGATCACGCCGATGAAGCCGACGACCACCGCCGTCCAGCGGATGGGTCCTACCCGTTCGCGAAGCAGGATCACAGCGAATGCTTTCATGAACAATCCGCCGGAATAAGAGATCGTGGTCGCGCTGGCGAAGGGCAGCAGGCCCAGCGACAGATAGAACATCAGCTGCGCGAGCGCGACGATCAGTCCCCGTCCGCAGATGAGCCCCCATTGCCGCACGCGCAACTGCCGCCCCGCGCGATGCCAGCTGCGCGAAGACCACAGCACGATCACGCCGGGGATCATGCCGAAGAGGTTGCGATAGGCGGAGAGTTCCGCCGCGCTGTAGTCGGTGGAGAGGCGCTTGATCATCAGCCCCATCAGGTCAAAGAAGACGAGGGAAACGAGGCTGATCGCAATCGCCGCCCCGGCCGACCCGGTACCGGGCGCCCGACCTTTCGGCATATCGCTTACCTGTCGTTCCAATGCGCCCGGTGGGGCCATATCGCTGTTCCCGCAATATCTACATCAACTGGATATGGCAGAGACTATGATCGCTCGGTGTTGGGCCGGGCAACGGCAATCAGCCTCCCACGTCTCCTATTCCTGCAGCGTCTTGATCGCCTTGATCAGATCGAAATCGCTGAATGGTTTGGTCAGCCGATGGGCCTGCAGCGTCGCGCCCTCGGGCAGATCGACATAGCCGGAAACCACCAACACCTTGAGATCGGGCTGGAGCGCGCGGGCATGGTCGATCAGTTCTGCGCCGGTCATTTTCGGCATGGCGAAATCGGTGATCAGCAGATCGACCTTTTCCTGCTTCAGGATTTCGACAGCTTCCGGACCGGAATAGGCTTCGAGAACCTCATGCCCCAGATCGGACAGGATCATCGCCGTATTCAGCAGGATGATCGCCTCGTCATCGACAACGAGTATCCGCAGGGCCGTTTCTTCTGCCTTGGCGGCATTTTCAGTCACGGGAACCGGCGCGACAGCGCGCGCCGCGACCGGCAGCAGGATTTCCGCCGTCGTTCCCTCACCTGGCTGGCTATGCAGGAACAGCCGACCACCCGATTGCTCGACCATGCCCTTGACCATCGGCAGACCGAGTCCGGTGCCCTTGCCCCGTTCCTTGGTGGTGAAGAAGGGCTCAAAGGCGCGGTCGAGCGTCGCCTTGTCCATCCCCTGCCCCTGATCCTCGATCGCCAGCCGCACGAAGCGCTCTTCGCTCTCGGGCATGTCGACCATATCGACCCGGAGCGTGATCTCGCCCCCCTCCGGCATCGCATCACGGGCATTGACCACGAGGTTCATCACGGCGAGTTCCAGCTGCGTCGGATCGGTCATCACCGGGGCGAGCGCGGCGGGAAACTCGGTCCTGATTGTCAGATTGCTGCCGATCGTGTGCTGGAGCAGTTCGATCATGTCGCTCAGCGACGCGACGATGTCGGTGGGTGCGAGCTTCAGCTCCTGTTTGCGCGCGAAGGCCAGCAGCCGCTGGGTGAGCGTGGCACCGCGCTCGGCCGCTTCAATGGCATTGTCGAGGAAGATATCGACGTCCTCCCCCTTCTTCAGACGTTTCTGCGCGATCCGCAGACTGCCGATGACGGCAGAGAGCAGATTGTTGAAATCATGCGCCACGCCGCCGGTAAGTTGACCGATCGCTTCCATCTTCTGGGCCTGGTGCAGCTGCTCCTGCGATTGCTCCAACGCCTCGGCCGCCCTTTTGCGCTCGGTCAGATCCCGGGTGATCTTGGTATAACCGAGCAACAGCCCGTCATCGTTGTAAATTGGATCGATCACCACATGGGCCCAGAAGCGCTCGCCGTCCTTGCGCAGCCGCCAGCCTTCGGCCTCGAAGCGCCCTTCCTCCGCAGCGGTCGCCAGGGCGCGCTGCGGCACGCCCGCCTCGCGATCTTCGGGAGGATAGAAACGGCTGAAATGCGCGCCGAGGATCTCGTCCTCGGTATAGCCCTTGAATCGTTCCGCCCCGGCGTTCCAGCTTGAAACCCTCCCTTTCGGATCGAGCATGTAGATCGCGTAGTCAGTCACCCCTTTCACCAGCAGCCGGAAACGCTCCTCGCTTTTGCGCAGGGCCTCCTCGGTCCTGCGCTGTTCATTGAAATCACGGGTGATCTTGACGAAACCGTCATGAACCTCGTTCGCGTCAAATGTGGGTTCGACGACGATATTGGCCCAGAACCGCGAGCCATCCTTGCGCAGCCGCCATCCCTGCGCTTGGAACGATCCCTCGCCGAGTGCGGTGGCGAGTACCGTTTCGGGCAGACCGGCCGCGCGGTCTTCTGGCAGGTAGAAGCAGGAGAAATGCTGACCGATGATCTCTTCGGGCGTATAGCCCTTCAGCCGCTCCGCGCCGGTATTCCAGCTTGCGACATGACCCTCGGTATCGAGCATGAAAATCGCATAATCCGTCACGCTCCGAATAAGCAATTCTGCGCGCTTGGGGGTGAGCGACATCGTCTTCATGATCAGAGCAGCTTTTCTTGCAGCGGTACGGAAAGGTCCGACTCTCGAATTAACATAGATTGAAATGAAGAAGATAGCCTGCCCGTGGCTGACTGCAAGATAGCCCTGTATGCCAGATGCGCTTTGGTTCTTCCGCCCTGCTCTGCGTGGAATGGAAATTCACCGGCGGATTTGGCAGATCGTACGAAAACGACTTTCGAAGCGTCGCTGCTTCGTTTCTCAACCCAAAAGGGAATGTGACATGTTTGTCTCCTGTGCAACCACGCGACGGAGCTTGCCACATGAAAGTTGGATTCATCGGTCTCGGGAATGTCGGCGGCAAACTGGCCGGAAGCCTCTTGCGCAATGACGTCGATGTCACCGTGCTGGATCAGAAACCGGAATTGGTCGCCGCCTTCGTTGAACGCGGTGCCGGTTCGGCAGCATCTGCAGTGGAGCTGATGCGGGCGTGTGATGCCGTCATCACCTGCCTGTCCTCACCCGCGGCATCCGCCGCCGTCATGGCCGAGATGCTGCCCGAGGTTGGCCCCGGGAAGGTCTGGCTCGAAATGTCCACCACCGATGAAGCCGAGATCCGCCGCCTTGCCGTTCTGGTCGAAGAGCGTGGCGGCAAAGCCGTCGATTGCCCGGTGTCGGGCGGTTGTCACCGGGCCGATACAGGCAATATCTCCATCTTCGCGGGCTGCGATCGGGAGACGTTCGAGCGGGTCCTGCCGCTCCTGCAGCGGCTTGGCCGTCGCATTCTGCATACCGGTCCGATCGGCACCGCTTCGGTCCTGAAGGTCGTGACCAATTATCTCGCGACGGCGAACCTGATCTCGGTTTGCGAGGCTCTGGTGACGTCGAAGGCCGCCGGAATGGATCTGAACATCGCCTATGAGGCAATCAAGATTTCCTCCGGCACTTCCTTTGTTCATGAGACCGAAGGCCAGGTTATCCTCAACGGCTCGCGCGATATTTCCTTCACCCTCGACCTGGTGGCCAAGGATATCGGCCTCTTCCAGGCAATCGCCGAGCGCGCTGGTTTGCCGCTGGAACTTTCGCCGCTCCTCAACGAGATCATCCGCGACGGACAGGCGCGTTACGGGCCGCGTGAATTGTCGCCCAACATCATCCGTCGGCTCGAGGATGCCACCGGGCTCGAAATCCGGGCACCGGGTTTTCCCGCCGAGATGACCGACGATGAACCCGAGGCGCCAGGCTATGAAGTTGTGCCCGGCGGGACGCGGTCCGATTTGGTCGGCTAGGCATCTGCGCGGGTTCGCAAACCCGGCCGGTGGCGCTGCTTGGCGGCAGCGCAACCGGTTGGGTTCAGGCCACCCGTCGTTCTGGCGCGGCCCGACAGAAGAACATGTGATCGGTTGGAAATTTCCGATCCAGGAACGCACGGTCCAATTCCGCACAGGCGTCGCCAATCGTGCTTTCCGGCAATAGAACGGCTTCATCCAGCGTATGCAAGTCGCATAGCCGACGGATGATTTGAAGCAGACCTTCGGAGCTCGTATTGCTCATCTGACAGGCGAGGTGCAACGGGGTGTTTTCGGTGATGTCCGCCGCGCGATCCGGGTTTCGGGACCGCAGAGCCTTGATGAGATTTTGTTGGAGGGACAGAGACGGGATTACGAATTCATTAAAAAGAAACATGGAAACTCCGATTGTTTGACAAAACACGTTTTTAACTAATTACAAACAACAGAGGCGCCCCAAAAACGGGAACAAGAAGGAACAATTCTCTCGATGCGGGAGTTTTATGTTCGAGCCCGTCCGAGATTCCTTCAAAAGCATGACACATTAGAGCCACCTTTCGGGGTACCGTCAACGTTGATTAACGTCTCCAATAGGAAAGACGTTCCGAAGAATACTGCACCAATTTTGAAATGATCGCCTGCAGCGGGGCCGGACGGTGTTTGCTGAGGGCAGCTTATTGAGAATGTCCCTCACCGCCGTCAACTGGCCCTATAGTCCCCGCTCCACCATGACGAGAGGCCCCGGACAGGGTTTCGTGCCCGGGGCCGCATTTGGTCGTGATCAGAGGACCGCGCGACCCGACGTCGCCGCCGGATCGGATACGCGCAAGTTGTTCTGCACATGCCGCACGCCGGATACGGAATCCGCGCAATCCTCGGCGCGACGCTTGGCATGGCGCGACTCCACCGTGCCGGTCAACGTGACCTCGCATTCCGCGCAGGTAACTTCGACATCGCTGGCATCGACCAGATGATCATGCGTCAATGCCTCGTTTACCTCTTCCAGGATTCGGTCATCGGACCGGCGATAACCTTTCGGCCCCTTGCCCCGGTGATCCTGCTCGCGTCGCCGCTCCGCGGCCTCGTCGCCGAACCAGGACTGAACCTCGTCCGAGGCTCGGTCGAAAAATCTACGTTCGTGGTCGCGGCCCGACCCGGCAGGGCCGCGTGGCCCGGCGAGGTAATTCGGCTGTTCGCGATAGCCTGACCTGTCGCGATAGGCGGGTTCGCCGCGTCCCGCAGGGTCATGCCACCTGTCTTGGTAGGGCTCGCGTTCGTCAAAGGGGCGGTCAGCACTCGGCACCATCCCCCCGGCGGCCGCTCCCCAGGGCGCGAGCATCTCGCCATGCTCCCGGTGATCCGCATATCCTCGGCCTTCGCGATAGGCGCGTTCTTCCTGATAGCTACGTTCCCCATCCCGGTCGAGCTCGGGATGATAGCGATCTCTTCTGTCGGGAGATTTCATGTCATTTCCTTTCTCGCTGTGAAGCCGCACCGCGATCCGGCGCGACCGGTTTGCAATCGCGGCGCTACTTCCGTTGCGAAGCCGCGCCGCCGCTCTTGCCGGAATCTGCGCCAGCTTCTTTGGGCGTTGGGTCTGCCATCGGGTCACGGACGCGCAGGTTGTTCTGCACATGGCTCACCCCGCTGACCGATTCCGCACAATCCTCGGACTGTCGCTTAGCCCGTTTCGAGCTCACAAGTCCTGACAGGGTCACCTCGCGCTCCGCCACCGTCACTTCGATCTCCGAAGCGTCGACATGCCGGTCCTCCGTCAGACGGTCCGAAACGTCTTCATAGATCCGCGTGTCGGAGCGCCGGTAGTTCTTCGGACCGCGACCCTGATGCGACCGGCCTGCCGCGGAAGCATTGCTGTCATCGTCCGGATGCCAAGCACCAAGCGTGCCCACGCGTCCCTCATAACCTTGGTAACCGCCGCCCTGGAAACCCTCGGGGCGCCCCTCATAGGCGCGGCCGCGACTGCCCTGATATCCTTCCGGTCGATATCCCCATTGCCGGTCCGGTTCGACAAGATCGCGGGGCGGCTGCGCGGCCTGATATGCGCCGTCCCGCCGCTGCGAGCCGGGGTCATAGGAGCCGCGCCCGTAAGCATCGCGGCCGCGGTCGAAAACGGGTTGCTGACTGTCGCCGCCGCGCACCCGGCTGTCCGGACTGGACGTCTGTCGGCTGCGCTGGTTCCGGGCGGATTCCGGGTTGTCGTCACGCTCGGGCATGTCTGTCTCCCCTTCATTGGCTTGCGTATGACGGACCAACACAAGCCTCACGGAGAGGTTCCGCCCCGCGGTCATGCCCAGCGACAAGCCGCTCCCCTGTCCGAGCGCTCGGACAGGCATGTGTCCGGCGTAAATGTGCGTTCAATCGCGCTCCACACCAATATTCCGCGTGAAACCATGCGGCGGGAGGTTAAGTTGTTGGTCGCTGACGGTTGGCTGGATCGCGACAAGAGCGGGAACCTGAAAACGACAGCGCAGGCAAAGGAATGAAGGGGGACACTGATGTCGGAAGCCATTGACCAGAACCAGCGCCGCAACCCGGCGAGCAAGGTCGCAATCGGCGTGATCCTGACGCTTCTCGTCCTGGTCGTTTTATATGCGGTGACGGACCGTCTGACACCGGCTTCCTCCCGGGGCATCGTCTCGGCGCATGTCGTCCAGATCGCCCCCCGCGTTTCCGGACAGGTGGTGGAGGTACATATCAAGGATGACGCGGTGGTGCAGGCGGGCGATCCGCTCTTTTCCATCGACTCCCGGCCTTTCGAACTGGCCGTGCGGCAGGCGGAAGCGAAGCTGAAAACCGCGTTGCAGAATATCGACGCCTCGAGCGCCTCGCTCGTAGCGGCGCAGGCGGCGGTGACACAGGCGCGCACGGCTCTGGAAAATACCCGGGCCGAAGCGGCGCGGACCTTCCGGCTGGAGGAACGTGGCATCGCCTCGACGGCGCAGGGCGATCAGGCGCGCGCAGGCGTCGCCCAGGCCGAGGCGCAGCTTGAAAGTGCGCAGGCCAATCTGGAAAGCGCGCGTGCGCAGCTCGGTCCGCGGGGCGCGGACAATCCGGCCATACAGGCGGCCGAGGCGGAGCTTGAACAGGCGCAATACGATCTCGCTTCCGCGACGGTGGTGGCGCCGCACTTCGGCGTGGTGACCAATGTCACGCTTGGCGAAGGCCAGTTCATCGACGCCGGCAATCCTGCGTTGACCTTCATCGATGCCGGGGCGGCATGGGTCACGCTCGATCTGCGCGAGAACCAGCTGCAGCAGGTCGATCCCGGCGATCCGGTCCATCTCCTCTTCGACGCCCTGCCCGGCCGCATCTTCAAGGGCAGCGTCGAGAGCATCGCCTGGGGCATCAATCCGGGGCGCAACGTGCAGGGTGGGCTGGTGGTCAGCCAACCGTCGAACCGCTGGTTCGAACCGGCGCGCCGCATCCCCGTTCGGATCGAACTGGCAGGCGGTATGGAGGCCTGGCCCAATTCGGTTCGGGTCGGCGGCAAGGTCCATGCGGTCGTCTTTGCCAGTGGCGACGCCAGCGGGCCTGTCGCATGGCTCGCCAGAGGGTTGCAGCGGCTGCGTTCCTGGACGAGTTTCCTGCACTGATATGTATGTCACCCCAAGACCCGACGCGAGCGAGGATCCGCATTACGGCATCCGGCTCGGTCTGACCGGGGCGCTGGCCTATGCCGCGATCCCGCTTATCAATCCGGTGTTGCCGCCGATCAT
The DNA here is from genome assembly GCF_042685005.1 of Sulfitobacter aestuarii. Lineage (NCBI taxonomy): Bacteria > Pseudomonadati > Pseudomonadota > Alphaproteobacteria > Rhodobacterales > Roseobacteraceae > Sulfitobacter > Sulfitobacter aestuarii. Next base: position 298 of record NZ_JBHUMP010000012.1, on the reverse strand, counting down.
CGCGGCGTTGCCGGTGGGACTGATTGCCGCGCAGCGCAAGGCGCTCGATCCGGCCAAGCTGATCGGCGGCGTCATCGCGATGATCGTGCTGCCATGGGTCATGACCTGGGTCGTCGAATGGCTGCGGCCCATGCCGATGGTCTATGTGACGGCGATGTGGGGGCTGTACTTCATGGGCTTTATGCTGATCCTGCGGTCGGGGGCGCAGGCGGGTATGTTGATCGTGGTGATCACTGTGCTGATCTCGGTGATGGGTATGCACGGCAGCGCGACGGTCGAGACCCTGCGCGACGGGTTC